>NZ_JCALCV010000001.1:0-505590 GCF_059812525.1 Mycobacterium sp. NGS51
TATTCACAGGCTCACGGCGCCGCCGGCCCAAGCGGCCGAACCCTTCTCGCCAGACGAGGGAGTAGCGCCACTGCAGGCGCCGACGGTAGACGGCACCGGGCAGGATCGTCGCAGCGATCCGACGCATATCGGTGTAGGTCTGCGGCGGGGGCCACACCGTCGGCGATGGATGCTCCCAGCGCTTCTTGACGAGCCGGTAATAGGTGAACACCGCGGCGGAAAGCCCTTCGAAGGGCAGGTCATGTGGGAACCGACTGCGGGCCAGGCCGACGATAGCGAGCGTTCCTCCCGGGCGCAGTAGCTGCTTCATCTTGTTCAGCGCCGCACCCGGATCCATGTGGTGGAGGGCGGCCACAGACAACACCGCGTCGAATGACGACGGTGGAAAGGCGTTGGTGAGGAAGTCGCCGCACACATAGGTCACGCCATCGGATGGCGCAGGTGATTGCGAACGCGCCAGTTCGATGCTGGCTGGATCCGAATCGATGCCGGTGACGCGGCGTCCCGTCGCGTGTAACCGACGGCATAGCATGCCCTCGCCGCAACCGACGTCGAGAACATCCCGGGCGCCGCTGTCCAACAAGTCGACCAAGAAATCGTGGTAATGAATGTTCGAGTTCCACCGGTCGCCGTCAGGGATGGCAGTGTCCACTGCCGCCACGCTACGGCGTGACGAGAATCTTGCAGTGCCGCTCGGGATCGGCCAGGTCGTCGAACGCCGCCCCGACTCCGTCCAAGCCGACCTCGCCGGTGATCAGTGGGCTCACGTCGATGTCACCTTCGGAAATTGCCCGCAGCGACTCGGCGAATTCTGTCGGATCGTAAGCGAGAACGAACTGCACGTTGATCTCTTTGGCAATCCCGAAGACCGGATGCACGGCGTCGGTTTCCATGCACACACCGGCGACGACCAGACGGGTACCCGGCTGGGCCCGCCGCATGACGTCATCGATGATGCCGGGCACCCCGACCGCCTCGAACACCACTTTCGGCTTGACCGAATCGAACGGTGAACCCGCCGCAGGGTCGATCGTCTGATGTGCGCCCATCGTGGTGGCGAGCTCGCGCCGTCGTGGTGAGAAGTCAGATGCGACAATGGTTTCGACGCCCCGCATGTGCAGTGCCGCAATGATTGCGATGCCTATCGGGCCGCAGCCGAGTACCAGTACCGGCTCGTCGAGCTGGACGCCCGACTTGTTGACCGCGTGCAGCCCGACGGCCATCGGCTCCGTCAGCGCGGCATGTCGCGGATCCAACCCGTTGCCAATCGGCAGCAGCAGCGGCGCGGACAGCAGCATGCGTTCCGCATAGCCGCCGATCGTGTTGTTGGACTGAAAGATCGGTTCGACTCCGTTAGTGGATAGCAGTACCGGTAGCGACGTAACGAGCGTTCCGGGCGGATGCGTGTCGGTGTCGGGCCCGGCTTCGAGCACCTCCGCGCTGAACTCGTGGCCCATGAAAACGTCGCGGTCCAGGTCGACCTGCATGCCGCCGGCACCCGCGCCCATTTGCTCGGTCAGCGCCAACATCTCGGCGCCGTGCGCAGCGAAATGCAAGTCGGAGCCGCAGATCCCGCACGTTCGCACGGCGACCAGCACCTGGCCCGGTCCGGGCACCGGTTCCGGAACATCGTCGCGATACACCATGCGGCCGTCGCGCAGCACCGCAGCCCGCACTAGTTCTGCTCGCTTTCCAACTTGAGTTCATCGGTGTGCTGACTTATCGCCTTAACCACCGCCTCGCCGGCGCGGCCCAACAGCTGTTCCCGCATACCGCGAGCCCATTCATGAGAAGCTCGCGGCGCTTCCAGTTGTCCCTTGAAATGCGGAATCACCTTGCGCGCGAACAACTCATAGGAGTGATACGTCGCCTGGGGCGATGCCCAGTCATGTCCGAGCATCAGGAAGGTGCCGAAGCCGCCCGACCGGTCCATCAGATCCTCGATATAGCCGATGCAATCTTCTGGTGTGCCGATACAGCAATTACCTTTGGCGGCATAGTCTTCGACGAACTCGCGCGGTGACTGCGCGCCATCGACCAGATTCGCCAGCGGCACAAACCCGGCAGCACCGAAGTACTTGGCGAAATCCTGTAGTCCGTAAGTACAGTCATCGATCGCCTGGTCGCGGCTGTCGGCCAGATGCACGATGCCCAGTACCCGCCAGCCGGTGCGGTCGGGCTCGTCGCGCCCGGCTTTGTCCGCCTGCTCTCGGACCACCTCCCAGGTGTTTTCCAGCGCCGCATAGCCTCCCGGCACCGACATCGACAGTGAAAGCAACGACGTCCCCAACGCACCTGCCAGGCGTGGCCCGGACGGTGAAATCATTGCGGCGGTGGAGATTTCCGGATATGGCCAGCTGTAGGGGCGGATGTGCAACTGTGCATCGCGCAGGGTGAACCAGTCGGAGTGCCGGTCGATCCGCTCCCCGGGTGCGGCGCGGAACAGCGCCAAGATCGCCTCCAGGGATTCCTGCATCATCCGGCGCTGCTCGACTGGGTCGATGCCCATCATGTAGGCGTCCGACGGCAGCGCGCCCGGACCGGTACCGAACATCACCCGGCCGCGGGTCAGATGATCCAGCAGCACCCAGCGGTCGGCGACCATCAGCGGATGGTGGTAGGGCAGTGACACCACTCCGGTGCCCAGTCGAAGGTGCTTGGTCCGCTCGGCTGCCGCGGCGATAAACACCTCGGGGCAGGCGATCAACTCGTAGCCGCCGGAGTGATGCTCACCGAACCAGGCCTCGTCGAACCCCAGCCGATCCAGCGCGACGACCCGTTCCATGTCATATTCGAGTGCTGTCGTGGGCGATTGGCCGGTCGGGTGAAACGGCGTGATGAAGACACCGAAGTTCAGTGGACGGTTCATGACAGCTCCAATCCGGTGAGAAAATCCAGCAGCACCTCGTTGACCTCGTCGGGGCGTTCCTGTTGCAGCCAGTGCCCGGCGCCCTCGATCAGCACCTCGCGGTAGGGCCCGGTCACAACCTCGGCGGCGCGGTCGCGGCGGGTGAATCCCAACACCGGGTCGTCGGCGCCCGCGACGAACATCGCCGGCACCGCGATGGTGGCGGCCACCGGGTTGGCCAGAATCTCCCAGTTACGGTCCAGGTTGCGGTACCAGTTCAGGCCGCCGGTGAACCCGGTGCGGGTGAACTCGGAGATGTAATGGTCGAGTTCGGCGGCGCTGATCCAGCTCGGCAGGCCATCGGGATCGGGCAGCCGCTCGACGAAGCCTTCCGGACCCGGCCGGATCATCCGTGCCGCGGCCGCCTGGTCGCCCCGGGGCTGCAAACCACCCATCATCCGGTGCAAGAATTTTGCCGGGTCAGCCCCAAGGTCAGCGTCGGCTACCCCGGGCTCCTGAAAGTAGAGCATGTAAAAGAAGTTGTCGCCGAAGAGCTTGCGGAACGCCTGGGTCGGCGGAACCTGGGCACGGGGCACCGCCGGGACGCTCAACCCGACGACGGCCGCCACCCGGTCGGGGTGTAGCTGTGCGGAACTCCAGGCCACCGGGGCACCCCAGTCGTGACCGATGAACACGGCCCGCTCGGCCCCGACGTCGTCGAGCAGACCGATCAGGTCGGCGGACAGCTCGGCGACGTTGTAGTCGGCGACGTTCGGGGGCTGACTGGACCGGCCGTAGCCGCGCTGATCAGGGGCCAGTACGTGGTAGCCGGCGGCGGCCAGCGCGGGGATTTGGTGCCGCCAGGAGTAGGCCAGTTCGGGAAATCCGTGGGCCAGCAGCACGACGGGCGCGCCGCGCTCGCCCGCTTCGACGGTGTGCAATCGCACACCATTGGTTTCGATGAGCCGTTCAGTCGAGTGGGCGGTATCAGGCACGTGTCTCACCAAAGCACACGCCCGGCCTGCCCGGAAGGGTCCGACCAGCGGCCGCGACGGCCTTCGGAGGCCTTGGGAACTGTCGTTCGTTGAATTCCAAGGCAGGCTGGCGGCGACCTGCCGCGCCCGCCTCCGCGGCGCTGGCGTAGGGCCGGGGCGGTAGCCTGGACTATTCGAGCTGCGTGTATCGGGGAAGGACCTGGCCGGCACGGCCGATGATTGATGAACCGAAAAAACGTGATCCGCACCCTCACGGCGATCGCTGTCGTGCTGCTGCTGGGCTGGTCATTCTTCTATTTCAGTGACGACACCCGCGGCTACCAGCCCGTCGACACGTCGGTGGCGGTGGCCCAGATCAAGGCCGACAACGTCAAGAGCGCCCAGATCGACGACCGCGAGCAGCAGCTGCGGTTGACCTTGAAAAAGGCCGACAGTGACACCGAGGGCTCCGACAAGGTCATCACCAAGTACCCCACCGGCTACGCCGTCCCGCTGTTCGATTCACTGAGCAGCAAAAACACCAAGGTCAGCACCGTGGTCAACCAGGGCAACATCCTGGGCTCACTACTGATATATGTGCTGCCGCTGCTGCTGCTGGTCGGCTTGTTCGTGATGTTTTCCCGCATGCAGGGCGGGGCGCGGATGGGCTTCGGCTTCGGCAAGTCGCGGGCCAAGCAGCTCTCCAAGGACATGCCCAAGACCACCTTCGCCGACGTGGCCGGTGTCGACGAGGCGGTCGAGGAGCTCTACGAGATCAAGGACTTCCTTCAGAACCCGGCGCGCTACCAGGCGCTGGGCGCCAAGATCCCCAAGGGCGTGCTGCTCTACGGACCGCCGGGGACTGGTAAGACGCTGCTGGCGCGCGCCGTCGCGGGCGAGGCCGGCGTCCCGTTTTTCACCATCTCCGGGTCGGACTTCGTCGAGATGTTCGTCGGGGTGGGTGCATCCCGGGTCCGTGATCTGTTCGAGCAGGCCAAGCAGAACAACCCGTGCATCATTTTCGTCGACGAGATCGACGCGGTGGGCCGCCAGCGCGGCGCCGGACTTGGCGGCGGCCACGACGAACGCGAGCAGACGCTGAACCAGCTGCTGGTCGAGATGGACGGTTTCGGCGAGCGCGCCGGCGTCATCCTGATCGCGGCCACCAACCGGCCCGACATCCTGGACCCGGCGTTGCTGCGCCCCGGCCGCTTCGACCGCCAGATCCCGGTATCCAACCCCGACCTTGCCGGGCGCCGGGCGGTCTTAAGGGTGCATTCCAAGGGCAAGCCGATCGGGCCCGACGCCGACCTCGACGGGCTGGCCAAGCGGACCGTGGGTATGACCGGCGCCGATCTGGCCAACGTCATCAACGAGGCGGCGCTGTTGACCGCCCGGGAGAACGGCACCGTGATCACCGCCGCCGCTCTGGAGGAGGCGGTCGACCGGGTGATCGGTGGGCCGCGCCGCAAGGGCCGGATCATCAGTGAGCAGGAGAAGAAGATCACCGCCTATCACGAGGGCGGGCACACGTTGGCGGCCTGGGCGATGCCGGACATCGACCCGGTCTACAAGGTGACGATCCTGGCCCGCGGGCGCACCGGCGGGCATGCGGTGGCAGTGCCCGAGGACGACAAGGGGCTGCGGACCCGCTCGGAGATGATCGCGCAGTTGGTGTTCGCGATGGGCGGTCGCGCCGCCGAGGAGCTGGTGTTCCGCGAGCCGACGACGGGCGCGGTGTCCGACATCGAAAAGGCCACCCAGGTCGCCCGCGCGATGGTCACCGAGTTCGGGATGAGCTCGCGGCTGGGCGCGGTCAAATATGGCACCGAACACGGCGACCCGTTCCTGGGCCGGACCATGGGCACCCAGCCGGACTACTCGCATGAAGTGGCCCGCGAAATCGACGAGGAGATCCGCAAACTCATCGAGGCCGCGCACACCGAGGCGTGGGAGATCCTCACCGAATACCGGGACGTGCTCGACACCTTGGCCGGCGAGCTGCTGGAGAAGGAGACCCTGCACCGCGCCGAACTCGAGGCGATCTTCGCCGACGTCGAAAAGCGCCCGCGACTGACCATGTTCGACGACTTCGGCGGCCGTATTCCGTCGGACAAACCGCCGATCAAAACACCGGGTGAGTTGGCCATCGAGCGTGGCGAGCCGTGGCCCCAGCCCGCACCCGAGCCGGCATTCAAAGCCGCGATCGCACAAGCGACCCGGGAAGCCGCGCAGGCCGAGACCGATCGAGGCACCAACGGAACCAATGGTTCGCACGGCCCGGACGACGCCGTTGCTGCGCGCCCGACCCAACCCGATTACGGCGCGCCGGCGGGTTGGCACGCGCCCGGCTGGCCGCCCCCGCAGCAGCCGCCGGGCTACCGATACCCGTCGCCGCCGTCGCCGCCGCCGCATTGGTCGCCACCGCAGCACTACGCGGGCAACCAAGGTCAGCCGTATCCGCCCTACCCTCCGTATCCGCCGCCTGGTAAACCAACTCCGGAGACCGGGCCGCCCCCCGAGCAGCAGGGCGGGGACCCGAGTCGGTCCAATCCGCCGGCGCGCGGCTGACAAAGGGGGTCCGATGGCTTTTGCAGCGCAGCCGAATTCCCGTATCGCCAACCTGCACACACCGAAGTTCGACCAGGCGCGTGCCGAGGCCGCGGTCCGCGAATTGCTCTGTGCGATCGGCGAGGATCCGGATCGCCACGGCTTGGAGGACACCCCTGCCCGGGTGGCCCGCAGCTACCAAGAGATGTTCGCCGGGCTCTACACCGACCCCGATTCGGTGCTGGACACCACCTTCGACGAACAGCACGACGAGTTGGTGATGGTCAAGGAAATTCCGCTGTACTCGACCTGCGAGCACCACCTGGTGGCATTTCACGGGGTGGCGCACGTGGGCTACATCCCTGGGTCCGACGGGCGGGTGACCGGGCTGTCCAAGATCGCCCGGCTGGTCGACCTGTACGCCAAGCGGCCGCAGGTGCAGGAGCGGCTCACCGCCCAGATCGCCGACGCGCTAATGCGAAAGCTCGATCCGCGCGGCGCAATCGTGGTGATCGAGGCCGAGCACCTGTGTATGTCGATGCGCGGGGTGCGTAAGCCCGGCGCGATCACCACCACGTCGGCCGTGCGTGGTCTGTTCAAGACCAACCAGGCATCTCGAGCCGAAGCGCTCGAGCTCATCTTGCGCAAGTGAGCACAACACGCGTCCAAGTCATGGGAGTGGTGAACGTCACCGACGACTCGTTCTCCGATGGCGGCCGCTTCCTCGACGCTGACCGCGCCGTCGAGCACGGCCTGGCCATGGCCGCCCAAGGTGCGTCGATCATCGATGTCGGCGGAGAGTCGACCCGTCCCGGCTCGATCAGGCTGGACGCGGCAGTCGAGGCGGCCAGGGTGGTGCCGGTAGTGAAAGCACTTGCAGCAGAAGGAGTTGCGGTCAGCATTGACACCATGCACGCCGGTGTGGCGCAGGCGGCGCTGGACAATGGCGCGCGGATCGTCAACGACGTGTCCGGTGGGCGCGCCGATCCTGCGATGGCGCCGCTGTTGGTGGAAGCCGGCGTGCCGTGGGTCTTGATGCACTGGCGATCGGTCTCGCATCAGGTGCCGCGCTACGACGACGTGGTGGCCGACGTGCGCGCGGAACTGCTTGCCAGTGTCGACAACGCGGTGACCGCCGGCGTCGACCCGGCGAAACTGATCATCGACCCAGGGCTGGGATTCGCCAAGACCGGGCAACACAATTGGGCGCTGCTTCACGCGCTGCCGCAGTTGGTGGCGACCGGGGTGCCGGTTTTGGTGGGAGCTTCGCGCAAACGATTTCTCGGCACCTTGTTGGCCGACCCGGTCGGTGCGGCGCGGCCACCCGACGGGCGTGAGACGGCGACCGCGGTGGTGTCGGCGCTTGCCGCACTGCACGGCGCGTGGGGGGTGCGGGTGCACAACGTGCAAGCGTCGGTCGACGCGCTCAAGGTGCTGGCGGCTTGGGAACAGGCTGGGACCAATGGCTGATCGGATCGAGTTGCGCGGCTTGACCGTTCGCGGCCACCACGGTGTCTTCGAACACGAACGAACCGACGGTCAGGACTTCGTCGTCGATATCATCGTGTGGATCGACCTTGTCGACGCGGCGGCCAGCGACGACTTGACCGACACCTATGACTACGGCGCACTGGCCCGGCGCGCGGCCGACATCGTCGGCGGGCCGGCCCGCAATCTGATCGAAACTGTCGCCGCTGAGATCGCCGAGGACGTGATGAACGACAAGCGAGTGCACGCTGTCGAGGTGACCGTGCACAAGCCGCAGGCCCCGATCCCGCAGACCTTCGACGATGTGGCGGTGGTGGCTCGGCGCTCACGACGCAATGGCCGTGGCGCCGTGATTCCGGCTGGCGGGCGACGCCCGTGACGCGCGTGGTGCTGTCGATCGGTTCCAATCTCGGTGACCGGCTGGCCCGGTTGCAGTCGGTGCTCGACCGACTCGGCGAGAACGTGCAGGCCATTTCACCGGTGTACGAGACCGCGGCCTGGGGTGGTGTCGAACAGGGACCTTTCCTCAACGCGGTGCTGATCGCCGACGACCCGACGCTCGACGGTCAGGGCTGGTTGCGCTGTGCTCAGGAAATGGAGCAGGCCGCTGAGCGAGTACGCGGCCAGCGGTGGGGACCACGCACCCTCGACGTGGATCTGATCGCCTGCTACGACGACGGCACCGAGCTGTTCTCCCGGGATAACGGCCTGACGCTGCCGCATCCGTTGGCGCATCTGCGCGCATTCGTGATGGTTCCCTGGCTGGCGGTCGAACCGGACGCGGAGCTGACCGTGGCCGGCGATAAGCGGCCGATCGCCAAGTTGCTCGCTGAGCTGGATCCTGCCGACCGCGCCGGCGTGCAACTGACCGATTTCGCGCTGACGCCTCCGGGAGCCTGATGGGACCTACCCGTAAACGTGACCTGACGGCCGCGGTGATCGGCGCGGCGGTAGCCGGATACCTGGTGGTGGTGCTGCTATACCGGTGGTTTCCGCCGATCACGGTGTGGACTGGGCTGTCGCTGCTGGCCGTCGCCGTCGCCGAAGCGCTGTGGGGACGTTATGTGCGGGCCAAGATCAGCGACGGCGAGATCGGCGACGGGTCGGGGCGGCTGCATCCGCTGGCGGTGGCCCGCAGCCTGGTGATCGCCAAGGCCTCGGCGTGGGTCGGCGCCTTGATGCTGGGTGGGTGGGTCGGGGTCCTGGTGTACCTGGTGCCGAAGCGATCGTGGCTTCGAGTGGCCGGCGACGACACTGCGGGCACCGCGGTGGCGGCCCTCAGCGCGCTGGCGCTGATGGTTGCCGCGCTGTGGCTACAACATTGCTGCAAGTCACCTCACGACCCGACCGAACACGGCGAGGGCGCGCAAAATTAACGGGCCCGGCGACCATGGGGCCCGCGGAGCGGGGTGAGCAGGAGCCGGGCAATTAGTCCAGGTGAGAATCGCCGGAGTGCGGCGACACGCGGAGTGACCTCGGCCCGGTACAGTCGGGGCCATGACCGTTCTGTCCCGCGGCGCCCGGGTCCGGCGCGGCGGCCGCAGGCCGGGTTGGCCGTTGTTGACGGCGTTGCTGGTTCTCGCGATCGGGGCCAGTTCCGCACTGGTTTTCACCAATCGGGTCGAGCTTCTCAAACTAGCGGTGATCCTGGCGCTGTGGGCTGCCGTGGTCGCCGCGTTCGTGTCGGTGATCTACCGGCGGCAAAGCGATGTGGATCAGGCCCGGGCGCGCGACTTGAAACTCGTTTACGACCTGCAGTTGGATCGAGAGATTTCGGCGCGCCGCGAGTACGAGCTGACAGTGGAGTCCCAGCTGCGACGCGAGCTGGCCTCTGAATTGCGTGCCCAGGCAGCCGATGAGGTCGCTGCGCTGCGGGCCGAGCTGTCGGCGTTGCGCACCAACCTCGAGATCCTCTTCGACGCCGAGCTCGACAACCGGCCGGCGTTGGAGACTGAACGCAAAACCGTGCGCGGCTACAGCGACTGGGAGCGGGAAGACGAGAGCCCACGGGATCGGATCAACCGAGTGACCTCGGTCCGCGCGGAACAGGCCGCGCAACGGGCCGAGGACAATTCGATCATCGACGTCCCCGAGGAGCCGTTGGCGCCCCCGCCGCGACAGAGTACCTACGCCTACCAGACGCCCGACGCGTACCAAGACGCCGAACATTTCGAGCCGCCGGGGTACCGCGGTTCGCACTGGCAACAGCGCGAGTCCCGGAGCCAGCCGCCACACGGCCAGCAGCCGTCGGGCGCCGGCTGGGCACCGTCAGAACCACGGTCGCGAGGCGGCTGGTCAGATGCCGAGGAACACGACGAACCGCAACCGCGGCAGCGTGCCCGCCGGCGATACGCGTTCCAGCCGCCGCCCGGCGAGCCGCGGTTCGAACCCCCGCCGATGCCGCAACCGCCGCAACCGCCGCAACCGGAAGAGCCGCGGCCGGCCTGGTCGCCTCCGGTCGAGGAGCCTGCGCCGCCCGCTGCGGCCAGCGACTGGCAGCCCGTGGGTGCGGAGGGTCAGTGGCTGCCGCCGGGGGCGCCCGGCATCAATTGGGCATCCGGTTCCGCGCCTGGCAGTAGCGCGGTGACCGAGGACAGCACGGTCCGCGAGCCCACACTGGCAGCACCGCCGCCGGCTGAGCGTCAAGGACGGCATTCCAGCCCGGGCCAGCCGGGGACCACCCAACCCGGCGAGGCCGAAAGCGGTTGGGAATTCGGTGAATCGGATCGTCGAGCCAGAGCGCGCCATTCTGTGGAAGTCGCCGGAGATATCGGCCCGACCCCACCGCATGGCCAACCGGCGCCGGCTATGTCGCCGCCACCGCAGCCCGCCGCTCGGCACCGCGGCGCCGACTCGTCGTCGGATACCGACGGCTTGCACACCGGCGGCCAGTCGGTCGCCGAACTACTGGCGCGGCTACAGGCCAGCCCCAGTGGAGGTGGCCGGCGTCGTCGCCGCGAAGACTGAGCGTGGCGCACGCCACGTCGCGTCACCGGTCCGCATCACGGTAGAGTTTTGCTGACCGTCCGGTACCTGCATCGCGGGACTGGAACGAACTAACGAACTTGTGAGGGTCGTCTGCGATGGTGCAGTTCGACGGATTGCGCCCGGCCCGGCTCAAAGTGGGAATCATCTCCGCGGGCCGGGTTGGCACCGCGTTAGGAGTCGCGCTGGAGCGCGTCGACCATGTCGTGGTGGCATGCAGCGCAGTCTCCCGGGCATCCCGGCAGCGAGCCGAGCGCTGGTTGCCGGACACCCCGGTATCACCAGTGCCCGAAGTCGCCGGCTCCGCTGAGCTGCTGCTGTTGGCCGTCCCGGATACCGAGTTGCCCGGGCTGGCGGCCGGCCTGGCCGCTACCTCGGCGGTACGACCGGGCACCATCGTGGCGCACACCTCCGGCGCGAACGGCATCAGCGTGCTGACACCACTAGCCGAGCAGGACTGCATTCCGCTGGCCATTCACCCGGCGATGACGTTCACCGGATCCGACGAGGACATCGGCCGGCTGGCGGACACCTGTTTCGGGATCACCGCCGCAGACGACATCGGCTATGCGATCGCGCAGTCGCTGGTCCTGGAAATCGGCGGTGAGCCGTTCCGGGTTCGCGAGGAAGCGCGGACGCTCTATCACGCCGCGCTGGCCCATGCCGGCAACCACATCGTGACGGTGCTCGGCGATGCCCTGGACGCTTTGCGGTCCTCGTTGTCCGGGCAGGAACTCCTCGGGCAACAGCTGATCGACGACCAGCCCGGTGGACTTTCCGAACGCATCCTTGGCCCGCTGGCCCGGGCAGCGCTGGAGAACACTCTGCAACGCGGTCAGGCCGCGCTGACCGGGCCGGTCGCCCGGGGTGACGCCGACGCACTTGCCGGCCATCTGTCCGCTCTGAGTGCGCTTGATCCGCGACTGGCGCAGGCCTACCGGGTGAACGCACTGCGCACCGCCGAGCGGGCGTATGCGCCCGACCACGTATTCGAGGCGCTGGCTCAATGATCAACCGCAAGATGCCGGCGTTTCGGCCCGATGAGCTCAACGTGTATTCGACGCCCGGTGATGTCAGCGACGTCACCCGCGCGCTGCGCCACACCGGGCGGCGGGTGATGCTGGTGCCGACCATGGGGGCGCTGCACGACGGGCACCTGGCCCTGGTCCGTGCCGCCAAGCGGGTGCCCGGGGCGGTGGTCGTGGTGTCGATCTTCGTCAACCCGTTGCAGTTCGGCGCCGGCGAAGATCTCCAGGCGTACCCGCGCAATCTCGAGGACGATCTGGCGCTGCTGCGCGGCGAAGGTGTCGAAGTCGCGTTCACGCCCAGTGCCGCGGCGATGTATCCCGACGGCCCCCGCACTGCCGTACATCCGGGACCGTTGGCGGCGGAACTCGAAGGCGCTTCGCGGCCAACGCATTTCGCTGGCATGCTGACCGTCGTGCTGAAACTGCTGCAGATCGTGCGGCCCGATCGGGTGTTATTCGGCGAGAAGGACTATCAGCAGCTGGTGCTGGTACGGCAAATGATCGCCGATCTCAACGTCGGGGTAGCGGTGGTGGGCGTACCGATCGTGCGTGAAACCGACGGGCTGGCAATGTCATCGCGTAACCGCTACCTCGATCCGGACCAGCGCGAGCTGGCCGTCGCACTGTCGGCGGCGCTGGTGGCCGGAATGCACGCGGCGCCGGCCGGAGCGGACGCCGCACTGGCGGCGGCAGGCGCCGTGCTCTCGGAGCTACCGGCGATCGAGGTCGACTACCTAGAGGTCCGCGACCCCGCACTCGGAGCGGCGCCGGCCCACGGCCCCGGTCGACTGCTGGTCGCCGCCAGACTCGGTACGACCCGACTCTTGGACAACATCGCTATCGAAATCGGAACCACCGTCGGCATCGACGGGCGAGAGCCCACTATGCATCACCAAACATCTTGGAGGAACTGATGTTACGGACAATGCTCAAGTCAAAGATTCACCGGGCCACCGTCACCCAGGCGGATCTGCATTATGTCGGCTCGGTGACCATCGACGCCGATCTGATGGACGCGGCCGACTTGCTCGAAGGCGAACAAGTGACGATCGTCGACATCGACAACGGCGCCCGACTCGTCACCTACGCCATCACCGGCGAACGCGGCAGCGGTGTGATCGGAATCAACGGCGCCGCCGCGCATCTGGTTCATCCCGGTGACCTGGTAATCCTGATTGCCTACGCGACCATGGATGACGCAGAGGCCCGCGCCTACCGGCCGCGGATCGTTTTCGTCGACGCCGACAACCGTCCGATCGACCTCGGGCACGACCCGGCATTCGTGCCCGACGATGCCTCCGACCTGCTTTCCCCGCGATAGCCGTGCTGCTCGCGATCGACGTCCGCAACACGCACACCGTCGTTGGGCTGCTTTCCGGGTCCAAAGAGCACACGAAGGTGGTGCAGCAGTGGCGGATACGCACCGAATCCGAAGTCACCGCCGACGAGTTGGCGCTGACCATCGACGGGCTGATCGGCGACGATTCTGAACGGCTCACCGGCGCGTCGGCGCTGTCCACCGTTCCGTCGGTGCTGCACGAGGTGCGGATCATGCTCGAGCAGTACTGGCCGTCGGTGCCGCACGTACTGATCGAGCCCGGTGTACGCACCGGCATCCCGCTGCTGGTCGACAACCCTAAAGAAGTCGGAGCCGACCGGATCGTCAACTGCCTGGCGGCTTTTCACAAGTACAAGACCGCGGCCATCGTCATCGACTTCGGTTCGTCGATCTGTGTGGATGTGGTGTCGGCGAAGGGTGAATTCCTCGGTGGCGCCATCGCGCCCGGGGTGCAGGTGTCCTCGGATGCCGCGGCCGCGCGATCGGCGGCGTTGCGACGCGTCGAACTGGCCCGGCCCCGCTCGGTGGTCGGCAAGAACACCGTCGAATGCATGCAGTCCGGCGCGGTGTTCGGCTTCGCCGGGCTGGTCGACGGCCTAGTGCAGCGCATCCGCGACGATGTGGACGGGTTCGACGGTGACGACGTCACGGTGGTGGCCACCGGGCACACCGCGCCGCTGCTGTTAGCCGAACTGGACTCCGTCGACCATTACGACCAGCACCTGACCTTGCAGGGCCTGCACCTGGTGTTCGAACGCAACCGCGACAGCCAGCGCGGCCGGCTCAAGACCGCGCGCTGATTTTTCGCGGCCTCAGCACGCTTCGACGCCCCAGTCACACGCTCCTCTAAGCTGGCTGGTCGTGAGCTCCGCCGAGGACATCCCCGAGCAGTATCGGATCCGCCGGGACAAGCGTGCTCGGCTGTTGGCGGAAGGCCGCGATCCCTACCCGGTCGTTCTCGATCGGACCCACAGTCTGGCCCAGGTCCGTGCCGCATATCCCGATCTTGCGACGGACTCAGCGACCGGTGACTTCGTGGGCGTCGCAGGTCGAGTGATATTCATTCGCAATTCCGGAAAATTGTGCTTTGCGACGCTGCAGGAGGGCGACGGCGCCCAACTGCAGGTGATGATCAGCCTCGCCGGCGTCGGGCAGGACGCGCTCGACGCGTGGAAGGCCGACGTCGACATCGGCGACATCGTCTACGTGCACGGCGAGGTGATCAGCTCACGTCGTGGCGAGCTGTCGGTGCTTGGCGACTCCTGGCAGATCGCGTCGAAGGCGCTGCGGCCGCTGCCGGTCGCGCACAAAGAGATGAACGAAGAGTCGCGGGTACGTCAGCGCTACGTCGACTTGATCGTTCGCCCGCAGGCCCGCGACGTTGCCCGTCAGCGAATCGCCGTCATCCGTGCGATAAGGACGGCGCTGGAACAGCGCGGGTTTTTTGAGGTCGAGACGCCGATGTTGCAAACTTTGGCCGGCGGTGCGGCGGCCCGGCCGTTTGTCACACACTCCAATGCACTTGACATGGATCTGTACCTTCGGATCGCGCCGGAACTGTTCCTGAAGCGCTGTGTGGTGGGCGGGTTTGACAAGGTCTTTGAACTTAATCGGGTGTTCCGAAACGAAGGGGCCGATTCCACACATTCCCCTGAGTTTTCCATGCTGGAGACCTATCAAGCCTATGGAACCTACGATGATTCGGCGGTTGTCACTCGCGAACTCATTCAGCAGGTGGCCGACGAGGCGATAGGCACTCGTCAACTGCCACTGCCCGACGGCAGTGCCTATGATATCGACGGAGAATGGACCTCGATACAAATGTATCCGTCCCTATCCGCTGCGGTCGGTGAAGAGATCACGCCGGATACGAGCGTCGATCGCTTACTGCGCCTCGCCGAGGCCCTCGGCGTCGAAATTCCCGCCGACCGCGGTTACGGACACGGCAAACTGGTCGAGGAACTGTGGGAGCATACCGTCGGCGCCGACTTGTCCGCACCGACCTTCGTGCGGGACTTCCCGGTTGAGACAACACCATTGACGCGCCAGCACCGCAGCATTGCGGGTGTCACCGAGAAGTGGGACCTCTACGTGCGCGGTGTCGAACTGGCCACCGGCTATTCCGAATTGATCGACCCAGTGATACAGCGGGAAAGATTCGCGGCCCAAGCGCGTGCGGCGGCAGCCGGCGACGACGAGGCGATGGCGCTCGACGAAGATTTTCTTACTGCACTCGAGTATGGTATGCCGCCGTGCACCGGAACCGGAATGGGTATCGATCGGTTGTTGATGGCTTTGACCGGCCTGTCAATTAGGGAGACTGTTTTGTTCCCGATTGTTCGTCCACACAGCAACTGAACTGTCTCGCCGCGGCGTCGGTATTGAATACCGTACCTTTGTATGGCAGATTGATGCCAAGGGGTGTTCAACGAAAACTTGCACACCAAGTGCACAGGAAAGTCGAGGGTGGGAGCTAATGGCGAAGAAAGTTACCGTCACCTTGGTCGATGATTTCGACGGTGAGGGTGCCGCCGATGAAACAGTCGAATTCGGCCTCGACGGCGTGACCTATGAGATTGATCTTTCAACCAAAAATGCAACAAAACTGCGCAACGACCTGAAGCAATGGGTGGAAGCCGGCCGTCGCGTCGGTGGTCGGCGCCGTGGACGTTCCGGTTCGGGTCGTGGCCGTGGCGCCATCGACCGCGAGCAGAGCGCGGCTATCCGGGAATGGGCTCGTCGGAACGGACACAACGTGTCGACGCGGGGCCGTATCCCGGCCGACGTCATCGACGCATTCCACGCCGCCACCTGATATCGGAGCACTTTCGCTGGTGGCGAACTGATCACCCGTTAATACGGGAAACGTTTCGGGCATTCTCGGCGTTGCCTTGTTGTGCTGACCGTGAGGTAGGAACCCCGGCCAGTCGACCACTACAGTGGATGCCAGGTACGCAGGGACCGACCTAATGCCCGTCGTTGTACCGATGGTGAGGGAGAGCAGGTAACCACCAATGTTCGAGAGATTTACCGACCGTGCCCGCAGGGTCGTCGTCCTGGCGCAAGAAGAGGCCCGGATGCTCAACCACAACTACATCGGCACCGAGCACATCCTGCTGGGACTGATTCACGAAGGCGAAGGTGTCGCCGCTAAGTCGTTGGAGTCATTGGGGATCTCGCTGGAAGGCGTTCGCAGCCAAGTCGAGGAGATCATCGGCCAGGGCCAGCAGGCGCCATCGGGGCACATTCCGTTCACCCCGCGCGCCAAGAAGGTGCTGGAGCTTTCCTTGCGGGAAGCCCTGCAGCTGGGCCACAACTACATCGGCACCGAGCACATTCTGCTCGGGCTGATCCGTGAGGGCGAGGGTGTGGCCGCCCAGGTGCTGGTGAAGCTCGGCGCCGAATTGACGCGGGTGCGTCAGCAGGTCATCCAGCTGCTGTCGGGTTACCAGGGCAAGGAGACCGCCGAGGCCGGCACCGGTGGCCGAGGCGGAGAGTCCGGCTCCCCTTCGACGTCGTTGGTGCTCGACCAGTTCGGTCGCAACCTGACCGCCGCGGCGATGGAAGGCAAGCTCGACCCCGTCATCGGCCGCGAGAAGGAAATCGAGCGGGTGATGCAGGTGCTCTCCCGTCGTACCAAGAACAATCCGGTGCTGATCGGCGAGCCCGGCGTCGGCAAGACCGCAGTCGTCGAGGGCCTGGCCCAGAACATCGTGCACGGCGACGTCCCCGAGACGCTGAAGGACAAGCAGCTCTACACCCTGGATCTGGGTTCGCTGGTCGCCGGCAGCCGCTACCGCGGTGACTTCGAGGAGCGCCTGAAGAAGGTGCTCAAGGAAATCAACACTCGCGGCGACATCATCTTGTTCATCGACGAGTTGCACACCCTGGTCGGTGCCGGGGCCGCAGAGGGGGCGATCGATGCCGCGTCGATCCTGAAACCCAAACTGGCCCGCGGTGAGCTACAGACCATCGGCGCCACCACGCTCGACGAATACCGCAAGTACATCGAGAAGGATGCCGCCCTGGAACGCCGCTTCCAGCCGGTACAGGTCGGGGAGCCGACGGTGGAACACACCATCGAGATCCTCAAGGGTCTGCGGGACCGCTACGAAGCGCACCACCGGGTGTCGATCTCCGACTCCGCGATCGTGGCCGCCGCCACCTTGGCCGACCGTTACATCAACGACCGGTTCCTGCCCGACAAGGCCATCGACCTGATCGACGAGGCGGGTGCCCGAATGCGGATCCGCCGGATGACCGCGCCGCCAGACCTGCGTGAGTTCGACGAGAAGATCGCCGACGCGCGCCGCGAGAAGGAGTCGGCGATCGATGCGCAGGACTTCGAGAAGGCGGCCAGCCTGCGCGACCGGGAGAAGCAACTGGTTGCCCAGCGGGCCGAGCGCGAAAAGCAGTGGCGTTCAGGTGATCTCGACGTGGTTGCCGAGGTCGACGACGAGCAGATCGCCGAGGTGCTGGGCAACTGGACCGGTATCCCGGTGTTCAAGCTCACCGAGGCCGAGACCACCCGGCTGCTGCGCATGGAGGACGAGATCCACAAGCGCATCATCGGCCAGGAGGACGCGGTCAAGGCGGTTTCGAAGGCGATCCGCCGTACCCGCGCGGGGCTGAAGGACCCCAAGCGCCCGTCCGGTTCGTTCATCTTCGCCGGCCCGTCCGGGGTGGGTAAGACCGAGCTGTCCAAGGCGCTGGCCAACTTCCTGTTCGGTGACGACGACGCGCTCATCCAGATCGACATGGGTGAGTTCCACGACCGGTTCACCGCGTCGCGGTTGTTCGGCGCACCGCCTGGATACGTCGGCTACGAGGAGGGCGGTCAGCTCACCGAGAAGGTCCGGCGCAAGCCGTTCTCCGTGGTGCTGTTCGACGAGATCGAAAAGGCGCACCAGGAGATCTACAACAGCCTGTTGCAGGTCCTCGAGGACGGCCGGCTCACCGACGGGCAGGGCCGCACGGTCGACTTCAAGAACACCGTGCTGATCTTCACGTCCAACCTCGGCACCGCCGACATCTCCAAAGCGGTCGGCCTGGGCTTCACCCAGGGCGGCGGCGAGAACGACTACGAGCGGATGAAGCAGAAGGTCAACGACGAGCTGAAGAAGCACTTCCGCCCGGAGTTCCTCAACCGCATCGACGACATCATCGTCTTCCACCAGTTGACTCGCGACGAGATCATCCGGATGGTCGATCTGATGGCCACCCGGGTCGAGAAGCAGCTCAAGACCAAGGACATGGCGCTGGAGCTGACCGAGAAGGCCAAGTCGCTGCTGGCCAAGCGGGGCTTCGATCCGGTGCTGGGTGCGCGTCCGCTGCGCCGGACCATTCAGCGCGAGATCGAGGACCAACTCTCGGAGAAGATTCTGTTCGAGGAGATCGGTCCGGGACAGGTCGTCACCGTCGACGTGGACAACTGGGACGGCGAAGGCGCCGGCGAGGATGCGGTGTTCACGTTCACCGGAACCCGCAAGCCGGCCGAACCGGCCGAGGAAGATCTGGCCAAGGCCGGAGCCCACAGCGCCGGTGGTGCGCACAGCGCCGAGTAGCGACAGCGCGAGGCAGCCGGTCTCAGTCCGGCTTGACCGGCTGCCAGCGCGCTTCGACGTTGGCCAGCTTCCAATAGCCGATCGCGCCGATCCACGTCGCCGCGAACAGCACGACAATCGCCAGACCGGCATTGTTCAGGTTGATGCCGGCGATCCAACTGGTGACGGGGTCGACCCAGCCGAGGTCGTCGTGCAGGATCGACACGAGCTCGATCGACCCGATCAGTAGCGCGACCGCGATCGACAGTCCGGTGACCGTCAGGTTGTAGTAGATCTTGCGGGCCGGCTGCATGAACGCCCAGTCGTAGGCCGCGGTCATTAGCAGGCCGTCCAACGTGTCCATCAGGCTCATGCCGGCGGCGAACAGCAAGGGCAGGACCAACACCGCGTACCACGGCAGGCCGGCCGCCGCGCCGGTGCCCGCCAACGCCAGCAGCGCGACTTCAGTTGCGGTGTCGAACCCAAGGCCGAACAGTACACCGACGGGATAAAGCTGCACCGGCCGTTTGATGCGGTTCATGATCGGACGCAACAGCCGCGCCAGGAAACCGCGGTCGTTGAGGGCTACTTCGAGTTCTTCGTCGGAGTACGTCCCGCCCCGAAGTTTGGTGAAAGCGCGGACTATTCCGCTCAGCGCGATGATGTTCATGATTGCGATGAGATACAGGAACAGCCCGGATGCCAGCGTGCCGGCGAAGCCGAGTGCATGCCGGGCCGGCGAGCCGTCGTCTACCAGAGCGCCCACCGCATGGGCGCCGAGGACGACCAGGACCGCCATTGCCAGCACGATCGTGGAATGGCCCATCGCGAACCAGAATCCGACCGACTTCGGTTTCTGCCCGTCGCTCATCAGCTTGCGCGTGGTGTTGTCGATGGCGGCGATATGGTCGGCGTCGAACGCATGCCGGAGCCCGAACAAGTAGGCGGTGACACCGAGCCCGACACCGAAGATCTGGGTTCCGGCCTGATACCGGTGTGGTGCGATGAACAGAATCAGCGTCGCGAATCCGAGGACGTGCATCAGCGCGATCACACCCAGCAGGGCACCGATTTCGATGCGATCGCGGCGATCCCACGTCGATGTCAGCCTGCGGATGCTCGCACCGAGACCGGCTGATCGAGCAGCGGATGCCGGAACTGACATAAGACCGCCTCCCGGGAATTTTCGCGTCCCCATCCGAGATGTGCCGGGAAGGTCTGGCTCCCAGCGTCGAAACGCTGGTCACAGTGGCGCGACCGCACCGGAATATGCACCGGTTTCCTCGCCGTCACATGACTATCGCGAAAGACGCTATACCGCCTGCATCGGCCTGGCAACCGACCGTGCCGGTGTGAGCACAGCGCAGTGACAACGCTTTTCAAACCCGCGGTGACCGGGCTTTGGGGTGACCGCGATAATGATCATGATGTTGGGTCGGGTCGACGGTCGGAGCGCCAGGGGCGAAGTCATCCGGCTGACGCTGGTATCGCATGCAATGACCGAGGCGCTGGCGGCCGGACGTTTCCCTACCGATGAGCCGCTCAACGGCGCCGGGCACCGGCAAGTCGATGCGTCGATCGATCTGGGCGTCGCCGACGTCGCACTCGCCGGGCCCGAGAAGCGAACAAGGCAAACGGCGGAATTGCTCGGCCTGGCGCCCAGGATCGAACCGCAACTGGCCGACTTGGACTGTGGCCGGTGGCGCGGCCACGTGCTCGGCGGAGTGCGGCCGGCTGAACTGGCGGTCTGGCTCACCGATCCCACCCGCGCCCCGCACGGCGGTGAGTCGGTGGTCGACCTGGTTGAGCGGGTGCGCGCGTGGCTGGACTCGTTGACCACCACCCGGTCGCGGCTGATCGCCGTCACCCATCCGTCGGTGATCCGCGCCGCGATCCTAGTGACGTTGAATGCACCGGCAAAGTCGTTCTGGCGCATGGATATTGCACCGGCAAGCGTGACCGTGATGCGTTTCCGCGGACACGCGTGGACGCTGCTGACGAACTAGCGCGGCGAGGGCAGCAGCGCGAATACCTGCTTGGCGATTTGAAGCATCCAGCCGGTAATGCTCGGCCCGTGATCGCGTGTCCAATTCAACTGGAAGCTGACCACCCACGGCTGACCCGTGTTGTCGACGGCATACCAGCTGAACGTGAGGTCACCCGGCAGCCCGCCGGCTTTGGCCCCGATGTAGGGCCACTCGCGTCGGTTCAGGTCGACGCCGGGGACCGCGGACATAATCTGTTTCACTGGTGCCGCCTTGCCGACGGCACCTTCCTGTAGCGCGGCATGTATCCGGCAGATGTCCTCGGCGCTGCCATACCATTCCGCACCGTATTCAGATGCTGGAGTGTGGGCCCGGGTCGGATCCGGTTCGTATGGGCGGGAATTGGCCTGCTGCAATAGCTGTGCGCGGATTTGCGGATCGGCCTGCTTCCACTGTGTTCGCAGGTCCGGCTCACCCCAGGCGACCGAGAACAGCTCGTACATTGTCGGGAACGGTGTCATGCTGGCCGGGTCGTGGTGGTCGGCCGCGATGAGCGCGTTCACAACGGCCTGCGGCCCCACCCGCCCGATCAGCAGGTCGGTCGCCATGTTGTCGCTGGTGGCAATCATCTTCTCGGCGGCGGTACGGACAGAAACATGAGCTCCGACAGGCAGTTCCAAACCAGAACCGACGGCCTTGCCCTTGTCGGTGATGGTCAGCTGGTCATTCCAGGACACCGTGCCGTCCTTGACCCCTGCCGCGACGGCATACAGCACGTAGAGTTTGAAAATGGATGCCAACGGCAGGGATAGCGCGGTGTTGGTGCCTGCCACCGGATCACAGTGGCCGTTATCGACTTTGGCGACCTGCCAGGAATACCGCGCGCCGGTCTTGGTCAACGCGTCATCGACGTCACGCCACGAGGAGATGGTTGGTGGCTGCGTGGTGAGGTCGAAGCTGTCCACCAGGGTGTCGTCATTGGTGTGAATGCGGATGGACTGTCGTGCGCCGTAGGAGGTGATGAGTTTGAGGGTGGCCGCGCCCGCGCTGATGTCGATCGCGTCGAGGCGGAACGGGCGGTCCCACCACAGGGCTTCCATGGTGTTCTCGACCTGCTTGGCCGCCTCGGGCGACGCCAGGGTGCCGACACCGATCGGACCGATCGGCCAATCCGAGTTGAGCATGTCCAGCGTCTGCTGAGCCCGCAGCCCCGGCGGCGTCCTGATGTCGATCCGCACACCGGTATCGGCCGCGTGCGCAGCCGGTGTGGGTGGTGAAGCACAGCCGGGCGCCGACGCGGCCACCAAGGCGGCGACCGCAGCCACTGCCAGCGCGCGGTGTCGCGCCCGGTGTGGGCTACGCCGTCGAGCCGCTACCGGCAACGTCTAACACAACCTCGAATTCCAGCAGCGACGCGCCGGTCGCCACGGGGTTGGCCCGGTGGCCGGCGTGGGCTTCGATGGCCGGGCCGGTCGCCCATGCCTGGAAGGCTTCCTCGGACTCCCACTGCGTCACCACGAAGTAGCGGTCCTCCCCCTTGACCGGGCGGAGCAGCTGAAAGCCCAAAAAGCCCGGCGAATTCTCGACCGCGTGCGCGCGATGGGCGAACCGCTTCTCCAGCTCGGGGCCGGCATCTGCAGGCACCTCGATTGCGTTGATCTTCACCACTGGCATGGGCCTAGGCTACCGTGCCCGACGTGACCGCCGAGCTGCTGACTCCCCGTGGCGGACGCGGGCAGCCGGTGGTACTGGTGCACGGCCTGATGGGGCGGGGAAGCACGTGGTCGCGCCAGTTGCCGTGGCTCACCCGACTGGGCGCCGTGTACACCTACGATGCGCCGTGGCACCGCGGTCGCGACGTCGCCGACCCATACCCGATCAGCACCGAACGCTTCGTCGCCGACCTGGGAGACGCGGTGGACGTCCTGGGCGAACCGGTGCGGCTGGTCGGGCATTCGATGGGTGGGCTGCACGCGTGGTGCCTGGCCGCCGAGCGCCCAGACTTGGTGTCGGCGTTGGTGATCGAGGATATGGCGCCGGACTTTCGTGGCCGCACAACCGGCCCCTGGGAGCCGTGGCTGCATAACCTGCCGGTCGAATTCTCGTCTGAGAAGCAGGTATTCGACGAATTCGGACAGATTGCCGGGCAGTACTTCCTGGATGCATTTGATCGCACGGCGACCGGTTGGCGGCTGCATGGCCACACCGCGCGGTGGATCGAGATTGCTGCCGAATGGGGGACCCGTGATTACTGGGAGCAGTGGCGGGCGGTGCGGTCACCGGCGTTGCTCATCGAAGCCGGCAACTCGGTCACGCCAGCCGGCCAAATGCAGATGATGAATGAAACCGGATGCCAGGCAAGCTACTTGCGTGTTGCTGACGCTGGCCACCTGATTCACGACGACGCGCCGCGGACGTACCGCAATGCGGTGGAGTCATTCTTGGACGCACTTTAGACTTCTTCGCCCGCCAGGGCGTACATCCCGTCGACCGTCTGTTTCACCAAGCCGTCGGCAAGCAGAGAATTCAGCGCCCGGTCCCGTTGCTCTGTATCGGTCAGCCAGGCCACATCGAGCTCGGCTCGGCTGACCGGGAAGTCGCTGAGGCGCAACACATCCAATAGCAATCCGCGGACCTGGCGGTCGGTTCCGGCGTAGCGCTGCGGACGCCGAGCGGGCGCCTCCGCCGCCGGGTATCCGGCCTGCCGCCAGCTACACCGACTGAGCGGACACAGGCCGCATTGTGGACTGCGGGCGGTGCACACCGTAGCGCCCAATTCCATCAACGCAGCTGAAAACCGGTGCGCGCTATCGTCGCTCGGCAACAGCGCGGATACGTCGGCGTGGTCGCGGACAGCCGAGGGCGCGCCCGCTTCGGCGCGTCCATGGACGACCCGGGCAACCACCCGGCGCACGTTGGTGTCCACCACCGGAACCGGCTGACGGTAAGCGAAGCAGGCCACTGCGCGCGCGGTGTAGCTGCCAACCCCGGGCAGCGTGACCAGCGTGTCGACGTCGCAGGGGACCACGTCAGCGTACTCACGCGCGATCACCGTGGCGCATTCGTGCAGGCGCTTGGCTCGCCGCGGATAACCTAACTTGCCCCATGCCCGCAGCACATCGGCCACACTCGCCGCTGCGGTCGCCGACGCCGACGGCCACCGGGCGACCCACTCCTGCCAAATCGGCAGCACCCGCGCCACCGGAGTCTGCTGCAGCATGAACTCGCTGACCAGGATCTGCCACGGCGTGACACTGGGCTTGCGCCACGGCAGATCGCGCCGCGAACGGTCGTACCAGTCGAGAAGCTCCTCCGCCGACAGGCTCATCGGCGGGTGCGGCAGAATGTCGGCCATGCCCAATACCAATCCGATCTCCGCATGGAAGGCACTCAAAGAGGGTAACGAGCGCTTCGTCGCCGGCAAGCCCCAACATCCCAGCCAGAGCATCGATCACCGAGCGAGCCTCACCGAGGGACAAAAACCCACCGCGGTGCTGTTCGGGTGCGGTGACAGTCGGGTGGCCGCCGAGATCATCTTCGATCAGGGTTTGGGCGACATGTTCGTGGTCCGCACCGCCGGCCACGTGATCGACTCGGCGGTGCTGGGCTCGATCGAATTCGGGGTGTCGGTCCTTGATGTGCCGCTGATCGTGGTCTTGGGCCATGACAGCTGCGGCGCGGTGAAGGCCACATTGTCCGCACTGGACGACGGCGTGCTACCCGGAGGGTATGTGCGCGACCTGGTCGAGCGGGTTACGCCGTCGATCCTGCTCGGTCGCCGCGAGGGCTTGACTCGGGTCGACGAGTTCGAAGCGCGCCATGTGGCCGAGACCGGCACGCAGCTGATGGCCCGTTCGACAGCCATCGCTGAGCGGGTCGGTTCGGGCGACCTGGCGATCGTGGGCGTCACCTACCACCTCGCCGACGGGCGGGCGGTGCTGCGCCACCACATCGGCAACGTCGGCGACGAGCCCTAACTCGAGCAGCGCGGTGTGCGACCGCGCGGGACCAGCATCGCGACACGCCGAGAGCGGTCGGACAGGTTGCAGTGACCTGGGCTTACCGTGTGAATGTGCTGGATCTGGAACCGCATGGCCCGCTACCGCCGGAGATTTACTGGCGACGCAGGGGACTGGCGATCGGTATCGCGGTTGTCGTGGTCGGAATCGTGGTCGCGACCGTTGTCGCCCTGCTGAGCGGAAACGCCGACGCCAAACCTGCCGCGGCCGACAAGCCGTCGAATCCCCCGGCCGCGGCCTCCGGCGCGCAGCCCGAAGTCAAGACGCCGGTAGTGCCGCCCGCCGGGGAGAACCAACTCCCGACCGAGACCCCGACCGCAGCTGTGCAGCCGCCACCGGTGCTCAAGGAAGGCGACGACTGTCCGGATTCGACACTGGCCGTCAAAGGCCTGACCAACGCACCCCAGTACGTGATCGGTGACCAGCCGAAATTCACCATGGTCGTCACCAATATCGGGCTGGTGGCCTGCAAACGCAATGTCGGAGCAGCGGTGCTGGCGGCCTACGTCTACTCACTGGACAACAAGCGGTTGTGGTCCAACTTGGATTGCGCGCCGTCCAACGAAACCCTGGTCAAGACGTTCACGCCCGGCGAGCAGGTGACCACGGCAGTGACGTGGACCGGTATGGGATCGGCGCCGCAGTGCCCACTGCCGCGACAGCCGATTGGCGCGGGCACGTACAACCTCGTCGTGCAACTGGGCAACCTGCGCTCGGCGCCGGTCCCGTTCATCTTGGCTGATGCCGCACCGCCGGGTGCCCCACCGCCAGCAGGGCCGGGTGCGCCCCAGCCCGGGCTGCCAGCGCCCGGCGAACTCGGACCACCGCCCGGTCCGGCGCAGGCTCCCGGCGGTAACTGAGCAGGATCGCCCGGCGCCTCAGCTGACTGAGTCGGCGATCGTCGACTCGGCCAGCTGCGAGAGTCCTTCGCGCACGTGCCGAGCCCACATCTCGCCGATACCCTCCACCGACTGCAGGTCACCGGCGCTGGCGGCCAGTAGACCCTGCAGTGAGCCGAATTCGCGAACCAGCCGGTCGACATGGGCGAACTGCAGTCGCGGGATACCCGACATCGCGCGGTAGCCGCGCGAGCTCATCGCACTGTCCTGGGCTTCGGTCGTCGACGGGTATCCGAAAACCTTTGCCAGCACGGTGAAATCGAGCAACTCGGCGTCCGACAGGGCATCCAGCTCGTCGAGAGTGGCGGTGACTTCGGTTTTGGTCAGCGGCTCGGGATTGGCGTGATAGTCGCGCACGATCAGTTCTCGGGCGAGGTCGTTGCCACCGAGCAACTCCTCCAGCTGCAGCCGCAGTTGGCGCCCGTCGGTGCCCAATTCGACAGCGTCGTAGTCGATCACCAGACCGATCCGGCGAACCAATTCCAGCCGCTGCACCACTGTCAAGACGTCGCGCAGTATGACGAAGTCTTCAATCTCGGCCCGCGAGAGTTGTCTGCTGACCTCGTCGAGCCTGATCTTGTAGCGCTCCAACGTGGCGATGGCCTGGTTGGCCCGGGACAAGATGGTCGCCGAGTCGGCGAGCACGTGGCGGTCCCCCGCCACATAGACGGTCACGATGTTCATCGAGTGGCTGACCGAGATCACCGGGTAACCGGTCTGGATGGCGGCCCGCTCGGCTGAGCGGTGCCGAGTGCCGGATTCATCGGTGGGGATGGACGGGTCGGGAACCAGCTGGACGTTGGCGCGCAGGATGCGGCTCCCGTCGGTGGACAGCACTACTGCCCCGTCCATCTTGCACAGCTCACGTAACCTCGTCGGCGCGTACCGCACGTCCAGGGAGAAGCCGCCGTCGCAGATGGTTTCCACGCTGTCGTCGTAGCCCAGCACGATCAGCGCACCGGTACGGCCGCGCAGGATGCGCTCCAGACCATCGCGCAGCGCAGTTCCCGGCGCCAGCCGCCCGACGGACTCACGCAGGGTGGGCCGCGGCGCCGGCACCGGGCCGATTCTCCTGGCTTTGCTCGCAGTCATTACCCGCCATTCTGCTCCGCCCTAGGCGGGTCGAGCCGGTGTGGTGGCGCTGGCGTGTTGCTGCAGTGCTGGGCAATGTCGAGCATGTGCTGCAACGCCGCGACGATGGTGGCAGCTTGGCAGACCCGCAAGCCTGTCGGTGACGCGTCGCATCCGGCTGGAACCAGGGCGGTGGTGAAGCCCTGCCGGGCGGCTTCGGCCAGCCGGCGCTCCATTCCGCTGACCCGCCGCAGATCGCCGGCCAATCCGACTTCACCGATCATCACGGCGGTAGTGGGCAGCGGAAGATTCGCGTAGGCGGACGCCAAAGCAATCGCCACCGTCAGATCCGACGACGGATCGGCTAACCGCATGCCTCCGACGGTGGATAGGAAGATGTCGACGGGCGAAAGTGCCAGCCCGGCATGCTTTTCCAGTACGGCGGTGATCATCGCGGCGCGGGCGTGGTCGATGCCGCTGACGGCGCGGCGCGGCCGCCCGTCCGACGGGCTGGCCAGCAGCGCCTGAACCTCGCCGACCAGGGGTCGCTTACCGTCCAACGTCACCGTGATCGCGGTTCCGGGGACCGGCCGCGGCCGCTGGTCCAGGAACAGCCCGGACGGGTCGGCGACACCTTCGATGCCGCCCTCATGCAGCTGGAAACAGCCGACCTCGTCGGCGGCCCCGAATCGGTTCTTGACGCCACGGACCATGCGCAAGGTGCAGTTGCGGTCGCCCTCGAAATGCAGCACCACGTCCACGAGATGCTCAAGGGAACGCGGTCCGGCGATGGCGCCGTCCTTGGTGACATGGCCAACGAGGATCATCGCCACGTCGCCCGCTTTCGCCGCGGCCGTCAGCGCGGTGGTCACCGCCCGCACCTGGGTGACCCCGCCGGTGACACCGTCGGCCTCGGTGGTGGACATCGTCTGTACGGAATCGACCACGACCAGCGTGGGCCGCACGGCCTCGATATGACCGAGCACCGCGCCCAGGTCGGATTCGGCCGCCAGGAACACCTCGTCGTGGCTGCAGTCGGTCCGGTCGGCGCGCAGCCGGATCTGGCCGAGGGACTCCTCACCGGAGACGTACAACGCGCGTCGACCGGACCGGGCCCATTGATGGGCGACCCGGAGGAGCAGTGTCGACTTACCGACCCCCGGCTCGCCGGCGAGCAGCGTCACCGAGCCGGGCACCACACCGCCGCCCAGCACTCGGTCGAGTTCGTCGACACCAGTGGGGCAGTGACGCGCGCTATGCGGCTCGATAGAACTGATGGGCACCGCCGGGGAGGTTGGGGCCGCCGAGGCTATTGAGCGTGGGCTCCGGCCGTTGACGGCGGACAGCACCGCCACTTCCTCGACCGTTCCCCAGGTGGCGCACTCGAGGCAGCGTCCTACCCACTTAGCGGTGACGTGCCGGCATTCCGAACAGCGGTATTGCGAGCGTGTCTTGGCCACACCGGAACGGTATCGGGCCGGTATGACAGCTCAGGGCTATCCGGCCGGGGCCGGCGTTTCTTCCTGGCGGGGGGCCAGCCCCGCGGAAATCGGCACGGTCAAGCTGGTGTGCCCGGCCTTTTCGAAGTCGAAGGTGAAGTTGTAGAGGAGGCCGTTGGTGATCGGCTTGTTCAACGCCACGATCGCCTTCGCGGTCCCTGCGGGCTCAATGGCCTCGACGGCTTTCTTGCTCTGGCCGTCGGCGGTGCCGACGAACAACGTTCCACCCGGCGCCAATGCGGTATCGCCGGACACCGTGACCGGGCCGATGTCCGAGGTGATGCCGAGAAGTCTGTCGGCGACATCCACGGAGTCGTTGACCGCCACCAGGACCAGATTCACCGTTTTGCCCGGCTCCAGGAAGTCGCCGGTCTGCGTGGCCTGAATGTGAACGTTGCGCAGCGCCACGTTGTTGATCACCGTCTCGGTGCCGTTGACGGCAGGTACCTGGGCGGCGGTCTGCGAGAGCTGACCGCTGCCGCAGCCGGCGAGGGCGAGGGCGCCGAGAACGCTCCCGGCGGCCAGTGCGGCGAGGGTGGCCGAGCGGCGATTGTCCAAGCGTTTCACTCAAAGCCTCCTGCTCGCCCGTGACGGTTCGACTATGCACAGTAGTAGGTCAGATCCGACGGCTGGTAGTCGAGGGCGCCGGCAGCGTACACAGGGCAGCGCAGTACGATCTTCAATGCCCTTGTTCAGGGGTCCGGCGCAAGCTGTCGGCGGGGCCTCGAGGGTCCCCAGCCGGGTTATCAAAAGGTCGGTGCCATGCACGAATTCACCAGTCTGTCAACCCCTACGCTTCCTGTGCGATGCCCCTGACCTGCACCGTTGGACCACGCCTGTCGACGCACCGTGCTAGAATTGCAGTAACGAAAGGGGCTCGAACCAGATGATCTTCAAGGTCGGAGACACCGTTGTCTATCCACACCACGGTGCTGCGTTAATCGAGGCGATCGAAACCCGGACCATCAAAGGGGAACAAAAAGAGTATCTCGTCTTGAAGGTGGCGCAGGGGGACCTGACAGTTCGAGTGCCTGCCGACAACGCTGAGTATGTGGGCGTGCGTGATGTGGTCGGGCAAGAAGGTCTGGACAAAGTCTTTCAGGTGTTGCGTGCCCCGCACACCGAGGAACCGACCAACTGGTCGCGCCGCTACAAGGCCAACCTCGAGAAACTTGCCTCCGGTGATGTGAACAAGGTGGCCGAGGTGGTGCGTGACCTGTGGCGTCGCGACCAGGAACGCGGCCTGTCGGCCGGGGAGAAGCGGATGCTGGCCAAGGCACGCCAGATCCTGGTGGGTGAGTTGGCGCTGGCTGAAAGCACCGACGACGCCAAGGCCGAGACAATCCTCGACGAGGTTTTGGCCGCCGCGTCCTGACTGTGACGGGCACGGTCGCGGTCGTCCCGGCCGCGGGGTCGGGTGAACGGCTGGCGGCCGGTGTTCCCAAAGCGTTTTTTCATCTCGACGGACGCACGCTGGTCGAACGCGTCGTAGCCGCTCTGCTGGAGTCCGAAGTCATCGATCGCGTGGTGGTGGCAGTGCCCCCCGACCGCACCGACCAAGCCAAGCTGATACTCGGACGCGACGCCGCGGTTGTGGCCGGCGGCGCCAACCGCACGGAGTCGGTCGCTCGAGCGTTGACCGCCGCCGGAGAACCGGACTTCGTATTGGTGCACGATGCAGCGCGGCCCCTGACGCCGCCGGGTTTGGTGGTCCGCGTCGTCGAGGCGCTGCAGGCGGGACATCCGGCGGTCGTGCCTGCGTTGCCGGTACCGGACACCATCAAGGCCGTCGACGCCAACGGGGTCGTGCTGGGGACACCCGAGCGCTCCGGCCTGCGCGCGGTGCAAACCCCGCAGGGCTTTGCGACCGAACTACTGCATCGCGCCTACCAGCGCGCGTCGAACGTCGAGTTCACCGACGACGCGTCGATGGTCGAGCACCTCGGCGGCCAGGTGCAGGTGGTCGAGGGCGATCCGCTGGCCTTCAAGATCACCACCCCGTTGGACTTGTTGCTGGCCCAGGCCATCGTTAAGCAATGAACGTTCGGGTCGGTCTGGGCACCGATGTGCATGCCATTGAGCCGGGGCGGCCGTGCTGGCTGCTGGGCCTGTTGTTTCCGGACGCCGACGGCTGCGCCGGCCACTCCGACGGCGACGTCGCCGCGCACGCATTGTGCGACGCGCTGCTGTCGGCTACCGGGCTTGGCGATGTCGGCAGCGTGTTCGGCGTCGACGATCCCCGCTGGGCAGACGCCAGCGGAGCCGACATGCTGCGCGTCGTCGTCGAACTGATTTCAGAACATGGCTACCGCGTCGGCAATGCGGCTGTGCAGGTCGTCGGTAACCGACCCAAGATCGGACCACGACGCGCCGAGGCGCAAGAGTTGCTGTCCGGGCTACTCGACGCGCCGGTGGCGGTGTCGGCCACTACAACTGACGGTCTGGGCTTGACCGGTCGCGGGGAAGGGCTGGCGGCCATAGCAACGGCGCTGGTGGTCGCTTTATAGCGTGATAGTGCGTGTCCCCGGCCGACACGCGCGCAAATTCCCGGATCTGCGCACGCTCGCGGTGAGACGGGACGAGTCGCCCCGGTAAGCTGGCACGTCGTGACCGATCGCGCCCAACTGCGGCTACACGACACGGCGAGCGGTGCCGTGCGTGATTTCGTCCCGCTGCGGCCCGGGCACGTCTCCATCTACCTGTGCGGCGCCACCGTGCAGGGCCTGCCGCACATCGGGCACGTGCGCAGCGGCGTGGCCTTCGACATCCTGCGGCGCTGGCTGATGGCGCGCAGTTATGACGTGGCGTTTGTCCGCAACGTCACCGACATCGACGACAAGATCCTCAACAAGGCCGCGGCGGCCGACCGGCCCTGGTGGGAATGGGCGGCTACCTACGAGCGCGCGTTCACCGCCGCCTACGACGCGCTGGGTGTGTTGCCGCCGTCGGCCGAACCGCGCGCCACTGGGCATATCACCCAGATGATCGAGTTGATCGAGCGGCTGGTGGAAAAAGGACACGCCTACCCATCTGTTCGGCAAGGCAACGGCGATGTGTACTTCGACGTCCTGAGTTACCCGGAGTACGGGCAGCTGTCCGGACACCGGGTCGACGACGTGCACCAGGGCGAGGGAGTAGCCACCGGCAAGCGTGATCAGCGCGACTTCACGTTGTGGAAGGGCGCCAAGCCCGGCGAACCGTCGTGGCCGACCCCGTGGGGTCGCGGGCGTCCAGGCTGGCACCTGGAATGCTCGGCGATGGCCCGCACCTATCTGGGACCCGAGTTCGATATCCATTGCGGCGGCATGGATTTGGTTTTCCCGCACCATGAGAACGAGATCGCTCAGAGCCGTGCGGCCGGAGACGGCTTCGCCCGTTATTGGTTGCACAACGGCTGGGTGACCATGGGTGGCGAAAAGATGAGCAAGTCGCTGGGCAACGTGCTGGCGATTCCCGCTGTGCTGCAACGGGTCCGGCCTGCCGAGTTGCGCTATTACCTGGGCAGCGCCCATTACCGCTCGATGCTGGAGTTCTCCGAGAGTGCGTTGCAGGACGCAGTCAACGCCTATCTCGGCATCGAGGACTTCTTGCATCGGGTGCGCAATCGGGTCGGCGCCGTCATTCCCGGAGAATGGACGGCGCGGTTCGCCGAGGCGCTCGACGACGACCTGGCGGTGCCGATCGCGCTGGCCGAGGTGCACCACACCCGCGCGGAGGGCAACCGGGCGCTGGATGCCGGCGACCACGACGGCGCATTGGCCAGCGCCGGCGCGATCCGGGCGATGATGGGCATCCTCGGCTGCGATCCGCTCGACGAGAGCTGGGAATCCCACGACGAGACCTCGGCTGCATTGGCCGCTGTTGATGTGCTGGTGCGCGCCGAGTTGGAGCGACGCGAGCAGGCCCGCGAACAGCGCGACTGGGCGCTGGCCGACCAGATCCGCGACCGCCTCAAGGACGCCGGCATCGAGGTCACCGATACCGCCGACGGACCCCAGTGGTCGCTGGAAGCCAAGTAGATGGCCGGCAACTCGCGCCGGCGCGGGGCGATACGCAAGCCCGGCAGCAAGAAGGGTCCCACCGTCGGGTCGGGCGGTGTCCGTCGCCGGGGTCTGGAGGGCCGCGGCGCCACGCCGCCCGCCCATATGCGGCCCAACCATCCCGCGTCCAAGCGGCTGCGGTCGCAGCCGCGTCGGCCGGTTAAGCGCACCGAGGATGAGACCGAGACGGTGCTGGGCCGCAATCCGGTGCTGGAATGCCTGCGTGCCGGTGTTCCGGCCACCGCGCTATATGTTGCCCTCGGTGCTGCGGCCGACGAGCGGCTCACCGAATCCGTTACCCGGGCGGCCGATTCCGGTATCGCGATTCTGGAGGTTCCGCGTAGCGATCTGGACCGGATGACCACCAACGGCCTGCACCAGGGCATCGCGCTGCAGGTTCCCCCGTACGACTACGCCCATCCCGACGATCTAATTTCGGCCGCTCTGGACACTCCGCCGGCGCTGCTGGTCGCCTTGGACAACATCTCCGACCCGCGCAACCTGGGTGCGATCGTGCGATCGGTGGCAGCCTTCGGCGGCCACGGGGTGTTGATCCCGCAGCGGCGCTCGGCCTCGGTGACTGCTGTGGCCTGGCGGACCAGCGCCGGCGCGGCGGCCCGGGTGCCGATCGCCCGGGCCACGAATCTGACCCGCACCCTGAAAGATTGGGCCGGCCGCGGTGTCCAGCTGGTCGGGTTGGATGCCGAGGGTGACACCACGCTCGACGACTTGGACGCAACCGGGCCGGTAGTGGTGGTGGTCGGATCCGAGGGCAAGGGACTCTCGCGGTTGGTGCGGCAGAGCTGCGATGCGGTGGTGTCGATCCCGATGGCCGGTTCCGCCGAATCGTTGAACGCCTCGGTGGCTGCCGGGGTGGTGCTCGCCGACATCGCGCGTCAACGCAGGCGTTAACCAGGCATGCGTTTTCGCCTGGCCGCACTGGTTCTGGCGGTTCTCGTCGTTCCCGGTCCGCCGCCGGCCAGCGCACAACCATCCAGCTTCGACGTGGTGGCGCACCGTGGTGGCGCGGCTGCACTCGAAATAGGCGTCAGCACACTGGAGTTCGACATCGGCATAACCAAGGACCGCCAGCCCGTGGTATGGCACGACCAGGACATCCGGCTGGAAAAGTGCGCCGACACCGCACCCGCGTCGGCCACCGACCCGCAGTATCCGTACGTTGGGAAGCTCGTACACGAGCTCACGCTGGCGCAGCTCCGCACGCTCGACTGCGGCGACCGGATCGCGACGCTACCGGAGATCTTTGCGCTCACCGACTCCTATCGGGCCGACGTGCGCTACGACATCGAGACCAAGGTGGATCCCGAGGCGCCGTCCGCGACAGCCACTCCGCAGGAGTTCGTCGAGGTGATCCTCGCCGCCGTTCGGTCGGCGGGCAAGATCGACCGCGTCGAGATTCAGAGCTTCGATTGGCGAATACTGCCGATGGTGCGGCAAGTCGAGCCGTCGATTCCCGTGGTGGCGTTGTGGAATCAGATGACATGGCGCCCCGGGTCTTCGTGGCTGGCGGGGATCGACCCGATCGTCGTCGGTGATCCGGTCGTTGCTGCCGCGATGGTCGGCGCCAGCATCGTCTCGCCGGCCTATTCGTTGGTCGACAGCGCTTTGGTCGACAGGGCACATGCGTTGGGTATCAAGGTCCTTCCGTGGACTGTCAACGACGCCGAGGCCATGCGCGCCCTGATTGCTGCCGGCGTCGACGGCATCATCACCGACCAGCCCGCCCAATTGCGGGCGGTGATGGCTGATCTCGGCATGCCGTTGCCTCCTCGCTGTGTCAAACCCCCAGCAGCCGCACGCTGATCCACAACGCCAGCACCGCCGCCACCAATGCGGTGGGCACGGTGCACAACCCCAGCCGGGTGTATTCGCCGATACTCGCCGGCACGTTGTGCCGACGCAGGACCCGCCGCCACAGCAGGTTTGAGAGCGACCCGACGTAGGTCAAGTTGGGTCCGATGTTCACTCCGATCAACACCGCTAAAATCGCCGCCGACCCACTACTTGCGGCCAGCGGCAGCAGCACCAGTGTCGCGGGCAGGTTGTTGACGAGATTGGCCAGTACGGCGGCAACCGCCGCAATACCCAGCAGCGCAAGCAAGCTCGAGCCCGACGGCAACACCGCCCGCATGCCGTCGGCCACGCCGTTGAGCATCACGGCCTCTACCACAATGCCCAACGCCAACACGAACACCAAGAACGGCACGTTGACGGCGCGCACCAGCTCCACCACTGTGGTGTGGCGGTGCCGAAGACTGCGGATACCCAGCACCGAAGCGCCGGCAATTGCTGCCCAGGCCGGTGCCACACCCAGTGCCTCGGTGATGGCGAACCCAGCCAGCGTCAAAGCCACCACCGCCAGCACGAATACCGGTGGGCGCGGTGGGGGCCCGATTTCCTGTCGTTCCGGCGACACGTCCAGATCGCGTGCGAAGAACCAACGGAAGACCAGGTATACGGTGCCGACCGCGGCCAGCCATGGCAACGTCATCACCGCAGTGAATTTGATGAACGACAGATCGGCGATGTGGAAGGCGAGCAGATTGGTCAGATTCGACACCGGCAGCAACAGTGAGGCGGCGTTGGCCAAGTGCGCGCTGGCATAAGCATGCGGCCGGACCGGCGCCCGTAGCCAGCGGACCGTGGCCAGTGCGACCGGGGTCAACAGCACCACCGTCGCGTCCAGGCTCAGTACGGCGGTGATGACGGCGGCGATGACGAACACCTGGCGCAGCAGCCGTTGCGAACCGAATCGGGCCCGGGCCATCGCCGCTCCGGCCGCCTCGAACAGGCCTTCGTCGTCACACAGTTTGGCCAGCACCAGCACCGCGCCCAGAAACGCGACCACCCGGGCCAGGCTGGCCGCTTCGGCGGCGGCCTGGTGCAGCGATATCGTGCCGGCCCCGATCAGCACCGCGACGGCTGGTATCGCCGCGAACGCCTCGGGCCAGCCCCGCGGGCGTGCGACGGCAAAGCCGAGCACGACGGCAAGCAGCAGCAGCGCGAGGAATAGCGGCAACGGATTTCAGGCCCAGGGATCTTCGCGCTGCCAGGCGGTCGGCATATCCAGCGGGACACCGTCCGCCGCGGCCAGCCCGTCGAGGATGCGCATGGAAGCATCCAAGTCGTCAACCGCATATGGAAACGCCCGCAAAGGCTTTGAGAGCGGGCGGAAGAAATCATCCCAATGGATCAGCACCACTCGGCGTGCGCCGACCGCGCGCACCGTTTCCGTCCAATAGTCGACGAGGTAGGTCTTTGGCTGCAAGCCGAGCTGACCGACGCCGAGGTAGACCACGTCGGCGCGCTGCCCGGCCAGGGCGCCCTTCACGAATCCGGCACTGCCCTGGACCAAGACTCGCCGACCCGAGGGGCGGTGTTGGATAAAAGTCGACCACGCCTCCCCGCAGCGATAGGCCGACGCCTTCACCGGGGGAACCACCGGTGCGGTGATCGCGCCGGGAAACCGGTCCGGCGGGCAGTGGTGCGACTCGACGAGCGTGATCTCGAAGGGATCCAGCACAATTGGCTTACCCGGTGTGGCCACCACCAGGCGGTCCTCGGCAAAGCCGTAGCCGCGGCCGACGTTGGCCGCCGACTCGCCGCCCACCAGTTGCGCGCCGCTGCGGTCGGCTACCAGCGGAGAGTCCAATGCGTGGTCGATATGCGTATGCACAGCGACCACTGCCGCCAGTCGTGCCACGTTGGCCCGGGCCAAGCATCCCTCCACGCGGGCCGGCGACGACGACACCTTGCGCAGTGCCACCCGCGCCAACCTGGGCCGGGAGAAGTAGCCGTCGGTCATCAGCGCCGAAGACCCGTCGTCGATCAGCAGCGTCGACACACCCATCCACGTCACTGTCAGCGGCGCATCGGTTTTGGCGGGCGGGACGGTGAACCGGTGCGAATACCGTGCGATGTCCGGTCGACCGGGGCGTAGTCGCATCAGCTGAACGCTTTCACGTCGATACCGTCCGCTGTCAACCGTTCCCGCACCGCGGCGGCGATTTGCACCGCGTTCGGGGAATCGCCATGGACACAGACCGATTCGGCCTGCAGGGTGACCACTGTCCCGTCGACCGCGACAACTTGTCCGGTGGTCACCATCGTCACCACCCGCTCGGCGATGGCCGTCGGGTCGTGCAACACGGCGCCGGGTTCGCGTCGGGAGACCAACTGGCCGTCCGGCCGGTAAGCGCGATCGGCGAATACCTCCGGGACGGTACGCACACCTCGTCGGCCGGCCTCGTCGAAAAACACCGACTCCGCCAGGCCCAGCACCGGCAAACCAGCGTCCACAATGCGTACCGCCTCGGCGACGGCGGCCGCCTGTATGCGGTCGGTCATGATCGTGTTGTACAGCGCGCCATGGGGTTTGACGTACGAGACCGATGAACCGGCGGCTCCTGCAAGCCCCTGTAGCGCGCCGATCTGATAGACGACGTCGGCGAGCAAGTCCTCGGGTGTCTCGTCGATGTAACGGCGGCCGAATCCGGCCAGGTCGCGGTAGCCGACCTGGGCGCCGATGCGCACGCCCCGTGCGGCAGCAGCCCGGCAGACCCGCAACAGCCCGGCCGGGTCGCCGGCGTGGAAACCGCAGGCCACGTTGGCGCTGGTGACGATATCGAGCATGGCGTCGTCGTCGCCGAGTCGCCAAACACCGAACCCCTCGCCCAAGTCGGCGTTGAGATCCACACAGGCCACGGTCGCTAGCTTAAGGCCGGGATCGTTGTACCGTCAGTGAGCATGTCCAGGAGTCCCACGCCGCGCCGGCGGGCGACCCTGGCGTCGGTGGCCGCTGATCTCAAGGTGTCGCGGACCACCGTCTCGAACGCCTATAACCGGCCCGACCAACTCTCTGCCGAGCTGCGTGAGCGGGTGCTCGCCGCGGCGAAACGGCTGGGATATCCCGGACCGGACCCGGTGGCAAGGTCGTTGCGTACCCGCAAGGCCGGGGCGGTCGGTTTGGTGAGCACCGAACCGCTGACTTATTCCTTTCGTGATCCCGCAGCGCTGGATTTCGTTGCGGGACTGGCACAGTCGTGCGAAGAGCTGGGGCAGGGGCTGATGTTGGTGGCGGTCGGTCCGAGCCGGACGGTTGCCGAGGGGACGGCGTCGGTGCTGGCCGCCGGAGTCGACGGCTTCGTGGTGTATTCGGTGGCGGTGAACGACCCCTATCTGCAGGTCGCGTTGCAGCGGCGGTTGCCCGTCGTCGTGGTCGACCAGCCCAAGAACGTCGCCGGCGCGTTTCAGGTGGGTATCGACGACCGGGCTGCGATGCGTCAGCTTGCCGACCACGTGCTGAATCTGGGCCACCGCGAAATCGGTGTGCTGACGATGCGGCTGCACCGTGAGCGTCGCCAGGGCCTGGTCGGCGCCGAACGCCTGCAGTCAGCGATGTTTCAGGTGCAGGGCGAACGCGTAACTGGTATCCGCGAAGCAATGGCCGCGGCCGGATTGAACCCAGACGCGCTGACGGTGGTGGAAAGCTACGACCACACGCCGACGGCGGGCGGTATCGCCGCCGAGGTCGCATTGGCGGCCAACCCGCGGATCACCGCACTGATGTGTACCGCTGATGTGCTGGCGTTGTCGGCCATGGATTACCTGCGCGGGCGCGGCATCTACGTCCCGGGCCAGATGACCGTCACCGGCTTCGACGGCGTGCCGGAGGCGCGGCGGCGCGGATTGACCACGGTAGCCCAGCCGAGCCTGCAGAAAGGCCGTCGCGCCGGCGAACTGTTGCACCGCAACGACATTCAGCCGGCCGTGGAAATACTGGACACCGAGCTGATCCGCGGCCGCACAGCGGGGCCGCCGAGCTAGGTGGTTTGCGGCTCTTGATCGCCGATCAGCAACCGCACGGCCAGGTCGAGCCGCTTGCTGACGTCGGTGGCCGAGGCGCGCCGGGTGAGCCAGGCCAGCAGGTTGTTCGTCCATACATCCGAGATCACCCGGGCAATGTGGTACTGCTCTTCGGTCGGTTCGCCGTCGCTCATCGCGCGGGCGAACATCGAGTCGATGAGCTTCTCCACCTGATCGACCTCGCTGGCCGCCGAGGCGTCGGCGAACACGTACGCGCGGGTCATCGCCTCGGTCAGCAGCGGGTTGCGCTGCATGGCCCGGTTGAGTCTGCTGATCATGAAGTTCAGCCGCTGGTGCGGCGTCCCGCCGGTCAACGTGGACCGGTCGGTCTTGGCGTCGATGCGTTCGAATTCCCGGCCCAGCGCCGACACCAGCAGATGCACTTTGGACGGGAAATACCGGTACAGTGTGCCCACCGCCACGTCGGCGCGGTCAGCCACCGCCCGCATCTGAACTGCCTCGTAACCGCCCTTGGAGGCGATCGCCATCGTCGCGTCCAGGATGCGCTTGCGACGCTCCCGCTGCGCCTCGGACCCGAGCTCGGATTCGGCCAGTACCGCCACGTTCATGACCTCACGAGGCTGCGCGTCCGACGCGCGGCTCGAGCCGCTGTTCGCTGGCGACGACATCTGACGGGCAGCTCCTTCTTCGCGCGTTTCGCTGTCAAACGATACGCATGCCGAGCGTGAATTTCCCACCTCCGTGCGGCCGGGACACCAAGGTGTCCTGCTGCGATGGCGTTCGACTTGACGGTCGATCGCTGGCACTATTAGAACACGTTCTAGTGTTGCTTAGCGCCCTTGTTACACCGAATTAGGAGCCGACCGTGCCAGCGACCACCACTGACGAACAGTTCGCGGCGCGTCAGTTGGTGCGCGATTGGGCCGGATCCGGCGTCGGGGCTAGTTCCAAGGCGGCGATCCGCGACATCGAGCAGGGCAAGCCCGAGGCCTGGCGGCCGGTTTTCTCTCGCCTGGCCGGTCTGGGGCTGTTCGGGGTCGCGATTTCCGAGGACTGCGGTGGCGCCGGCGGCAGCACCGGTGACCTCTGCGCCATGGTCGACGAGGCTGCGAAAGCCCTGGTCCCGGGTCCGGTGGCGACTACCGCGCTGGCCACGCTGCTCGTCACCGATGCTGGGCTGCTCGAGTCGTTGGCGTCGGGGGAGCGCACCGCGGGTGTCGCGCTGTCGGCCGATGTCCGGTTGGACGACGACCGGGCGTCGGGCAGCGCCGACTACGTGCTGGGCGCCGACCAGGCCGGTGTGCTGCTGGTGCCGGCCGCCGATGGCTGGCTGGTCATCGACGCCGCCGCGGCCGACGGCGTCACGGTCGAACCGCTGGGTGCCACGGACTTCTCCCGGTCGCTGGCCCGCGTCACGCTGGACTCCGCGGCTGTGGCGGTCGTTCCGGCACCGGTACAGCGCGCCGAAGACCTCGCCGCCACCGTGCTGGCAGCCGAGGCCGCCGGCGTCGCGCGGTGGGCGCTGGACACCGCCACCGAGTACGCAAAGGTGCGCGAGCAATTCGGCAAGCCGATCGGCAGCTTTCAGGCGATCAAGCACCTGTGCGCGGAAATGTTGCTGCGGGCCGAGCAGGCATCGATCGCCGCCAGTGATGCAGCGACGGCCGCCGCCACCGATGCCAGTGATCAGCAGCTGTCCATTGCCGCCGCGGTCGCCGCCGCGACGGGCATCGAGGCCGCCCAGGCCAACGTCAAAGACTGCATCCAGGTGCTCGGCGGCATCGGCATCACCTGGGAGCACGACGCCCATCTGTACCTGCGCCGCGCCTACGGGATCGGCCAGTTCCTCGGCGGCCGGGCACGCTGGCTACGTCGGGTGGCAACATTGACGCAGCAGGGCATTCGGCGCGAGCTGCACATCGACTTGGACTCGGTGGCGCACCTGCGCCCCGACATCAGCGCCGCGGTCGGAGAAGTCGCCGCGCTGCCTGTCGAGAAGCGCCGACGGGCGCTGGCGGAGGCCGGACTGCAGGCACCGCACTGGCCGACGCCCTACGGGCGCAACGCTTCACCGGCCGAGCAGCTGCTGATCGACCAGGAGATGGCGGCGGCCGGCGTGGAGCGGCCAGACCTGGTGATCGGCTGGTGGGCTGCGCCGACCATTCTCGAACACGGCACACCGCAGCAGATCGAGCGCTTCATTCCGGCCACCCTGAACGGTGAAATCTTCTGGTGCCAACTGTTTTCCGAGCCGGGCGCCGGCTCGGACCTGGCGTCGCTGCGAACCAAAGCCGTCCGCGCCGACGGCGGCTGGCGGCTGACCGGGCAGAAGGTGTGGACGTCGGCGGCGCACAAGGCGCAGTGGGGGGTGTGCCTGGCACGCACCGACCCCGACGCGCCGAAACACAAAGGCATCACCTATTTCCTGGTCGAGATGTCCTCGCCCGGAGTCGATATCCGGCCGTTGCGCGAGATCACCGGCGACGACTTGTTCAACGAGGTTTTTCTGGAAGACGTGTTCGTGCCCGACGCCATGGTGGTCGGAACGGTCAATGACGGCTGGCGGCTGGCCCGCACCACGCTGGCCAACGAACGAGTGGCGATGGCGGCGGGCACCGCGCTGGACAATCCCATGGAAGAGGTACTGCGCACCGTCGCCGCGCTTGATCTTGACGTCAGCGAGCAAGACCGGCTTGGTGCGCTGATTCTCTCGGCCCAGGTGGGTTCGCTGCTGGATCAGCGAATTGCGCAGTTGGCCGTGGGCGGTCAGGATCCCGGCGCGGAGTCCAGCGCCCGCAAGCTGATCGGAGTCCGCTACCGTCAGGCGCTGTCCGAATTCCGGATGGAGTTATCCGACGGCCGGGGGGTGGTGGAGAACAAGACGGTGCACGACTTCCTCAACACCCGCTGCCTGACCATCGCCGGCGGCACCGAACAAATCCTGCTGACCGTGGCCGCCGAGCGGCTGTTGGGCCTGCCGCGCTGACCCGTCCACATCCGCCCAACGTCGACTTGTTGGGCTCAATTGCCAGATTTCGCCCAACAACTCGACGCTCGGCGCTTAGGAAAAGCCGGTCTGTACGCAGGTGCTCGGCGAGGTGAGATTCACTCCGCTGTAGACCACCTGAATGTGTGTACACATGATGACGTTTATGTCGGTCTTCGGTTGCCCGGTATGCCAATCCGTTGCGTCGATCCGGCCGGTGCTTTGGTATTTCTCCGGCGGGCCCTCACCCGTGTAGATGTCGGTCATCACGTCGGTCCCGCCCTGCTTCTGGATCCGCTCGTTCTGACCGTCGGCATGGACGTCGAGGTAGACCATCCGGTTCATCGTGCGGAATTCGGTGCTCTGCCGGGCCCATAGGCCCGACGGAAATCCGGTCGCTCCCTCCGGAGTGCGGAGGTTGGCGCCGACGGTGAAGTCGCAGCTGCCCGTAGCGCCATGGCAGTCGAGCAGAGCGCGGGTTTCCAGCTGGGTGCCCTCGTCGACCGGCATGAGCGTGGTGGCCGTGTTGCTTGCCGCCGACGACGGCGGCGCCATCACCAAAGCCAGTGCAACGCCCGTCACTGCCGCCACCAGATGTTTGCTCATGAGCAGAACCTAACGCCCGCGATCACTCGTCGTAGGTGACTTCGACCGAATCGGTCTCCGGACGGGACTGACAGGCCAGGATCAGCCCCTCGTCGAGGTCCTGCTGCTCCAGGACATCGTTGACCTCCATGTTCACCTTGCCCTTGCGCAGACTGCAGGCACACGCCCCGCAGTGGCCCTCCCGGCAGGAGAACGGCGCGTCGAGGCCGGCGTCCAACAACACGTCGAGCAGCTTGGCGCCGCGCGGCCACGACACGGTGTGCGTTTCACCGTCGAGCTCGACGACGGCGGTGGCCGGCGGCTCCCCACCTTCAGAGCCCGCGTCCTCGACCTTCACCGCAACGAACGGATCGGAGTCCAGGGACTTGAACACCTCGAGATGCACCTGGCCGCCGGGCACGTCCAGAGACTGCAGCGCCTCGCGGGCGGCCTGCATGAACGGGCCGGGCCCGCAAATGAATGCCTGCCGGTCGGTGTAGGGCGCAGCCAACTGCGCCAGCGCCGTCGTGCTGGGCAGCCCTTGCAGCGACTCCAGCCAGTGCACGACGGTCAGCCGGTCGGGGTATTTCGCGGCCAGCTCTCGCAGCGCATCGCTGAAGATCACCGAGCGGTCGTCGCGATTGGCGTAGAACAGCACCACCTGCCCGCTGCCTTCGGACAGCGCTGACTTGCAGATCGACATGATCGGGGTGATCCCGCTGCCGGCGGCCAGCAGCAGGAAGTCGGCGTCGAGCGTCTTGGGCACGAAGTTGCCCGACGGAGCCAGCACATGGATCCGCATCCCGGCGTGAGCGTGGTCGCACAGCCAGTTTGACGCGTAGCCGTTTTTGTCGCGCTTGACGGTCACGGTGAGCGCTTCGTCGGTGAACGGCGAACTACACAGCGAGTAGCAGCGTGCCACCGAGCCGGTGCGCTCGCTGGGAATCCGCAGCGTCAGGAACTGGCCGGGCGCGTAGCGCAGCCGGTCAGCCGGAATATCGTCGGATGCCGCGAACACCAGCGATCGCGCATCGTCGGTCTCGGCGACGACGTCAGCGATCTGCAGTTCGAGGACGTGGCTGCCGAGCGGCTCGTCGGGAACGGTGTCCGTCGTCGTCACCCGGCCCTCCTTCCATCGTAACTAGAACAGGTTACAGAAACCTGGCCACCTATCGCTACCAGCCGCAGGAATACCCTGCTCGACACAAATCGGAACGTGTTCTAGTCTCTGTTGTAAGTCAGCACTCCCAGGAGGCATCAGCAGTGACGTCCATTCAACAGCGTGACGCGCAGTCGGTCCTAGCCGGCATCGACGACTTGCTTCCGCAGCTGCGGGAGCGTGCCCAGGCGACCGAGGATCTGCGCCGGTTGCCCGAGGAGACCGTCAAGGCGCTCGACGACGTCGGCTTCTTCACGCTGCTGCAACCCGAGCAGTGGGGCGGCCTGCAGTGCGACCCGGCGTTGTTCTACGAGGCGGCGCGGCGGCTGGCCAGCGCGTGCGGCTCGACCGGTTGGGTGGGCTCGATCATCGGCGTGCACAACTGGCATCTGGCGCTGTTCGACCAGAAAGCCCAGGAGGAGGTCTGGGGCGAGGACCCGACGGTGCGGATTTCGTCCTCATACGCTCCGATGGGGGCGGGCACCGTGGTCGACGGCGGCTATCTGGTCAGCGGCTCGTGGAACTGGTCGTCGGGCTGTGACCACGCCACCTGGGCCTTCCTGGGCGGCCCGGTCATCAAAGACGGCCGGCCCGTCGACTTCGGCAGCTTCCTGATCCCCCGCACCGACTACGAGATCAACGACGTCTGGCACGTGGTCGGCCTGCGCGGCACCGGCAGCAACACCGTGGTCGCCAAGGACGTGTTCGTGCCACGGCACCGGTTCCTGTCCTACAAGTCGATGAACGACGGCAGTGCCGGCGGGTATGAGACCAACACCGCACCGGTCTACAAGATGCCTTGGGGCACAGTGCATCCCACTACAATCTCGGCTCCCATCGTCGGCATGGCCTACGGTGCTTACGACGCGCACGTCGAGCACCAGGGCAAGCGGGTACGTGCGGCGTTCGCCGGCGAGAAGGCCAAAGACGATCCGTTCGCCAAGGTGCGGATCGCCGAGGCCGCCAGCGACATCGACGCGGCGTGGCGCCAGTTGATCGGCAACGTCAGCGACGAGTACGCGTGCTTGGTCGCCGGCAAGGAGATCCCGTTCGAGTTGCGTGCCCGGGCCCGTCGCGACCAGGTGCGCGCCACCGGCCGGGCGATCGCCTCGATCGACCGGCTGTTCGAGGCCTCGGGCGCAACTGCGCTGGCCAATGACGCTCCGGTTCAACGCTTCTGGCGTGACGCGCACGCCGGGCGAGTGCATGCGGCCAATGACCCCGAGCGCGCGTACGTCATCTTCGGAAACCACGAATTCGGGCTGCCCCCCGGCGACACGATGGTATGACCGCCACCGAAGAGCTGACGTTCGAATCCACGTCGCGTTTCGTCGACGTCGACGTCGACGGCCCGCTGAAACTGCACTACCACGAGGCCGGCGTGGGCAATCCGCAGACGGTGGTGCTGCTGCACGGCGGCGGTCCGGGTGCGTCGAGTTGGACCAACTGGTCGGCCAACATCGCGGTGCTCGCCGAGCGGTTTCACATCCTCGCCGTCGATCAGCCCGGCTACGGTCACTCCGACAAACGGCCAGAGCATGGGCAGTTCAACCGGTATGCGGCCAGGGCTCTCAAGGGCCTCTTCGACCAGCTCGGCCTGGAACGTGTTCCGCTGGTGGGAAATTCGCTGGGCGGCGGCACCGCGGTTCGGTTCGCACTGGACTACCCGGATCGCGCCGGCCGACTGGTGCTGATGGGTCCGGGCGGGCTGAGCGTCAACCTGTTCGCCCCGGATCCCACCGAGGGTGTAAAGCGGCTGTCGAAGTTCTCGATGGCGCCGACCCGAGAAAACCTCGAGTCATTCCTGCGGGTGATGGTCTACAACCAGAAGCTGATCACCGACGAGCTGATCGACCAGCGGTTCGAACTGGCGAGCACTCCGGAGTCGCTGGCGGCCACCCAGGCGATGGGGAAATCGTTCTCCTCGGGTGACTTCGAGCTGGGCATGATGTGGCGTGAGGCCTACCGGTTGCGCCAGCCGGTGCTGCTGATCTGGGGGCGTGAGGACCGGGTCAACCCGCTGGACGGGGCGCTGGTGGCGGTGAAGACGATTCCGCGTGTGCAACTGCACATCTTCGGGCAATGTGGACACTGGGCACAAGTGGAGAAGTTCGACGAGTTCAACAAGTTGACGGTTGATTTCCTGGGAGGTGCGTGATGAGCATCCGCTCACTGGGTTATTTGCGCATCGAGGCCACCGACATGGCCGCCTGGCGTGAATACGGGCTCAAGGTGCTCGGCATGGTCGAGGGCAGCGGCGCTGTCGAAGGTGCGCTGTACCTGCGGATGGACGATTTCCCGGCGCGGTTGGTGATCGTCCCAGGTGAACATGACCGGCTCTCGGTGGCCGGCTGGGAATGCGCGAATGCCGAAGGTCTGCAGGAAATCCGGGGTCGGCTCGACGTGGAGGGCACCCCGTACAAGGAAGCCACCGCCGCCGAATTGGCGGATCGGCGTGTTGACGAGATGATCCAGTTCCAGGACCCGTCGGGTAACTGCCTGGAGGTCTTCCACGGCGCCGCGCTGGAGCACCGCCGGGTGGTCAGCCCGTACGGGCACAAGTTCGTCACCGGTGAGCAGGGACTGGGCCACGTGGTGCTTTCCACCCGCGACGATGCCGAGGCGCTGCACTTCTACCGCGACGTGCTCGGTTTCAAACTGCGCGACTCCATGCGGATGCCGCCGCAATTGGTCGGCCGCCCCGCCGACGGAGCGCCGGCATGGCTGCGGTTCTTCGGCTGCAATCCGCGCCACCACAGCCTGGCTTTCCTGCCGCTGCCCACCCCGAGCGGCATCGTCCACCTGATGGTCGAGGTGGAGAACGCCGACGACGTAGGGCTGTGCCTGGACCGCGCGCTGCGCCGCAAGGTGCCGATGTCGGCAACCCTGGGCCGGCACGTCAACGATCTGATGCTGTCGTTCTACATGAAGACGCCGGGCGGATTCGACGTCGAATTCGGTTGCGAGGGACGACAAGTCGACGACCACGATTGGATCGCGCGGGAAAGCACCGCGGTGAGCCTGTGGGGCCATGACTTCACGGTCGGCGCTCGCGGGCAGTAATGGCTGCTGCGCCGATTGACCCGCGCGCCTTCCGGCAGGCGCTGGGCCAGTTCTGCACGGGGATCACCATCATCACCACCGTGCACGACGACGTCCCGGTCGGATTCGCCTGTCAGTCGTTCGCGGCGCTGTCCTTGGAGCCGCCGTTGGTGCTGTTCTGCCCGACCAAGGTGTCGCGCTCCTGGCAGGCCATCGAAGCCAGCGGAAAGTTCTGCGTCAACGTGCTGACCGAATCCCAGAAGGACGTCTGCGCGCGGTTCGGATCCAAGGAGCCGGACAAGTTCGCCGGAATCGACTGGAACCCATCAGAACTCGGTTCGCCCGTCATCGACGGCTCGCTGGCTTACATCGATTGCACGGTCGCGTCGGTGCACGACGGCGGCGACCATTTTGTGGTGTTCGGCGCGGTCCAGTCGCTCTCCGAAGTCCCCAAGATCAAGCCCAGGCCGCTGCTGTTCTACCGCGGCGACTACACCGGCATCGAACCGGACAAGACCACACCGGCCCAGTGGCGCGACGACCTCGAGGCCTTCCTGACGACCACCACCCAGGACACCTGGCTGTAGGCGCGGGTTCGTGCAGTCAGGCGCACAGGCTGTCGACGCTCGTCGTGGTATCAGTGCTCGTAAGTGGTTTCGGTGTTGGCGTCCTGAAACATCTCCGACACGATGAGCCAAGATCCATCATCTTGACGCTGCAGGGCTCGCAACGAGAAGTTGTCTCGGTCCAAGGTCCCGCCGCCCACCAGACCCTGTCCTCGGATTTTGAGATGCGCAGATACCAGAACGACGTCTGCTGTCAACACGCGGAACGTCGTCTCCGGTGCATCGACAAGTTCACCCCGGTTGAAGTTCTCATCCTGAAACAGGCCGCTCAGGTAGCCGACGATTTCATCGCGTCCCCGTTTGACTGTGCCGAAGGCGTTGACCCAGTCGGCGTCGTCGGAGTACACCGCGCCTAGCGCGTCGGCGTCGCGATCATCGAACCCGCGCAGCAATGCCAGCAGCGTCTTGCCGATCGCCTGCTGATCCTGCTGTGCCAGGTCCGAGAAGTCCATCATGCTTCGGATCGTAAGCCGACTACTGCTTGTGCCAGCGATCCTGGTGGTCGGCATGGGTCTGCAGGTAGGCGCCCGGCAGAAAGAACTCGTCGTAGAACTCGGTGTCGAGATGTTGCGCCTGCAGATACATCAACACGTGCACGGTCGGCACGGTGCCGGGCAGCTTGCCGAAGGTGTCGTAGATGTGGGACGCCTCAACGGTGACGATTTCCTGGATGCCCGCCGGCGGTAACGCGGACCCGCGCACCTTCGGAGAATCCGACCACGGCCCTGGCGTCTCGGGGTCGAAAGGGCCGCCCGGGCCGAACTTTCGCGCAACGAGTTTCTCGACGCCCGCCGCCACCGAGGAGACATGCGGTGGGCTGAGGGTCTCGAAGTATCCGGGTAGCCCGGTGACATTCGGGAATGGCCACCGCTGATCATCGTCGGCGGCAAAGCCCAACCCGTCGAGCACCGACAGTCGATTCAGTCCGTCGTAGATCCAGCCACCGAGTCCCATCGCCTGCAGCGCCAGCATCCCGTTATTGGCGGCGATGGCGAGTTCCGCGCTGGCCTCGGTGAGCGTGTAATGCTCGACGAATGACAGCGGAACCGGGTCGTCGGCATGCCCGAGGGACGAAAACTGTTCGATGCCGGGGATTGTGCGCCCGGTGATGTCGTCGAAAATCGGGTAGCCGTTGGCGGCGAAGAACCACAGGTTTTCCATCAAGTGTTCGGCGAGGTCGGCCGCCGGGAACGCGAGCAGACTGCCCGGATGGTTGCCGATCCAGATGTTGTGGCCTTCCATATGTGGCTCCACGCGCGGCAGTTCGAGGCGCGTGGCTGAAGTCCGCACGTAGGACGCCGCGGTATGGCTGATCCATTCCTCGATGCTGTGGAACTCGCGTGGTTGCTCGTCACGGGTCGGCAACAGATAGCAGCCGGTGTCGTCGGTGAAGAACAGTTGGCTGGTGTGGAAGCCTGCCGCCGACGGGAAAGTGCGACCGGTCGCGCTGCCCGAGTAATTCGGTAGCGATGGCGCGTAGCCGGGGTGGTGTGTGATGCCGCTGTGCCAGCCGGTGACACCGGCTGCCATCGAAAGCACCAGCGCCCGTTCGACTTCGGATAGCGGTTGGACCGGTCGGCTACTGGTGAAAGCCAATGCACCGGCGGGGATCGCGCCGCCGACCGGGAACCGTCGTGACCGCCGCCCGGTGATGGCGGCAAACAGCGAGAACTGCGACACCTCGGCCAGCGCAGCCCGCTCGAGCTCGGAGATGACGAGGCTCACCGCCGCAGCCACGGCTCGATGCGGCTCAGCGCCTCCTCGATATCCGACGCGGGCCCGGCGAACGACAGCCGGACGAATGAGCCGCCCGCTGCGGTGTCGAAGTCGATACCAGGTGCGATCGCTACACCGGTGTCCGCCAAGAGTTTCGAGCAGAACTTCATCGAGTCGGTGGTGAAGTCCGAGACGTCGGCATAAACGTAGAACGCACCGTCGGTCGGTGCCAATCGATCGATCCCGATGTCGCGCAGGCCGTCAAGTAACCGCCTGCGGTTGACCGCGTACTGATACAGATGCCCGTCGGCTTCGGCGGCGGATTCCGGGCTGAACGCGGCGACGGCGGCGTACTGCGACAGCACCGGCGGGCAGATGGTGAAGTTGCCGGTCAGGCGGTCCACTGCCCGGCGCAACTCGGTCGGTACCAGCAGCCAGCCCAGCCGCCAGCCCGTCATCGCGAAATACTTGGAAAAGCTGTTGACCACCACCGCATTCCGTGACGTCTGCCAAGCGCAGCTGGTCTGCGGTGCGCCCGCGTAGACCAGCCCGTGGTAGACCTCGTCGCTGATCAGTCGCACCCCGGCGGCGTCGCACCAGGACGCGATCGCCGCCAACTCGGCCGGCGGGATGACCGTCCCGGTCGGATTGGCCGGGCTTGCCACGATCACGCCGGCCAGCGGCGGGTCGATCTCGGCGAGCATCTGCGCGGTGGGCTGAAATCGGGTATCCGGTCCGCATGGGATCTCGACGACCTCGCAACCGAGCGCCGCGAGAATGTTGCGGTAGCAGGGGTAGCCGGGGCTGCTGACCGCCACCCGATCGCCGACGTCGAAGCAGGCCAGAAAGGTGAGCAGAAACCCGCCCGACGATCCGGTCGTCACCACCACGTCATCGGCGTCGACTTCCAGTCCGTGCCGCCTCAAGTACGCGGCGGCGATCGCCGCGCGCAGCTCCGGAATACCGAGTGCCACCGTGTAGCCCAACTGGTTGCGGTGTAGCGCCTCGGCCGCGGCGGCGCGCACCGGCTCGGGGGCTCCGGCACTGGGCTGCCCCGCCGACAGGTTGACCAAATCGCCATGGGTGCGTTGCCGCTCGGCGGCCGCCAGCCACACGTCCATCACGTAGAACGGCGGGACGCCGGCGCGCAGCGCGACGCGATCGGTCATGCGCCCAGGTTAGAGCACCTGTGACTCGAGCCGCCGCAAGTGCTCGCGAGGCGGGCCGAGCAACTGTGAACTGCCATGCGCGCGTTTGAAGTACAGCTGCATGTCGTGTTCCCAAGTGATCGCGATACCGCCATGCAGCTGAATGCCTTCGGCGGCCACCGCGCTGAACGCTTCGCTTGCCGCGATGCGGGCCAGCGCGGCCGTTGTCGGCGACGGCTCGGCCACAGCGTCGTTGACGACCGCACGGGCCGATTGCACTGCGACGTACAGGTCGGCCATCCGGTGCTTGAGCGCCTGGAAGCTGCCGATCGGCCGGCCGAACTGCACCCGCTCCTTGGTGTAGTCGACGGTCAGGTCCAGGCAGCGCGCTGCTGCACCGATCTGCTCGACGGCCAGCAGGATGGCCGCGGTGTCGGCGATGCCGGGGTCGGCGCCCAGTGGTGTGCTGCTCTGCGCCGCGACGCGGGCAAGCCGGCGGGTGGGATCCATCGCGGCGACGGGCTCGGCGGTGACCTCGGTCCACCGGTTGAGCTTGCCGTCCGCCGCGCTGACCACGACGTCGGCGATATCACCGTTGACCACATAATCGGGGTCGAACACCACCGCCCCGATTGTCGCGCCCTCGGCCAGTTGCTCCAAAGTTTCGGCGTCCGGCTCGTCGGCAGCGAGCAGCGCCCGCTCAGCCAGTGTGGTTCCCAGCAGCGGAGTGGGCACCAAACCCTTGCCGAGCTCCTCCAGGACGACGGCAGCGTCACCCAAACTGCCGCCGGCACCGCCGTATTCCTCGGGCACCAGCAGGGCCGCCGCGCCGACTTGCTCGCACAGCAGCCGCCACAGTGATTCGTCGTAGCCGCGGTCCGATTCCATCGCCACGCGCACCGCCTCGGGCGAGGCGTGCTTGTTCACCAGCGCGGCGACGGTTTCGCGCAGCAGTTCACGTTCGTCAGTTGCTGTCATGTCAGCGCCTCCAGTACCCGTCGGCGATGCGCAGCGGGGCCACCCCAGGCGGGCCGCAGCGCCTGCACCCGCAGTAGCCACAACGACAGGTCGTGTTCGGCGGTGAAGCCGATGGCGCCGTGAGTCTGCAGCGCGGCGCGCGCCGCCAGCAGCGCGGCGTCGGATGACGCGGCCTTGGCGGCGCTGACATCGCGGACGGTGTCGGGGGAGTCGGTGGCCAGCGACAGCGCGGCACCGTACACCAGCGGCCGGGCCAGCTCGATGGCGATATGCGCGTCGGCCAGCTTGTGCTTGATCGCCTGGTAAGAGCCGATCACCCGGCCGAACTGGGCGCGTTGCTTGGCGTAGTCGACGGCGGCGTCCAGGAGGGCCTGCCCGGCGCCGACCAGTTGCGCAGCGGTGGCCAGTGCGCCGAATTCGTCGGCCCGCGCGACGTCGGCATCCCACGCCGTGCCGGTGGCGGTGACGTCGAACAGGTGACGGCTGGGATCGACGCACTCGTGGCACTGCCCGACTTCGGCCGCGCTCACCCGGGTGTCTGCCAGCAACACCAGCCCGGCAGTATCGGCGTCCACGGCGCGCGGCACCTGTGGCGGCAGGGCGACCGTGGCGATCAGCTCTCCGGCCGCCAGCGCTGTGCAGCGCTCGTCGTCACCCAGCAGAAGCGGCGCTACCGCAATGGATTCGGTGACCGGACCGGGCACGCACCAGCGTCCGAGCCGTTCCAGCGCGACGACCAGGTCGACCGGTTGCGCGTCGAGACCGTCGAACCGTTCGGGCACCAGCAACGCGGTGACACCCAAGTCGGCCAACTGTGTCCACACTTTGCGGCCCGGCGCAGTGTCGCCGGCGGCCCAGGCGCGGACCGCACCTGGCACGTCGGCCGCCGCAAGCGCGGCATCGATGCTGGCCGCAAAGTCGCGCTGCTGCGCGTCGAGGTCGAATCTCATTTGGCTTTCTCCCGGGGCAGGCCCAGCAGCCGCTCGGCGATAATGTTGCGCTGAATCTCGTTGGTGCCTGCGTAGATCGGGCCGCCCAACGCGAACAATAACCCGTCAGTCCACGGGTCGGCGAGTTCGCCGTCGGTGCCGCGGATGTCCAGCGCAGTCTGGTGGATTGCGACGTCCAAATCGGACCAGAACACCTTGGTCACCGACGATTCGGCGCCGAGTTCGCCGCCCTCGGTCAATCGGGTCACGGTACCGAAGGTGTGCAGTCGATACGCTTGCGCCTTGATCCACGCGTCGGCCACCTGCTCGCCGAAAGCGCTGTCGCCCTGGTTCTTCCACAGCTGCGCCAGCCGCTCGGCGGCGGCCAGGAAACGCGCCGGACTGCGCAGCGACATGCCGCGTTCGTTGCTCGACGTGCTCATCGCGGCCCGCCAGCCGTCGTGCACGGTGCCGATCACGTCGACGTCCGGCACGAAGACGTCGTCGAGGAAGATCTCACCGAAGCCGGTGTCGCCGCCGAGTTGGGCGATCGGGCGCACGGTGATCCCGTCGGCCTTCAGGTCGAACATGAAATAGGTCAGGCCGCGGTGGCGTTCGGCTTGGGGATCAGAGCGGAAAAGTCCGAATCCCTTCTCGCCGAACGGTGCCCGAGAACTCCAGATTTTCTGACCATTGAGCAGCCAGCCGCCGTCCGTCTTGGTAGCGGTTGATCTTAACGACGCCAGGTCGCTGCCGGATTCGGGCTCCGACCAGGCTTGCGCCCAGATCTCCTCGCCGCTGGCCATCTTGGGCAGTATGCGGTCCAGCTGCTCCTCGGTGCCGTGTGCGAACAATGTGGGTGCGAGCATCGAGGTGCCGTTGGCGCTGGCACGCCCGGGAGCACCGGCCCGGAAATACTCTTCTTCGAAGATCACCCACTGCAACAGCGTCGCGTCCCGCCCGCCGTAGCGCTGCGGCCAGCTGATCACCGACAAGCCGGCATCGAAAAGTACCTTGTCCCAACGCCGATGCTGCTCAAAGCCCTCGGCCGTATCGTACGACTTGGTCGGGAATGCCGCTTTGTTCGCGGCCAGGAACTCGCGCACCTCATGCTGGAACTCCAGCGTTGCATCGTCGAAATCAAGGTCCATCTACGACATCTCTCGCAATAGCGGTTTGACCACCTTGCCGCCGGGATTGCGGGGCAGCGTGTCGACAAACCTCACCGAACGGGGGGCTTTGAAATTCGCCAGATGTTCACGGGTGTGGGCGATCACCGCCTGCTCGTCGAGACCGCATCCTGGTCGCGTCACCAGGAACGCGCGACCGACCTCGCCGAGCCGCTCATCGGGGACGCCGATAACCGCGGCGTCGAGCACGCCGTCCAGCCGGGCCAGCACCTGCTCGACCTCCGCGGGATAGACGTTGAACCCGCCGCAGATGTACATGTCCTTGAGCCGGTCGGTGATCTGCAAATTCCCTGCGGCATCGAGCTTTCCGATGTCGCCGGTGTGCAGCCAGCCCTCAGCGTCCACCGTCGCCGCCGTGGCCTCGAAATCGTCGAGGTAGCCGAGCATCACGTTGGGTCCGCGTAGCAACACCTCACCCTGTTCACCGATACGGAGCTCGAAGCCGGCGATCGGGCGACCACAGGTCGTGGCCACGGTGACGGCGTCGTCGTCGGCGCGGCACATGGTGCCGAATCCGTTGGATTCGGTCAGACCGTAGGCGGTCAGCACGATGTCGATGTCCAACTCGGTCTGCATCCGCTCGATCAGCACCACCGGCACCGTCGCTGCGCCGGTGACCGCGAACCGCAACGAGCTCAGGTTATAGCTGCCGCGGCGCGGATGATCCAGCAGCGTCTGGTAGATGGTCGGCGGGCCGGGCAGCACGGTGATCCGGTGGTCGGCCACGGCCTGCATCGCCCGCTCCGGGTCGAAAGTCAGCTGCGGATATAGCGTGGCGCCGGTTTGCAGGCAGGCCAAAATGCCGGCTTTGTAGCCGAAGTTGTGGAAGAACGGGTTGATGCACAGGTAGCGGTCGTCGGTGGTGATCTTGCCGCAGGCCGCCCACGCCGCCGACCCGGCCAGCGATTGACGATGGGCGCACAACACGCCTTTGCTGCGACCGGTGGTGCCGGACGTGAACAGCACGTCGGAAACGTCGTCGGGGCGCACCGCGGCGGCCCGGGCGTCGGCGACAGCCAGGTCGGTGCCGCGCGCGAGGAATTCGTCCCAGGTGCCGTCGTCCGCCTCTATCGGCACCCGCACGATATGACGCAACGCAGGCAGGGCCTCGCGGCGCAGATCGGCCACCTTGTCCGCGCCGAGGAACTCACCCATTGCTACCAGCAGTGGAGCTTCGGTCCGGGCCAGGATGTCGGTGGCCTCGGCCGCGGTGTAGCGGGTATTCAGCGGCACCACGGTGCCGCCGGCGTAGTGGGTGGCCAGGCAGGCGACCGCCCAGTGCCAGGTGTTCGGCGACCAAATCGCTACCCGATCCCCGGCGCCGAGGCCTAGGTTGATCATCGCCGCCGCGGCTTGGCGCACCTCGTCGCGCAACTCGCCGAAGGTGAGGCTGCGGTCCGGGGTGACCAGGGCAGCATGCTCGGGTAGGTCGCGAGCGATGCGATCCAGCACCGCAGGAATGGTCTGCGGATCGCTCGACATCGACGCTCCTCTAACTTCGCCCCACGCCGACCGAAATGACCCAGGGGCTAACAAAGCAAGTGCTTGGTAGGTTAGCCTACAGGGGTGCAGGACGTCGAGGAGTTCCGGGCCGAGGTCCGCGACTGGCTGGCCGCGAACCTGACCGGTGAGTTCGCCGCGCTCAAGGGGCTCGGCGGTCCGGGCCGTGAGCATGAGGCCTTCGAGGAGCGACGTGCCTGGAACCGGCATTTGGCGGCGGCGGGGCTGACCTGCCTGGGATGGCCGGTCGAACACGGCGGGCGCGGTCTGTCCGTCGCCCACCGGGTGGCGTTCTACGAGGAGTACGCGATCGCCAACGCGCCCGCCAAGGTCAACCACTTCGGTGAGGAACTGCTGGGGCCGACGTTGATCGAGTTCGGCACCCCCGAGCAACAACAGCGGTTTTTGCCCAAGATCCTCGATGTCACTGAACTGTGGTGCCAGGGCTACTCCGAGCCGGGCGCCGGTAGCGATTTGGCCAACGTGTCCACCACCGCGGTGCTCGACGGCGACGAGTGGGTGATCAACGGCCAGAAGGTGTGGACGTCGCTGGCGCATTGGGCGCAGTGGTGCTTCGTCATCGCGCGCACCGAAAAGGGCTCCAAGCGCCATGCCGGATTGTCTTATCTGCTGGTGCCTCTCGACCAGGCCGGGGTGCAGATCCGCCCGATCGTCCAGCTCACCGGTGACTCGGAATTCAACGAGGTCTTCTTCGACGACGCCCGCACCGACGCCGGTCTGGTGGTCGGCGCGTCCGGCGACGGCTGGCGGGTCGCGATGGGAACGCTGACATTTGAGCGAGGCGTTTCGACGCTCGGGCAGCAGATCGTCTACGCGCGCGAACTCGACGGCGTCGTCGAGCTGGCCAAGCGCACCGGTGCCGCCGACGATCCGCTGATCCGGGAACGACTGACCCGGTCCTGGGCCGGCCTGCGGGCGATGCGCAGCTATGCCCTGGCCACCATGGACGCCGAGGGAGGCGGCCGGGCCGCCGGAAAAGATAACGTATCGAAGCTGTTGTGGGCCAACTGGCATCGGGAGCTGGGCGAGATCGCGATGGACGTGCGGGGCAAGGCGGGCATGGCGCTGACCGACGGTGACTTCGACGAATGGCAGCGCCTGTACTTGTTCACCCGGGCCGACACCATCTACGGCGGCTCCAATGAAATCCAGCGCAACATCATCGCCGAGCGGGTGCTCGGCCTGCCCCGGGAGATCAAGGGATGACGCTTGCCAGCGCACCGAAAGAGATTGACGGACACGGTCTTTTGACCGGCAAGGTCGTGGTCGTCACCGCCGCCGCGGGTACCGGCATCGGATCGGCGACCGCGCGGCGTGCGCTGCTGGAGGGGGCCGACGTCGTCGTCTCCGACCACCATGAACGACGACTGGGCGAGACCGCCGGCGAACTGTCCGCACTGGGACTGGGCCGCGTCGAGCACGTGCTCTGCGATGTCACCTCCACCGCACAAATCGACGCGCTGATCGCTTCTGCCACCGCACGGTTGGGCCGCGTCGACGTCCTGGTCAACAACGCCGGTTTGGGGGGGCAAACCCCGGTGGCCGACATGACCGACGAGGAATGGGACCGCGTGCTCGACGTCACGCTGACATCGGTATTCCGCGCCACCCGTGCCGCGCTGCGTTACTTCCGCGATGCCGGCCACGGCGGTGCGATCGTCAACAACGCCAGCGTCCTGGGCTGGCGCGCGCAGCACTCCCAATCGCACTATGCCGCAGCGAAAGCCGGAGTGATGGCGCTGACACGCTGCGCCGCCGTCGAGGCCGTCGAATACGGTGTGCGGATCAACGCGGTGTCGCCCAGCATCGCCCGGCACAAATTCCTCGACAAGACCACCTCGGCCGAACTACTCGACCAGCTATCGGCCGACGAAGCATTCGGCCGCGCGGCCGAGCCGTGGGAGGTGGCCGCCACGATCGCGTTCTTGGCCAGCGACTACTCCAGTTATCTGACCGGAGAAGTGATTTCGGTATCGAGCCAACATCCATGACCCGGCGTGAAGAACTCCTGGAGCTCGCCGCGACGATGATGGCCGAGCGCGGCCTGCGCGCGACGACCGTCCGCGATATCGCCGACGGCGCAGGCATCCTGTCCGGCAGCCTGTATCACCACTTCTCCTCCAAGGAGGAGATGGTCGATGAGGTGCTGCGTGGCTTTCTGGACTGGCTGTTTGACCGTTACCAGGAAATCATCGACACCGAACCCAATCCGTTGGAGCGGCTCAAGGGCCTGTTCATGGCGTCGTTCGACGCGATCGAACATCGTCACGCGCAAGTCGTCATCTACCAGGACGAGGCCAAACGGCTCACGTCGCAGCCCCGGTTCTCCTACGTCGAAGACCTCAACAAGCGGCAGCGCAAGATGTGGGTCGACGTGCTGCACCAGGGGATCGAGGAGGGCTACTTGCGCCCCGATCTCGACGTCGACCTGGTCTACCGATTCATCCGCGACACCACCTGGGTGTCGGTGCGCTGGTATCAGCCCGGCGGACCGCTCACCGCTCAACAAGTGGGTCAGCAATACCTCGCGATAGTCCTGGGCGGAATCACCGCAAATAGAGAAGGAGTCTGAAATGGTTCGTGTCGGCGACGATGCAGAGCGAAGCGATGAGGAGGAGCGACACTGATGACTGACGCGTACATCATCGACGCCGTGCGGACCGCGGTCGGCAAGCGCAACGGATCGCTGGCCGGCGTGCATCCGATCGACTTGGGGGTAGCCGCGTTTCACGGCTTGTTCGACCGCGTCGACGTCGACCCCGGCGCCGTCGACGATGTCGTGGTGGGCTGTGTGGACGCACTGGGCGGGCAGGCCGGAAACATCGGGCGGAACGCCTGGCTGGCGGCCGGCTACCCCGAAGAGGTGCCAGGTGTCACCGTCGACCGGCAGTGCGGATCCAGCCAGCAGGCGATCTCCTTTGGCGCGCAAGCGATCATGTCCGGCACCGCGGATGTGATCCTGGCCGGTGGCATGCAGAACATGAGCCAGATCCCGATCGCGTCGGCGATGGTGGTGGGCAAGGAGTTCGGATTCACCTCTCCCACCAGCGAGTCGAAGAACTGGCTGCACCGTTACGGCGACCAGGAAATCTCGCAGTTCCGCGGTGCGGAGCTGATCGCCGAGAAGTGGAACATCTCCCGCGAAGAAATGGAGCAGTTTGCGCTGAGCAGCCACCAGCGTGCGCTGGCGGCGATCCACGGCGGTCGCTTCGACAACGAGATCGTCGAGGTCGACGGGTTCCGGATCGACGAGGGCCCGCGCGAGACGTCATTGGAGAAGATGGCTTCACTGAAGACCCTGGCCGAGGGCGGCCGGTTGACCGCAGCGGTGGCGAGCCAGATCTCCGACGGCGCAAGCGCGGTGCTGTTGGCCTCCGAGCAGGCCGTCAAGGACCACAAGCTCACGCCGCGAGCCCGCATCCACCACATCAGCGCCCGCGGCGCCGACCCGGTGTTCATGCTGACCGGCCCCATCCCGGCGACCCGCTATGCGCTGGAGAAGACCGGGCTGTCCATCGACGACATCGACGTGGTCGAGATCAACGAGGCGTTCGCACCGGTCGTTATGGCGTGGCTCAAGGAGGTCAAGGCCGACCCGGAGAAGGTGAATCCCAACGGCGGTGCGATCGCGCTGGGTCATCCGCTCGGTGCTACCGGGGCCAAGCTGTTCGCCACCATGCTCAACGAGCTCGAGCGCACCGGCGGCCGGTACGGCTTGCAGACGATGTGTGAGGGCGGTGGTACCGCCAACGTCACCATCATCGAACGGTTGTAGCCGCGAAGCTCGGCCCGCCGCGCCGCCGAGTGTGAAGCTCACGACGCGTCACCGGCGTGTCGCGTCGCCTGTTTCACGCTCGGCGTGACACGCCAGCGATGATGTCGTCGACCGTGCGGTGAGCGAGCGCGTCGACCTCACCGCGACTCGACAGCCTTAACGGTCCGTGCAGGGCCAGCTCGGCGAACCCGTGCACCGCCGACCAGCAGGGCCACTCGGCGCCGTCGCGCCGGGATGGTGGAAGCACGCCAGCGTCCACCATGGCGTCCAGTGCCTCGACCAACGCCAGATACGATGGTGCACTGGTAGTTTCGCCCAAGAAGGCTGCCGAAAACCAGCCGGGCTCATCGAGCGCGAATCCAATGTAGCCGAGTCCTACCGCTCGCAGCCGCTCAGAAGCCCGCCGCACCGACGTCTGCATCCGGGCAGCCATCCGGTGCTGGATGGCCGTCGCAACGGCCCGCAGCAACGCCTCGCGGTCGGCGAAGTGACGGTACGCGGCGTTAGGCGAAACTCCAACGCGTCGAGTTGCTTCCCGGATGGTGAGTGCCTCCGGCCCGCCGGTCCGCGTGAGTTCAAGGCCTGCGTCAATCAGTGCCGCGCGCAGATCGCCGTGGTGGTAACCGGTCTTCACGTCGCCCAACTCTTGACCATTCTCGGGACCGAAGTGTACGGTGTGAACATTATCATGTTGACGGCGTGAACATCGTGAACGGAGGTGCCTTGGTAAGAACCGTTGGATTGCCGCCCGTCGTGGGCCAGCAGACCTGGCAGCGCGAGTTGGATGCGCTGCGCGTCCGTGAGAAGGCGGCCACCCGCGAGCTCGACGCGATAGCCGCGCACCGACGGCGCCTGCCGATGGTCGAGATGCCGGACTACGTGCTGGAAGACGAGAACGGACCGATCCGGTTGGTCGACGTGTTCGACGGCAAACGGCAGCTGATCGTCTACCACCACATGTGGTTTCCGGGCGAGGAATGGCAATGCCCGGGCTGCACCGGATTCACCTCGCAGTTCACCCGCCTGGAATTCCTCGACAACTACGACGCCCGCTTTGTCATCGTCACGCAGGGACCGATCGACGAAGCACTCGCATACAAGCGGCGGGTGGGCAATCGGATGACCTGGTATTCGACTGCCAACAGTTCGTTCGGCGCCGACGTCGGCGCCCCACCGGGCGGCGGGTTCGGTGTGAATGTGTTTCTGCGTCGCGGGGATACGGTGTATCGCACCTGGCACACCAATGGACGCGGCACCGAACAGCTGAGTCACTCGTTTGCGTTGATCGATCTACTGCCGTACGGCCGCCAAGAAGAGTGGCAGGATTCGCCGGACGGTTGGCCTCAGCGTCCCACCTACAGCGGCTGGGCCGGCTCGCAGGAGATCGCTCGAGCGTACGGAAACACCCAACCAGAAGGAGCACGATGACCGGCCTGACCACGATCAGCTTGGTATGCGTACCGACACCCGACCAGGACAAAGCGGTCGCGTTCTACGAGTCGTTAGGCTTCGAGAAGCGAACCGACCAGCCGTTCCATGGCGGCTATCGGTGGATCGAGGTGTACCCGCCCGAGGGCACCACCGGCATCGCACTTGCTCCGCCACCGCCGGATAGCGGACCGGTGCAGCCGACCGTCACCGGTATCACGTTGACCACCAGTGACATCGACGCCACCCACCAGGCGATGAAAGAGCTCGGGGTCGACGTCGATGCGCAGGTATCGCGAGCGGGTGAACCCGTTCCGCCACTGTTTTGGTTCCGTGACCCGACCGGACACACGCTGATGGTCGTGGAGACCTGATCACCGCGCCGGCTGGGAATCTGGCGACGCCGGCACGGCGTGTCGCGTCGTCAGGTTCACACTCGTGGGGCATGTGTATGGGTGTAGGCAGTATGCGGCGGCTGCTGGCAAGCTTCGGCCATGGGGGAGTTGCCCTGGCCGTTTCTGGGCGCCGAGGCGTTGGCCGACAAAGCGATCCCCGAGCGCGCAATGCGGACGCTGTACGAACCGGTCTATCCCGGCGTCTACGCGCCGTGGGGGGTCGAGTTGACTGCACTACAGCGGGCGCAGGCGGCGTGGTTGTGGTCGCGGCGTCGGGGTGTAGTCGCCGGTAACTCTGCTGCGGCACTGTTGGGCGCCAAGTGGATGAGTCAGGACCTCGACGCCGAGCTGGTGCACGACAACCGCAAGCCGCCGCCCAGGCTTGTCGTGCACTCCGACGCCCTGAAGCCGGACGAGGTCGTGACTGTCGACGGGATTGCGGTCACCGGGGCGGCGCGCACTGCCTTCGACATCGGTCGGCGAACCGAGTCGCGGCTACGCTGCCTGCAGCGGCTTGACGCGCTGGCGAACGCCACCGGCGTCGGTATCGACGAAGTTGAGGCCGTCATCGGCGCACACCCCGGCGTACGGAGCCTGAACCGACTCCGCCGGGTACTGCCGCTCGTCGACGGCGGCGCGGAATCCCCGCAGGAGACACGCACCCGGCTGGTGCTGGTCGACGCCGGTCTACCCCGGCCGGAGACCCAGATCATGGTTTACGACGAGTACGGCGAGTTCGTGGCACGGGTCGATATGGGCTACCGAGACCTTCGGGTCGGGATCGAGTATGACGGCCCGCAGCACTGGACCGATTCGGAACAGCGAGAGCGCGACATCGACCGGCACTGGAAACTGGTCGCCCTGGGCTGGGTGATCATCCGGGTCAGCGCCGACCTGCTTCGCTACCGTGAGGCCACGTTTATCGGTCGCGTGGAAGCAGCGATGTACGCAGCCGGGTGGGCTGGCCGGTCCGCGAGCGTGAAATCGACGACGATGGATCGGCGTGTCGCGTCGTGATATTCACACTCGCGGGTGGATGAGCGCCGCCGCGGCCTGCAGGTGTTTGACGGCGTCGGCCACGATCGTCTGGATCAGCTCCGCGCACGACGGCAGATCCTCGAGGATGCCGGCCACCTGACCGGAGGCCAGTACGCCGGCATCGGTGTTGCCTTCCACCAGACCGGCTTTCAGCAACATCGGGGTGTTGGCGGCCATCACCACCTGCGACCACGTGAGATCTTTGCCGTGGCGCATCGCCAAGCCGTCGCGGATCATCGACGGCCATGTCATCTGCGACATCTTCTTGAACTTCCCAGCATTACGTATCGCGGCGGTGAAACCCCGTGCCCGCGAGCCGCTTTCCAGCTTCTCGACCAGCCCCGTCCGCAGCACCCGGTGCGGCATGCCGTCGACACGGGTGGTGACCACCGTCCCGTTCAACGCGGACTCCAGATAGCGCTGTTTGACCGCGTCGGGAACGGTGGAATCCGAGGTGAGCAGAAACCGGGTGCCCATCGCCACCCCGGCCGCGCCGTAACTCAGCGCCGCGGCCAGCCCACGGCCGTCGAAAAAGCCGCCGGCCGCGATCACCGGAATGTTCACCGCGTCCAGCACCGACGGCAGCAGCAGCGTCGTCGCCACCGGGCCCGTATGCCCGCCGCCCTCGCCGCCCTGCACAATCACCGCGTCGGCACCCCAGGAGGCCACCTTGCGGGCGTGCTTGGCGGCGCCGACCGACGGAATCACCACCGAGCCGGCATCTTTGAGCCGGTTGATCAGTTCCTGCTTGGGCGCCAACGCGAACGACGCTACTTTCACGCCCTCGCGGATCATCAAATCCACCCGGTCGCCGGCGTCGACGGCGTCGGCGCGGATGTTGACACCGAACGGTTTGTCGGTGGCGGCCTTGACTTTCCCGATCGCAGACGCCAACTCGTCGACGGTCATCGTCGCCGATGCCAGGATGCCCAGGCCGCCGGCGTTCGCGGTGGCCGAGACCAGTCGCGCCCCGGCTACCCAGCCCATTCCGGTTTGCACGACTGGGTGCTGGATGCCGACCAGCTCGGTCAGCGGCGTCCGCAACCTCATGACCGCACTTCTTTGTCGCGCAACGACTTCGGATCGATGACTTCGCGGATCAACCGCAGCTCGTCCTCGCCCGGCGGCGGGGTCTCTTGCGCATCAGACAAGCCGTGTACTTCGAACGAGGTGGCCTCCTGCACGTCCTCAGCGGATACGCCCGGGTGCAGGGTCAGTACCCGCATCGTGCGGTCGGGACCGCCGAAGTCGAACACGCCGAGGTTGGAGATCACCCGGTGCACGTTGACGAACCGGAACGCCGGGTTGTCCGGGTCGACTTTGTCGTAGCCGATCCCCGACACTACGTCGACGGCGTCGCAGAACACCCGCTTGGAGTGGTTGCCGACCCAGTAGCTGGTGGCGTGGTTGATCGTGTTGCCGGGTGCGCCGCGAACGCCGAACATCTGCCGGGTCGGGTGCTGTAGCGGGCCGAACGCGGACAGGTTCTGATTGCCATAGCGGTCAACCTGATTGGCACCCATGACCACATGCCGGCGGCCCCAGGCCAGCGTCTCGAACACGCGCCCGAACGGCATCCAGCCCTCGACGGCGCCGGTGGCACCCAGCGTCGGGGTGTCCGCCAAAAGTTGTGCCTCTCCGTCGGTAATCAGGATATCGGGGGAGAACGTCAACCGGGCCAGCCTCGCACCGACCGAGGCCACTGTGGTCATCGGGCTGATCATGATCTCGCCGGCGTCGCGGAACAGCTCGGCGCAGGCCATCACGCAAACTTCGGCTCGGGTGATCATGCGGACTCCTCGAACTTACGCACGGCCGTCTGATAGTCGGCTTCACTGCCGGACAGATAAGTGGTGACGAACTGTTGCCAGCTCTCCTCCGACGCAGCGGCCTCGGCGTAGTGCCGTTGGAATTTCTCGTCGCGTCCGTAATCGGGTGCAGCGGTAGTGAAGTGGGCGCCGCCGGGGGCTTCCACAACAGCGTCGACCATCATCCTGTTCACCAGCAGCGCCTGCGGCGGTACTGCCTTGACGAGCTCCTCGGTCGAGACCAGCCGCTCCACGGACAGGTAGCGCTTCTCGGCGGCCATCAGATACAAGTCGTCGAAGTACGGATCGATACCGGTGTAAGCGGCATTGCCCTGGACATCACCGAGATTCAGGTGTACGAATGCGGCGTCCAGTCGCAGTGCCGGCATCGCGATCAGCGTCTCGTACCGCCCGTCCGGCGACGGATACGGCGAGCGGACCGTGGCCAGTTCACCCTCGAAGAAGTCGAGCACCGAACTGCCCAGCCCGGCGCGAATCGGCAGGAACGGTAGCCGCTGCGCCGCTGCCTGTAGCCCACAGCGCAGCATGCCCTCGTCCATTTCCCGGGCCTCGATCGCGCCGCTGGTGCGCGCCTTAGCGAACCACGGGTCATAGAACGGTGGCGAGTCCAGCGAGACGAAGCCGTAGTAGACGCGGCGCACTTTGCCCGCTGAGCACAGCAATCCGATGTCTGGGCCGCCGTAGGTGACGACGGTCAAATCCTTGACATCCGAACGCAGGATCGCACGAACGAAGGCCATCGGCTTGCGCCGCGACCCCCAGCCGCCGATCCCGATGGTCATCCCACTGCGCAACTGCGCGACGGCGTCGTCGAAGGTGGTCCGCTTGTCGCTCACTTCTTGCCCTTTTCCGTGCCGGCAAATGCATCGCGGTGCTCGTCGGAAACCCCGGCCAGGTTGAGTTCGAAGGTAAAGCCTTGCTCCATGCGGTAGCTGGAGTTGACGCGCTGCACGTCGATGAGGTTCAGCGCTTCCTTGGCTGCACGGATCACCCGGGTGTCCTTGGCCGCGATGTCACGGGCGACCCGTAACGCGGCCTCGTCCAACTGATCTCGCGGCACCACTTCGTGCACCGAGCCGAAGTGGTGCAGGGTGGCGGCATCGACGGTGGCCGCGGTGAAGAAGAGCCGCCGCATCATGTGCTGCGGCACCAACCGGGACAGGTGGGTGGCCGCGCCCAGCGCGCCGCGCTCCACCTCGGGTAGCCCGAACGTGGCATCGTCCGACGCGACGATGACGTCGGCGTTGCCGACCAGCCCGATGCCGCCGCCGACGCAGAAGCCGTTGACCGCAGCGATCACCGGGACCGCACATTCGTAGACCGCCCGGAACGCGGCGAAGCAACCCCGGTTGGCATCGATCAGCGCGGTGAATCCCTCCGTGCGCTGCATCTCCTTGATGTCGACGCCGGCATTGAAGCCGCGGCCCTCGGCCCGCAGGATCACTGCGCGGGTATCGGGGTCGTTGCCGGCAGCGGTCAGCGCGTCGGCGAGTTCAAACCAGCCGCCCGATGGGATGGCGTTGACCGGGGGAAAGTCGACGGTGACCGCGACGATGCCCGGTTCTGTGACGGCGGATGTGATCGTCAATTGGCACTCCCTGGGGTCGGCTACCTAAGCAAGCACTTGCTTGGTACGCTAGCACAGTGACCCGCACCGAAGGAGACCCTGCGATCAATTTGGGCCTGCCTGGGCGGGTGGTGCTGGTTACCGGCGGCGTCCGAGGGGTGGGCGCCGGTATCAGCGCGGTTTTCGCCGGACAGGGCGCGACGGTGGTCACCTGTGCGCGGCGTGCGGTCGAGGGCCTGCCCTATGAGTTTCACTCGTGCGATATTCGCGATGACGATGCCGTCAAGGCGATGATCGACGGCGTCGTCGACCGGCACGGCAGCTTGGACGTCGTCGTCAACAACGCCGGCGGATCGCCGTACGTGCTTACCGCGGATTCCAGCGCCAAGTTCAACCGTAAGATCATCGAACTCAATCTCATTGGTGCGCTGTCGGTTTCACAACATGCAAACGAGAAGATGCAACATCAGCCGGGCGGCGGTTCGATCGTCAACATCACCAGTGTCAGCGGGCGACGACCGACTCCGGGCACGGCCGCCTACGGCGCGGCCAAGGCGGGTATGGAGAGTCTCACGCAGACGTTGGCGGTGGAATGGGCGCCGAAGGTCAGGGTGAACGCGTTGGTGGTCGGCATGGTGGAAACCGAGCAGGCCGACTTGTTCTACGGCGACGCCGAGTCGATCGCGGCGATTTCGAAGAACGTCCCGCTCGGCCGCCTTGCCAAACCGGACGATATCGGTTGGGCGGCAGCATTTCTGGCGTCGGATGCGGCGTCCTATATCAGTGGCGCCGCGTTGGAAGTGCACGGTGGCGGGGAACCGCCGCATTACCTGGCCACAACGAATGCGATCAAGTAGAGGAGTCAACGATATGGGCATAGCCGACGGCCGGGTGGTCATCGTCACCGGAGCGGGCGGCGGCATCGGCCGCGCGCACGCGCTGGCCTTCGCGGCCGAGGGTGCGCGTGTCGTGGTCAACGACATCGGGGTTGGGCTGGATGGCTCGCCGGCGGGCGGCGGCAGCGCCGCGCAGAGCGTGGTCGACGAGATCACCGCAGCCGGCGGCGAAGCCGTCGCCGATGGATCCAACGTCGCCGACTGGGACCAGGCGGCCGCCTTGGTTCAGACCGCGGTCGAGACATTCGGTGGCCTGGACGTTCTGGTCAACAACGCCGGCATCGTGCGGGACCGGATGATGGCCAACACCAGCGAGGAGGAGTTCGACGCCGTCATCGCCGTGCACCTCAAAGGACACTTCGCCACGATGCGCCACGCCGCGTCGTACTGGCGCGGACTGTCGAAAGAGGGCAAAACCGTTGATGCGCGGATCATCAACACCAGTTCCGGTGCGGGCCTGCAAGGCAGCGTCGGCCAGGGGAACTACAGTGCCGCTAAGGCCGGCATCGCGGCCATGACGCTCATCGGTGCCGCCGAGATGGGTCGGTACGGCGTCACCGTCAACGCGATCGCACCGTCGGCCCGCACCCGGATGACCGAGACGGTTTTCGCGGAGATGATGGCAACCCAGGACGACGATTTCGACGCGATGGCGCCGGAGAACATCTCGCCGTTGGTGGTGTGGCTGGGTAGCACCGAATCAAAAGATGTGACCGGCAAGGTTTTTGAAGTCGAGGGCGGCAAGATCCGCGTCGCCGAAGGTTGGGCGCACGGCCCGCAGGTCGACAAGGGCGCGAAGTGGGATCCGGCCGAACTCGGTCCGGTAGTCACTGACCTGTTGGCCAAGTCGCGGCCACCGGTCCCGGTCTACGGAGCTTAACTCTCGCCTCCTCCGTGGCTCAGCGCGGACTAGCTCAGGAGAACGCGTTGACGCCGGTTAGAGCGCGGCCACTGAGCAGGCGCTGAATCTGGCTGGTGCCTTCGTAGCTGCGGTGGATCAGCAGGTTCGCCGCGGGGACATTGCCGGTGCGCTGCTATTGTGGCCCCACTGTGAGTTTCAGCGAAACGCGCCGACCGCGACGATTGCGGTGGTTTGTCGTTGTCGTCGTCGCAGTCTGTGTTCTGGGGGGCGTCAGCGGGTCTGGGCTTGTGCAGTTCCAGTCCACGGACTCTGCATTGCCGCCACCTGGGCTGGTGCTGGGCGCTGACGATATCGAGTGCGCCGACGGAAGTCACGATTCGTCGACGGCATGGCAGCCGTTGTCTCGCGCTGCAACGCGGCATCACGCTGTGCGGCGATTGCGCTGGTGGTCGTCTTCGTCGGTTTCGCTGTCCGCCTGCAGTTTCCGGCTCGGGGTGGCCGGCTCAAGCGCACCCGCCATCGCCTTGGCCGGTCATCAACTTTTGACCTACTTCTGCGTCGATCGGCGCTGATCGATCAGCGCTGCGTTCGACAGCGGCCGCGGTGGGTAGCGACGATCACACGAACCAGCCTGAACAGGCTGGCCAAGAGACGTTTGACGCCTCGAAACGTGAACGGTTGCTATCGGCCGGAGTATCGACAACGACTATCCGACGGGGCAGCTCCCCAGCACAGCGCATGCCTGCCAGCACAGTCCGGCCGACATTGCGCGACCTGAAAAGACGACCACGGAGGAACCCAGACTCATGACCGAACCCACCACACGAGGCATATCGAAAGGCGATTCGATCGACACGGCTGAATCGCCGAAGACACGCGATCGGCACAGGCTGCTGCCCGGTCTTAGGTTGGATCGACCGCGGCAAACCAGCACCGCCAACCCCACGTTCACAATCCATTGCCGGTCGCCAACAAAGTGGCTCGGTGAAATGTTCGACCCTGAGGCGAGGTTGTCGTGGGTCCTGGCTTGGCTGGCCGGGTTGGTGGGGGCGGTGGCCTTCACCCACTCGGCTGATTACTTCGTGACCGCGATGAGCGGCAACACACAACGCGCGGTGGTGGGTGTCTTCATCGATCGTCCCTGGCTGACCATCTCAGCGTCATCACTGTTGGCGTGCTTTTTCGCTGGTGCGGTCACCGGGGCGCTGGGTCGCCAATATCTGTGGGGAGCGCGAAAGCACGGCCCAGTTATGCTTATGACCCTTTGCCTAATCGTCGCCACGGTCGTCGATGTCGGGTTGGAGGGGTGGTTGATGGATAAAGTCTATTTCGGTGCGATCTTGGTGGTTGCCTTCGGTATGGGCGTTCTCAACACCTCGTTCGTCAAGAACGGGGAAGTCTCGATCGGACTGGGCTATTTTACGGGAACGATTGTGAAACTGGCCCAGGGCCTCGTAGCTCATCTCAGCGGTGGCGGAACCGCTGCGGATTGGCTGGGATACTTTGTGCTCTATATGAGTTTCGTCGTTGGCGGCATGCTCGGCGGCAGTCTCAATTTGCTGGTCACGCCTTCTCAGATAATGGGGGCTGCCACCATCATGTGTGCGTTGACGACGATTTACACTTACTTCTACGCACGTCGGCATGGCCTGTCAAAGTAACTGCATAAGCCAAATGTCATTACTTCAGATTGCGCGGCCACGACCCACTTAATTTGTCGCCCAATGTCGGCCGCGGTGCCCGAGATGTCAAGACTGGATTCGCGTCGAGCTTCATGCGGGTTCGCAGACCACCAACGGGATCACCCGATCGGTGGCGTCGCGGTACCCGCGGTAGGGCGGATAAATCCTGGTGAGCGGCGGCCAGTAGCGGTCCCGCTCCTCGTCGGTGGCGTCGCGGGCGGCAAGTTGTAACCGCTCGGCGCGGATCTGCACCTCGACGATCGGATTGGTTTGGAGATTGAGGTACCAGGTGGGGTTCTCGGCGCGGCCACCGAAAGAAGCCGGCACGATCACCCGATTGCCGTCGCGCAGATACAGCGTCGGCGTGGTCCGTGGCTCACCCGATTTGCGGCCGGTCGTGGTCAGCAGCGCCGCCGGAAACCACAACAATTTCGCACCGAGTCGGCCATTGGTGCGGCGATACACCCAAATGTGGGCGCGGGCGAAGTATTTGAGCAACAGGGCCAGGAACCGTGAGTTGCGAATCCAGCGTTGCTGCGTCACACAACCCAGAATAGAAGTTACGGGTCGCAGATGACGACCGGTATAACCCGGTCGGTCCAGGACTGGTAGTCGTCAAACGAGGAGTACATCTCGACAAGCCGGGGCCAGTACTGTGCACGCTCGTCGTCGGTGGCGTCGCGCGCCGTCAAATGCAGCACTTCCTTTTTGATCTGCACCTGCACTCGCGGGTTGGCTTTGAGATTCAGGTACCACATCGGGTTGTTGGTGCGGCCGCCCTGCGACGCCACCAGCACCACGCGGTCACCGTCGCGCAGGAACAGCAGGGGGCTGACCCGCGGCTGCCCGGTCTTGCGACCGGTGGTGGTCAACAGCGCCACCGGCGCGCCCTGCAGGAACTTGCCGCCGACCCTGCCGCCGGTCGCCTTATACAACTGCGAGTTGATGCGCGACATCCATTTGATGAAAGTGCCGGTGCCGGCAGAGTTGAGCGCGCGCGGTGGATTTGCCATCGGCGGTGTTACCTAACGTCGAATGAACGGGCGAAGGTGAGCCCGGATGTGATGGATCGTGCCATCCGGGATGAGAAACGTCTCGTCGACGTGCGCGCACACCCGGCGCCCCGCGAACGACGGCTTGGTGATCACGTCGAACCGCGCCCGCACCTGATCGCCGTCGACGCTGAACTCCGGAGTGGTGGTCGCCGCGATCACCCGGTACTGCAGTCCACGATTAAGGCTGCGCCGCAGGTGGTTTCCGGAAAAGCCGGTCTTGAGCCCGGCCTCGATCCGGACACAGTTCGGCGCGAACGGAACAGCGTCTGCGCGGTGGGTGGCCAGCGCGTCGATATACGACTGCGCGGCCGCGATCCGCTCGGCGTCGGAAACCTGACTCACCTAGATCCGCTCGATGATGGTGCCGGTCGACAGGGCGCCGCCGGCACACATCGTGATCAGCGCGGTGCTCTGGTCGGTGCGCTCCAGTTCGTGCAGCGCGGTGGTGATCAACCGGCTGCCGGTGCAACCCACCGGATGCCCCAGCGCGATCGCGCCGCCGTTGACGTTGACCCGGGCCATGTCAGGGTTGTGTACCCGCGCCCAGGACAGCACCACCGACGCGAATGCCTCGTTGATCTCGACGAGGTCGATATCACCCATCTTCATGCCGGCCTTCTCCAGCACCTTCGCGGTGGACTGCACCGGGCCGTCCAGGTGGTAGTAGGGCTCCGCGCCGACGAGTGCTTGGCTGACGATTCGGGCCCGCGGCCGCAAACCGATAGCTTTAGCTTTGTCTTCATCCATCCACAGCACCGCCGCGGCACCGTCGGAGATCTGCGACGACGTGCCCGCGGTGTGGATACCGCCGTCGAGCACCGGCTTCAACTGGGCCAGGCCTTCCAGCGTGGTGTCGCGCAGACCCTGGTCACGACCGACCATGTGCCGCTCGGCGGTTGGCTGCTTCTGCTCGTCGAGTACTGGTGCTTCGATGGGTGAGATCTCGCGGTCGAAGCGACCCTCGTCCCAGGCCTGCTTGGCATGGCGCTGCGATGCCAAGCCGAACTCGTCGATGTCCTCTCGGGTGATGCCGCGGCGCTTGGCAATGCGCTCGGCGGCCTCGAACTGGTTGGGCATGTCGATGTCCCACGATTCGGCGCGGATGGCGCCACGGTCCGGGCCGGCGTTGGCGCCCAGCCCGACCCTGCTCATCGCCTCGATGCCGCAGGCGATCCCGATGTCGATGGCGCCGGCGGCGATCAATCCCGCCACCAGGTGGTTAGCCTGCTGTCCACTGCCGCACTGGCAGTCCACGGTGGTGGCGCCCACGTGCTCCGGCAGGCCCGCCGTCAACCAGCCCACCCGGGTGATGTTGTTCGACTGCTCGCCGTACTGGGTTACGCACCCGCCGATGACCTGTTCGACATCGCCCGCGTCGATGCCGGCCTTGTCGACCAGCGCCTTTTGCACGGCGCCGAGCAGCTCGGTGGCATGTAGCCCCGACAACCATCCGTTGCGTTTGCCGATCGGGCTGCGGGTGGCTTCAACAATGACAGGATTACCCATACGGCCAGGCTAGAACACGTTTCATTACTCTGACAAGCGAGGATGCGTTCCCGCCTTTTGTCTGCGGTGAAGCCGTGTTTTACTGGCACTAGAACACGTTGCATTGAGGAGCGCACAACATGCCAACCCCCAATCTGCCCGCAGGGTTCGATTTCCTCAACCCTGACATCAATGTCGAGGGTCTTCCGGTCGAGGAGTTCGCCGAGTTGCGTCGCCTCGCGCCGATCCACTGGATCGAGCAGGCCCCGGGCAAGGGTGGTGGCTTCAACGACGGCGGCTATTGGGCGATCACCAAGCACAAGGACGTCAAGGAAGTGTCGCTGCGCAGCGAGGTCTTCTCCAGTTACGAGAACTGCGTGATTCCGCGGTTCGAAGACGACATGGCACGGGAGAACATCGAGGTTCAGCGCTTCGTCATGCTCAACATGGACGCACCGCACCACACCCGGCTGCGCCGCATCATCTCTCGCGGCTTCACTCCGCGGAACATCGAACGGCTGCGTGACGAGCTCAACGAACGCGCGCAAAACATCGTCAAAGCGGCCGCGTCGGCCGGGACCGGCGATTTCGTCGAACAGGTGTCGTGCGAGCTGCCACTACAGGCCATCGCCGGCCTACTCGGCGTTCCGTTGGAAGATCGCGACAAGCTGTTCCGCTGGTCCAACGAGATGACCGGCAGCGAAGACCCCGAATACGCCGACATCGACCCGCAGATGTCGTCGGTCGAGCTGATCCAGTACGCCATGCAACTGGCCGCCGCCAAGACGGAAAACCCCGGTGAAGACATCGTCACCACGCTGATCAACGCCGACATCGAGGGCGAGAAACTCTCCGACGATGAATTCGGGTTTTTCGTGGTGATGCTGGCGGTAGCCGGCAACGAGACCACTCGCAACTCGATCACCCACGGCATGATCGCGTTCTCCGAGCACCCCGACCAGTGGGAGCTGTTCAAAAAAGAGCGCCCAGCAACCACCGCTGACGAAATCGTCCGCTGGGCAACGCCCGTCACCTGTTTCCAGCGCACTGCGCTGGAGGACTATGAGTTGTCCGGTGTGCAAATCAAGAAGGGGCAGCGAGTGGTGATGTTCTACCGCTCGGCCAACTTCGACGAGGAAGTCTTCGACGACCCGTTCACCTTCAACATTCTGCGCGACCCCAATCCGCATGTGGGCTTCGGCGGCACCGGCGCGCACTACTGCATCGGCACCCACCTGGCCCGGTTGACGATCGACCTGATCTTCAACGCGGTAGCCGACCATGCACCGGACATGCTGCCGCTGGCGCAGCCCGAGCGGCTACGGTCGGGGTGGCTCAACGGCATCAAGCACTGGCAGGTCGACTACAGCGGAAAGTGCCCCGTCGCGCACTGATCGCAGACTGCGGGTAAGTGAATCAAGGAGGATTCGGGTGGATTTCAGTCCGGACCCGGCACAACAGGCTGTCGCCGATGTGGTCACCTCGGTGCTGGACCGGGACAACAGTTTTGACGCGTTAGTCGCGGGCGGAGTGACCGCGCTGCCGGTGCCGGAACGTCTTGGCGGCGACGGTGTCGGTCTGCCTGAGGTGGCGACAGCACTGACCGAGATCGGTCGCCACGGTCTCGTCGGGCCAGCACTCGCCGTCCTCGGACTTGCCGCGGTGCCGCTGCTGGACCTGGCCTCCGACGATCAGCAGGACCGCTATCTCGGCGGGCTGGCCAAGGGCTCGCTGATCACCGCCGCGCTGAACGAGCCCGGGGCGGCGCTGCCTGAGCGGCCGGCCACCACTATTGCCAACAACCGGCTCTCCGGCACCAAAGTCGCTGTCGGATATGCCGAACAAGCCGAGTGGATGCTGGTCACCGCTGACAGCGGGGTCGTCGTGGTGTCGCCGAAGGCCGATGGCGTGCAGGTGAAGAAAACGCCGACGTCCAATGGATCTGACGAGTACGTGGTGACATTTTCCGACGCCGAGGTGGACGGGGTGCTGGACGGAGCGAGCGCCCGTCGCGTCAACCAACTCGCGCTGGCGATGATCGGCGCCTACGCCGCTGGGTTGGTCGCCGGTGCACTTCGGCTGACCGCCGACTACGTGGGCAGTCGCGAGCAATTCGGTAAACCGCTGTCGACCTTTCAGACGGTGGCCGCACAGCTCGCCGAGGTCTACATCGCTTCGCGGACCATCGATTTGGCGTCGACGTCGGTGGTGTGGCGATTGGCCGAAGGCCGGGACGCCGACGACGACCTCGACGTGCTCGGCTACTGGATCACCTCGCAGGCGCCGCCGGTGATGCAGATATGCCACCATTTGCACGGCGGGATGGGGATGGACATCGACTACCCGATGCACCGCTACTACTCCACGATCAAAGACCTGACCCGACTGCTGGGCGGGCCGTCGCATCGTCTCGACCTGGTGGGAGCGCAATGTTCATCGACCTGACGCCGGAGCAGCGACAGCTGCAAGCCGAACTGCGGCAGTACTTTACGAATCTGATCAGCTCGGATGAAGCCAAGGCGATGGAATCCGACCGGCACAATGAGGCTTATCGTGCGGTGATCCGGCGAATGGGTCAGGACCGCAAGCTCGGCGTCGGGTGGCCAAAAGAGTTCGGCGGCCTGGGTTTCGGCCCGATCGAGCAGCAGATCTTCGTCAACGAAGCGCATCGGGCTGACGTGCCGCTGCCTGCCGTGACACTGCAGACGGTGGGCCCCACCCTGCAGGTGTATGGCAGCGAGATGCAGAAGAAGAAGTTCCTGCCCGCGATCCTGGCCGGTGAGGTGCACTTCGCGATCGGCTACACGGAGCCGGAAGCCGGCACCGACCTCGCGTCGTTGCGGACCACCGCCGTGCGCCATGGCGACGAGTACATCGTCAACGGACAGAAAGTGTTCACTACCGGTGCCCATGATGCCGACTACATCTGGCTGGCCTGCCGCACCGACCCCGACGCCGTGAAGCACAAGGGGATTTCAATCCTGATCGTCGACACCAAAGATCCCGGCTACTCGTGGACGCCGATGATCCTGGCTGACGGTGCTCACCACACCAACGCCACCTACTACAACGACGTTCGGGTGCCCGCAGACATGCTGGTCGGCGAGGAAAATGGCGGCTGGCGGCTGATCACCACCCAGCTCAACAACGAGCGGGTGATGCTCGGGCCCGCCGGCCGCTTTGCCAGCATCTACGACCGGGTGCACGCATGGGCCTCCAAGCCTGGTAGCGACGGTGTCACCCCGATCGATCATGACGACGTCAAACGCGCGCTCGGTGAAATCCATTCGATCTGGCGGATCAACGAGTTACTCAACTGGCAGGTCGCCGCCGCAGGTGAGGACATCAACGTGGCGGACGCTGCGGCCACGAAAGTGCTTGGCACCGAACGTGTCCAGTACGTGGGCCGGCTTGCCGAGGAGATCGTCGGCAAGTACGGCAACCCCGCCGAGCGGGATACCGGCGAGCTGCTGAGCTGGCTGGACTCCCAGACCAAGCGCAATCTGGTGATCACCTTCGGCGGCGGGGTCAATGAGGTCATGCGTGAGATGATCGCGGCCGCTGGGCTCAAGGTGCCGAGGGTACCGCGATGAGCGATCTGCAAACTGCCATCGAGCAAGTCAAGGCGGCGGGCAAGAGCAAGCCGCGGCTCGGCCGCGATCCGGTGAACCAGTCCATGATTCACCACTGGGTCGACGCCATCGGCGATCAGAACCCGATCTACGTCGAGGAGGCGGCGGCCAAAGCGGCCGGCCACCCGGGGATTGTCGCGCCGCCGGCAATGATTCAGGTCTGGACCATGATGGGGCTCGGCGGATCTCGTCCGGACGACGATCCGCTCGGCAAGATCATCGAGCTCTTCGACAACGCCGGCTACGTCGGGGTGGTCGCCACCAATTGCGAGCAGACCTACCACCGCTACCTCCGCCCGGGCGAGGAGGTCAGCGTGACCGCTGAGTTGACAGATGTCGTCGGGCCCAAGCAGACCGCGCTGGGCGAGGGCTATTTCATCAACCAGCACATCACCTGGCAGGTGGGCGACGAGGACGTCGCCGAAATGAACTGGCGTATCTTGAAGTTCATTCCGCGCGACGAGCAATCGGTCGCTGGGCCGGTACCCGAGGACCTCGAGGCCGACAAGATGATGCGGCCGGCGTCCTCGCGGGATACCAAGTTCTTCTGGGATGGCGTCAACGCCCATGAGTTACGCATCCAGAAGCGGGGCGACGGCAGCCTGCAGCATCCGCCGGTACCGGCGATCTGGCAGGACAAACAAGCGTCGATCGACTACGTCGTCGCCAGCGGCAAGGGCACGGTGTTCAGCTTCGTTGTGCACCACGCCCCGAAGGTGCCCGGCCGCACGTTGCCGTTCGTCATTGCGCTTGTCGAACTCGAAGAAGGCGTGCGGATGCTCGGCGAGCTCCGCAACGTAGACCCCGCAGCGGTGGAGATCGGAATGCCTGTACGCGCCACGTATATCGACTTTCCGGCCAACGACGTGGGTCCGGCGTGGACGCTGTACGCGTGGGAGCCCGACGCATGAGCGCGCCAGTTGTCGAGGTCGGCACGATGCTGCCGGAGCTCAAACTGTACGGCGATCCAACCTTCATCGTCTCGACGGCGATCGCCACCCGCGACTACCAGGACGTGCACCACGACCGGGACAAGGCGCAAGCCAAGGGATCCAAGGACATCTTCGTCAACATCCTGACCGACACCGGTTTGGTGCAGCGCTACATCACCGACTGGGCCGGACCGACCGCGATCATCAAGTCGATCGGGCTGCGGCTGGGTGTGCCGTGGTACGCCTACGACACGGTGACATTCTCCGGTGAGGTGACCGCGATCGACGATGGCTTGATCACGTTGAAGGTCGTGGGCAGCAACAGTCTTGGCGACCACGTCATCGCGAATGCGACGTTGACGATCGGAGATGCCTGATGCTCTCGGGTAAAGCCGCGATTGCCGGCATCGGTGCCACCGACTTCTCGAAGGACTCGGGCCGCAGCGAGTTGCGGTTGGCCGCTGAGGCCGTCCTCGACGCGCTTGACGACGCGGGCCTGACACCGGCCGACGTCGACGGCATGGTCACCTTCACGATGGACTCCAACACCGAGGTCGCGATTGCCCGGGCCACCGGAATCGGGGACCTGAAGTTCTTCTCCAAGATCCATCATGGTGGGGGAGCAGCGTGCGCCACCATCCAGCAGGCAGCCATCGCCGTGGCAACCGGCGTCGCGGATTGCGTTGTGGCGTATCGGGCTTTCAACGAACGATCGGGCATGCGGTTCGGGCAGGTGCAGACCCGACTGGTGGAAAACGCGGACTCGACGGGGGTCGACAACTCGTTTTCGTATCCGCACGGTCTTTCCACGCCGGCCGCGCAGGTGGCAATGATCGCCAAGCGCTACATGCACCTGTCCGGCGCGACCAGCCGCGACTTCGGCGCGATCTCGGTAGCCGATCGCAAGCACGCTGCCAAAAACCCCAAGGCGTACTTCTACGAGAAGCCGATCACGATCGAGGATCACCAGAGTTCACGGTGGATCGCCGAACCGCTACGGCTGCTGGACTGCTGCCAGGAGACCGACGGTGCGGTGGCGCTCGTCGTCACCTCGGTGGAGCGGGCCAAGGATCTGAAGAACCGGCCCGCCGTCGTCGAGGCCGCGGCCCAGGGCTCGAGTCCGGACCAGTATTCGATGGTCAGCTATTACCGGCCCGAGCTCGACGGCCTGCCGGAGATGGGGCTGGTCGGCAAGCAACTCTGGCAACAGTCCGGCCTAAAGCCCACCGACATCCAAACCGCGGTGTTGTATGACCACTTCACCCCGTTCACGCTGATCCAATTGGAGGAGTTGGGATTCTGCGGTTGGGGCGAGGCTAAGGACTTCATCGCCGATGGAGCGATCGAGATCGGCGGGCGGCTGCCGATCAACACGCACGGTGGACAGCTCGGCGAGGCCTACATCCACGGCATGAACGGGATCGCCGAAGGCGTACGGCAACTGCGGGGAACGTCGGTGAACCCGGTGCCGAATGTGGAACACGTCCTGGTCACCGCCGGCACCGGCGTGCCGACATCCGGCCTGATCCTGGGTTGAATTTCTTCCCCTAACCGCGAGCGTGAACTTGGGTTCACGTTGGCCGCCGAGTGTGAACCTAATCTAACTTCACGCTCGGCGAGACGGCCAAAAATTAGGCCGGCACCAGCTCCACGCCAGACAGCACGACGGCGTTCTCCCGCGACGGCGCGACCACGCTGGCCAGCATGCGCCCGTCTTCCTTCCACACGTCGGCTCGTAACGTCTCGCCGGGAAACGCCACACCGGCGAAGCGTGCGCCATAGGAGCCGACCGCCGCGACGTCGGCGTCCAGCAGCGCATCGACGATGGCCTTGCACGTCATGCCATAGGTGCACAGGCCGTGCAGGATAGGACGGTCAAAGCCTGCGGCAGCGGCGAATTCAGGATCAGAATGCAGCGGATTACGGTCTCCGCACAGCCGGTAGAGCAGCGCCTGCTGCGGCAGGATCGGTATCTCCAGCTCGACGTCGGGCGCCCGATCCGGTGCGACCGTCGACGTCGACGGCCCCCGCTCACCGCCGAACCCGCCTTCACCGCGGGCGAAGATCGACCGCCGCTGCGTCCACAGCAGGGTGCCGTCCGGTGCGGTCACCGTGGTTTCGGACCAGATCACCGCGGCCTTGCCCTTGTCCCAGATATCGGTGAACCGGGTGACGGCGCGCGCCGAGCCGGACGGCGGCAACGACGCCGGCGCCGAAACTTGTTCGCTGGCGTGCAGCACCTTGCTCAGCTCGATGTCGATGCCGGGAAACTGCACGGTCGGCGGTTTGGTGGCGTGGAAGGTGGCGGCCACGTTGCCGAACGTCGGCAGTACCTGTGGTGTCTCGTCGATCAGATAGCGCAGCTCGCGGGGATCCATCGGATCGGCGCCGGCGCCCAAACCCAAGTGGTAGAGCTGCACATCGCTGCTGCTCCAGGAGAATTCGATTGGATCCAGCTCGGCAGCAAGAGCGACTTCCGGGTTGATTGGCATCTCTAATTCTCCCCTGCGATGTGCAGCGCCGCCAGGTAGCCGAATGTCATCGCGGGCCCGATGGTGCCGCCCGGCCCGGGATAGGTGTGGCCCATCACCGGGGCGCTGACGTTGCCCGCCGCATACAGCCCATCGATGACGCTGCCGTCGTCGCGCAGCGCGCGGCCGTGGACATCGGTACGGATACCGCCCTTGGTACCCAGATCGCCGGGGACCATCTTGGCCGCATAGTAGGGCGCGTGGCTGATCTCGCCAAGGTTTGGATTGGGCTTGTTGGTCGGGTCGCCGTAGTAGCGGTCGTAGGCGCTCTCCCCGCGGCCGTAGTCCTCGTCGACGCCGGAGCGCGCAAAGCCGTTGAAATGCCGTACGGTCGCGGTGAATTCGTCGACGGGCAGGCCCGCCTTCTCGGCGAGCTGCTCGAGCGTATCGGCCTGGATGATCACGCCGGATTCCAGCCACTTGCGTGGAATACGTTGTCCAGGCTGCAATCCCGCGAAAATATAACGGTCGCGGTATTGCTGGTCGAACACTAGCCACGCCGGAATGTTCTCGCCCGGCCCGGGTCCCTGGCCGTGCTCTCCGCCGTACATGTGATGGCATGCCTCGACGTAGGGCATCGATTCGTTCATGAACCGCTTGCCCGACATGTTGACGATGATCGAACCGGGGGAGTTGCGCTCCGACAGCGCAAACCATGGTGCGCCGACCAGTGGCACCGTCGGCCCCCACCAGGCGTCTTCCATCAGTTCCAATGTGGCGCCCAGCTTTTCGGCGGCGAGGATACCGTCACCGGTGTTCGCTTTGGCGCCTACCGTCCACTCGGTGGTGATCGGCGCCCGCTGATACTTCACCCGCATCTGCTCGTTGTGCTCGAAGCCGCCGCTTGCGAGGATCACGCCGCGTCGCGCCGTGATCAGGGTGGGCTCCGCCGCGTCGGAAGCGCTGTCGACGACATACACGCCGCGCACCACGCCGTCCTCGACGTAGAGATCCGTCAACGCGGTGTTGAGAAGCACCGGAACACCGGCCTGCTGCAACCCGATTCGCAGCGGCCCGATCAGCGCGCGCCCCATACCGACGAGGTTCTTACCGGTTGCTTTGGCCCACATCGTGCGGGCACCGACTTTCAGGCTGCGCAGCACGCCGCGCGGGTGTCGCTTCAACTGGTTCAGTCGGACGTAGTCCTGCTGCATCACAACGACATTGAGTGGAACCTTGCCGTACGGCGGCTCCAGCCCGGGCAGATCAGGTCCGAGCTTGTTGGCGTTGAACGGCTTTGGCTCGATGGAACGGCCGCCGGGACGCCCGCCAGGCGCCTCCGGGTAATAGTCGGAGTAGGCCGGTACCCAGCACATTTTCAGCGGTGTGTGCTCGAGAACGAACGACAGCATTTCGGGTCCGCGCTGCAGATAGGTGTCGATGCGTTCGGGCTCGACGACGTCGCCGACGATTCCGTGCAGGTATTTGCGTGCCGCTTCGGCGGAGTCAGTGACACCGTCGCGCTTGAGAACCTCGTTGTTGGGAATCCAGACGCCACCCCCCGAGCGAGCGGTCGAACCGCCGTAGTGTGCGGCCTTCTCGACGACTAGTGTCGAGAGACCCCGGTGAGCGGCGGTGAGGGCAGCAACCATGCCCGCGCCACCGCTGCCGACTACGACGACGTCGTACTCCTGAGCTGTCATGTAGAACACGTTATAGAATTGCCCTGGCTGGGCGCTACCGACCCGGTCACACCGACGAGGGGACTTCGGTCAATGATCCCGGTTGCCACCCGTGACGAGCTGGCCGCCGACCTGGCGCAGGCTGAGCGGAGTCGTGAGTCGATTTCGCCGTTGACGGCCGCGCACCCGGAGATCGACGTCGTCGACGCCTATGAGATCCAGCTGATCAACATCCGTCAGCGGGTGGCCGAGGGGGCCCGCATCGTGGGCCACAAGGTGGGGCTGTCGTCGCTGGCGATGCAGCAGATGATGGGTGTCGACGAACCGGACTACGGCCACCTGCTCGATGAAATGCAGGTCTTCGAAGACCAGCCCGTCACCGCGGCGAATTATCTCTACCCGCGGGTGGAGGTCGAAGTGGGATTCATCCTGGCCGCCGACCTCCCTGGGGCCGACTGCACTGAGGACGACGTACTGGCCGCCACCGAGGCGTTTGTGCCGTCGATCGAGTTGATCGACACCCGCATCACCAACTGGCAGATCAAACTGTGCGACACCATCGCCGATAACGCATCGTCGGCCGGCTTCGTGTTGGGCCAGGCGCGGGTGTCACCGGCCGACATCGACATCACGACGATCGACGCGGTGTTGACCCGACGCGGGGAAGTGGTGGCCAAGGGCCGCAGCGACGCGGTGCTGGGCAACCCGGTCACCGCGGTGGCGTGGCTGGCGCGCAAGGTGGAAAGTTTCGGCGTGCGCCTGCGGGCCGGCGACATCGTGCTGCCGGGCTCATGCACCCGGGCCATCGATGCGCGGCCGGGCGACGATTTCGTCGCCGATTTCGCCGGACTGGGGTCCGTCCGGCTGACGTTCGAATAAGAGGAGCAAACATGCCGTCCAAGGCAACCGTCGCCATTGTCGGATCGGGCAATATCAGCACCGACCTGCTGTACAAGCTTCTGCGCTCGGAATGGTTGGAGCCGCGCTGGATGGTCGGCATCGACCCGGAGTCCGAGGGTCTGGCCCGGGCCCGCAAACTGGGCCTGGAGACCACCCACGAAGGAGTGGACTGGCTGCTGGCGCAGGACGAAAAGCCCGATCTGGTGTTCGAGGCCACCAGCGCTTATGTCCATCGCGACGCGGCCCCGCGCTATGCCGAGGCCGGGATCCGGGCCATCGATCTGACCCCGGCGGCCGTCGGACCGGCGGTGATTCCCCCGGCGAACCTGCGCGAGCATCTGGATGCGCCCAACGTCAACATGATCACCTGCGGCGGGCAGGCCACCATCCCGATCGTGTACGCGGTGTCGCGGGTGGTCGACGTGCCCTATGCCGAGATCGTGGCGTCGGTGGCGTCAGTGTCGGCCGGGCCGGGCACCCGGGCCAACATCGACGAGTTCACCAAGACCACGTCCAAGGGGGTGGAGACGATCGGCGGCGCCAAGCGCGGCAAGGCGATCATCATCCTCAACCCTGCCGATCCGCCGATGATCATGCGCGACACGATCTTCTGCGCCATCCCCGAAGACGCCGACCGTGACGCGATCGCGCAGTCCATTCGCGACGTGGTGGCCGAGGTCCAGACCTATGTGCCCGGCTACCGGTTGCTCAACGAACCGCAGTTCGACGACCCGTCGATGAACTCCGGTGGGCAGGCGCTGGTCACCACCTTCGTCGAGGTAGAAGGCGCGGGTGATTACCTGCCGCCCTACGCCGGCAACCTCGACATCATGACGGCTGCCGCAACCAAGGTCGGCGAGGAAATCGCCAAGGAATCACTGTCTGCCACGGCAGGGGGCACCCGATGACCAGCATCTGGGACGTCCGCATCACCGACACGTCGTTGCGGGACGGCAGCCACCACAAACGGCACCAGTTCACCAAGGACGAGGTCGGTGCCATTGTCGCGGCGCTGGACGCGGCCGGCGTGCCGGTGATCGAGGTGACCCACGGCGACGGGCTGGGCGGGTCGAGCTTCAACTACGGGTTCTCCAAGACCCCGGAGCAGGAGCTGATCAAGCTCGCCGCCGAGACCGCCAAAGAGGCCAAGATCGCGTTCTTGATGCTGCCCGGTGTCGGCACCAAAGAGGACATCAAGCAGGCCCAGAACAACGGCGGGTCGATCTGCCGGATCGCCACCCACTGCACCGAGGCCGACGTGTCCCGCCAGCACTTCGGCCTGGCCCGCGAGCTGGGGCTGGAAACCGTCGGATTTCTGATGATGGCCCACACCATCCCGCCGGAGAAGCTGGCCGCCCAGGCCCGGATCATGGCCGACGCCGGGTGTCAGTGTGTCTACGTGGTCGACTCGGCCGGCGCACTGGTGCTCGAAGGTGTGCGCGACCGGGTAGCCGCGCTGGTCGCCGAACTCGGCGACGACGCGCAGGTCGGCTTTCACGGGCACGAAAACCTCGGACTGGGGGTGGCCAACAGCGTGGAGGCGGTGCGTGCCGGCGCCAAGCAGATCGACGGTTCGGTGCGGCGCTTCGGCGCCGGTGCGGGCAACGCACCGGTCGAGGCGCTGATCGGGGTGTTCGACAAGATCGGCGTCAAGACCGGCATCGACTTCTTCGACATCGCCGACGCTGCGGAGGATGTGGTGCGCCCGGCGATGCCCGCCGAATGCCTGCTCGACCGCAACGCGCTGGTCATGGGGTACTCCGGGGTGTACTCCAGCTTCCTCAAGCACGCCGTCCGGCAATCCGAACGCTACGGCGTGCCCGCCCACGAACTGCTGCACCGGGCCGGTCAGCGGAAACTCATCGGCGGCCAGGAGGATCAGCTGATCGACATCGCACTGGAGATCAAGCGCGAAGAGGCTGCGAAGGCTTAGCGGGTTGCGGCGCGGAACGCTTCGACGAGTTCGGTCAGCAGATCAGTCGCGCGGCCGACCTCGCGCGGCAACGACATAGTGACCCGCACGTCGGTCACACCGGCCGAGATCAGCGGCGGAGCCGATGCCACGGTCGCAGCTATGTCGACCGAACGGTCGGGTCGTTTGACGGTCGTCGCATGACCGAGCACCTGCAGGTCAACGGGGTCACCACCGAGGTCGGCGATCTTGTCCTTCATTGCTGCGATCGCTCCCGCGGGATCGCTCACGGCGGGGCCCCACGGGATCCAACCCCGGCCGAACTTGCTCAGCCGGCGTGCGACGGCGTCGTTCACCGTTCCACTGACCCAGATCGGCACTCCGCCGGCCTGAACGGGTTTGGGCATCTGGTGGATCTTGTCGAACGACAATTCGGGTGACCGGTAGGAACTGCGTTGCTGTGTCCACAGCGCATTGCATACTTCCAGCGTGTGATCGAGCAGCCTTCCCCGCCGCTCGAACGGCAAGCCTGCTGCCTCGTACTCCTCGCGCTGCCATCCCACACCCACACCCAGATCAACCCGGCCGCCTGACAACACGTCCAGGGTCGAGACCTGCTTGGCAAGGACAGCAGGGCGGCGCAGCGCCGCCAGCAGCACCGCTGTACCGAGCCGGATGCGGGTCGTCATCGCCGCCAGCGCAGTGAGCACCGTCAGCGGCTCGAGCCAGTGACCATCGGGGCCTGTCGGTTGGCGGCCGCCGGCGATCCCACCGAGCGCCGGGTTGCTGTACGCGTCCGGATTTTCGCCGAACACGACGTGGTCAGAGACCACGACGCGGTCTACGCCCGCAGCATCCATGGCTTGCCCCAACGCCAGCGTCGAAGTCCACGCGTAGTCCTGATCGTCGGTAAATGTGCGCAGCTGAAGCGAGATCTGTGGCGATATCGGCATGTCTCCTCCTACCCGGCGGACGTGATGCCGCTAGCGCGTCGTTGCACATCGCCTGTCGCGCATAACTTTATGACGCCACCTGCGACGCCGACCGCCCGCGGCGTCGTCGTTTCACGCCGGCCGCTCAACCGATCCATGTTTGGCCCGCGCCGCATCGGGCAATGGTTGTGGGCGGGTGGGATTTTTCTAACTGCGAGGAGCAGTCCGATGCACATGTCAGCGACGGCCCTTCGTCGTGGGCTTTACGGAATGTTTGCCGGCGCGCTACTGACGGCCGGGGTGGTGGCCATGGTGCCCGCTGCGCACTCCGCGCCGAGCCCCTGCAGCTCGATACACCAGGCGCAGGTGTTGGCTGATGCCGGATGTCAGCAGCCCATCGCTGATTGACTTTCGCTCGCCCACCACCGCCAGCTGCAGTAACGCTGTCGCGCGTATTCTCGATTTACAACCAAAAGTGATGCATAACCGCGTGATGAGGACCGAGCCAATGATCGTGAATTCCAGCCCTAATCGGCGCCGACTGTCCGGCCTGGTTGCTGGTGGCCTGCTGAGCGCCGTTGCCGCTGCGGTGATCGCGGTGCCGCTGCCGGCGGCGGTGTCGGTGGCGAACGCACAGCCAGAGTGCAATCAGGACGTGGGTAGTTCCATCGACGCGTACCTGCAGCGCCATCCCGACCTCCATCAGCAGCTGCAGGACAAGTCACGGGGGGAGGGCGGTAACGGCAGCGTCATCGACTACCTGAACCGGCATCCCGACGTACGCCAGCACCTGATCGAGCTGTCCCACGCGTGCCCACCCTAGTGAGTCGGCCTCGTCTTTGAACGCCGCGGCCGACGCCCCGGAATGTTCGCCCATTGACGAAAAATAGAACACGTTCTAGCGTCTAGGCGTGTTCTCCCAGCCGCTCATCGACGCCATCGCCGAGGCCGAGGAACTCGTAGTGGCCGCGCCGCACATCGAGACCGAAGCCGACCTGCTCGAAGGACTGCAATACCTGGCCGGCTGCATCGCCGCCTGCACGCACCTGGCGTTCGACTATGAACGCGACCATCCATTCCTGCTCTCTGGCACTGGTCCGTTCACCAAGATGGGCCTGGACAATCCGGACACCCTTTACTTCGGCTGCCGGGTGCATGCCAACCACGACTACCTGGTCACCGGCACGCGCGGCACCACGACGGACCTGAGCTTCCAATTGCTCGGCGGCGAATACACCGACGACAATGTGCCGGCCAGTCAGGCCGCGTTCGACGACCGCGAGCTCGAGATCGCCGAGGACGGCAGTTTCGAGTGGCGGGTGCGGCCGACCGGTCCCGCACAGCTGGTGATTCGCGAGGTCTACGGCGATTGGTCGCAGCAGCGCGGCACCGTGGCGGTCACCCGCCTGGACACCGCGGGTACCGCGCCACCGCCGCTGACCCGCGCCACGATCGAAAAGCGTTACAGCACAGCAGGAAAGCAACTCGTCAACCGGATAAAGACCTGGATCCAGTTCCCGCAGTGGTTCTATCTGAACATCCCGGTCAACACCATGGTCTCACCGCGGCTCACGCCGGGCGGCTTGTCAACCCAGTACTCGTCCGCCGGGCATTTCGACCTGCGCCCCGACCAGGCTCTGATCATCACGTTGCCGGTGACGGACGCGCCGTATCTCGGCTTCCAACTGGGCAGCATGTGGTACATCTCGCTGGACTACATCAACCACCAAACCTCGCTGAATGCCGCTCAGGCTCAGGCAGATCCCGACGGCAAGATCCGCATCGTCGTCGCCGACCAGAACCCCGGCGTCACCAACTGGGTCGAAACACTGGGGCACCGTCGCGGATTCCTGCAGTTCCGCTGGCAACGGGTCTCACGTCAGCTCACCGAGGCGGACGGACCCAGCGTCGAGCTCGTCGACTTCGACGCCGTCCCGGCCGCGCTGCCGCATTACGAGCACAACAAGATCTCCGAGGACGGCTGGCGCGCGCGAATCGCCCAGCGCCAAAACCAAATCGCCAACAGAATGCTGGGGTAGTGATGCCAGGAATGCTCGACGGCAAGGTCGTGGTGATCAGCGGCGTGGGCCCTGCCCTCGGCACCACGCTGGCCCGGCGCTGTGCCGAAGATGGCGCCGACCTCGTGCTGGCGGCGCGCACGGTCGAACGCCTCGACGACGTCGCCAAGCAGATCACCGACACCGGCCGGCGCGCGGTGGCGGTCTCCACTGACATCACCGACGACGATCAGGTGGCTAACCTCGTGGAAGCTTCGCTGGCCGCCTACGGCAAAGTCGACGTGTTGATCAACAACGCGTTTCGGGTGCCGTCGATGAAACCGTTGGCCGGCACCACGTTTCAACATATCCGCGATGCCATCGAGCTCACTGTGCTCGGCGCGTTGCGGCTCATCCAGCGATTCACGCCCGCGCTCGCCGAATCGAACGGCTCGATCGTCAACGTCAATTCGATGGTGATTCGGCACTCGCAGGCCAAATACGGCGCTTACAAAATGGCCAAGTCCGCGCTGCTGGCGATGTCCCAGTCACTGGCCACCGAGCTCGGTGACGACGGAATTCGAGTCAATTCAGTTGCACCAGGCTATATCTGGGGAGACACCCTCAAAGGATACTTCACGCATCAGGCCGGCAAATACGGGACGACGGTGGATCAAATTTACGCCGCCACCGCCACGAACTCCGACTTGAAGCGGCTGCCCACCGAAGACGAGGTCGCGTCGGCGATCCTGTTTTTCGCCAGCGATCTGTCCAGTGGCATCACCGGACAGACGCTCGACGTCAACTGCGGAGAGTACAAGGCCTGATGACCTCGCGAACCGACGTCGGCACCGTCGACGACTTGCACGCCTCGGCGACCAAGTTGGTTGGGCTGGACGATTTCGGCACCGACGACGACAACTATCGGGAGGCACTGGGCGTATTGCTCGAGTCCTATCAGCGGGAGGCCAACCTCACCGAACTGGGCAGCAAGATGAACCGATTCTTTTTGCGTGGCGCGCTGGTCGCCCGCTTGCTGTCCCAAGCCGCCTGGCAGCAATACCCCGGGCATGCCGACGTTGTGATCGAGCGGCCGATCTTCGTCACCGGGCTGGTGCGCACGGGAACCACTGCGCTGCACCGCCTGCTCGGCGCCGATCCCGCGCATCAAGGCTTGCAAATGTGGCTGGCCGAATACCCGCAGCCGCGTCCGCCGCGGGAAACCTGGGACTCCAATCCCATCCACCGAGAAATCGACGCCCGGTTCACCCAGCACCACAACGAGAACCCGGACTACACGGGGCTGCACTTCATGGCCGCCGACGAATTGGAGGAGTGCTGGCAGTTGCTGCGGCAGTCGTTTCATTCGGTGTCCTACGAGACGTTGGCGCACCTGCCCAGCTACGCGAAATGGCTGTCGGGCCAAGATTGGGGCCCGGCATATCGACGGCACCGCAAGAACCTTCAGCTCATCGGACTCAACGATCCCGGAAAACGCTGGGTGCTCAAGAATCCCAGCCATCTGTTCGCCTTGGACGCGCTGATGGCCACCTATCCCGACGCGCTGGTGGTGCAGACGCATCGCCCGGTCGAGACGATCATGGCGTCGATGTGCTCGCTGGCCCAGCACACCGCCGAGGGTTGGTCGAACACGTACACCGGCGCTCAGATCGGACACGACTCGATGGATACGTGGTCACGCGGGCTGGAGCGGTTCAATGCGGCACGGGCTGAGTACGATCCGGCACAGTTCTGCGATGTGGACTACGCAAACTTCGTCGCGGACCCGGTGGGCACCGCGGAAGGTGTGTACCGGCACTTCGGCTTGACGTTGACCGATGAGGCGCGGGCCGCGATGGAACTCAGCCACGCCGAAAGCCAGACCGGCCCGCGCGCGCCCAAACATTCGTATTCGCTGGCCGATTACGGGCTGACCGCCGAGGCAGTCAGGGAACGCTTCGCCGGGCTGTAATCGCTAGCCGTCGCCGGGGGCCGGTGCGCTGGACTCTTCCTCCAGACAGCCTTCGGCGACTGCGTGTTTGATGCTGTCGGCCAGCTTCGGGCATGACCGGGCGCGGCTGCTGTGTCCGCCTTCGGCGCGCAGGTCGGCGAAGAATGCGCAGCGCTGCGCCGCCTCGGAATTCCACTGCACCGCAGTGTGTCCCGGTCCGAGCTTCTTGACAGCAACGGTTGCGTGGCAGAACCGGCAGTCCACCGGCACCAGGCCCGCCGAGAGGTAACGCTCGCGGTCGGCGCGGGAGGATTCGGCGATAGCGGCGGCCCGCTGAGGGTCGTTCGCGAAATCCGGTGCCTTCGCCCAGCATCTGCCGGCGGGATCGCCGGACGGCGCATGGTCGTGGTCGTCGTGTGGGCCGTGCAGGGCCAACATCGACCGGGCAAGTTGGTCGACGTTGGGCGGCTGCTCGCTGCCGGTCATGACGATGCCTGGTCGGCCTTTTCTTCCTCGGCCTGCCGTTTGAGGTTCTCTTCCACTTCGACGTGCCACTTCTCGTTGGCCACAGTGGTGTCCACCTCGATTTCGAAGCGATCGGTCATCTCCGCGGTGACATCGGCGGCATCGACATAGAACTGTTGATACCAGCGCCGCATCTGGTAGACCGCGCCGTCCTCCTCGACCAGTAGCGGATTGTCGATGCGGGTCTTGTGTTTCCAGATTTCGACGTCCTGCAAAAAGCCCTTGCTGACCCCGTCGGTCATCGCATCGGCGAGCTTCTCGGTCATCGCTTCGTCCATGCCCTTGGGCTTCTCGACGATCACACCCCACTGCAGGACGAACTTTTCCTGTGTCACCGGGTAGTGGCAGTTGATCAGGATGGATTCGGCCTTGTAGCCGCCGTAGCTGTTGTGCAGCCAGTTGATCATGAACGACGGTCCGAAGTAACTGGCCTCCGAATCCAGGTGTGCCTCCCCGTAGGTGGTGCCCATGTCGTTCACGTCGGGTCGGCCGACGTTGTGTAGGTACTGCGAGGCGATGTGGCCCTCGAACACGTTCTTGAAGTACGTGGGCAGCCCGTAGTGGATGTAGAAAAAGTGCGCCATGTCGGTGACGTTGTCGATGATGTCGCGGCAGTTGGAGTTGATCTCCATGCTGTTCCACCGCCAGTCGGTCCACTCACCACCGGACCACTCGGGGATCTCCGGGATCCGTACCTCGTCCGGCGGCGGGTTGCCTTCAGGGTCGTGCCAGACGAACAGCAGTCCGCCGCGGACATCGGTGGTCCAGGCACGGGTGCGGGCCAGTCGAGGCGTGCGCTTGGCGTAGGGCACCAGCTTGCACTTGCCGTCACCGCCCCAGCGCCAGTCGTGGAATGGGCAGGCGAGTTCATCGCCTTTGATGGTGCCCTGCGCCAGGTTGCCGCCCATGTGCCGGCAATAGCCGTCGAGGACGTTCAGTCCGCCCTGCGAGTCGGCGAACACGACGAGGTGGGTGCCGAAGATTTCGATGCCGTGGGGCTGCCCGTCCAGGAAGTCCTTGACCGGGCCCAAGCAGTGCCAACCCCGGGCGAACCTGTCGGGCAGGGTGCCTGTGTCGATCTCGCGAATGCCGGCCGTCTCGGTAGCCATGCTACGCCTCCAACTTTGTCAGCTTCTAACTAGAACACGTTACAGTTTTTCTATCGGATCGCGCAATCATGGCCGCTCTCACTAGGGCCTACCCGCTGTGAGGTATATCTGAACGATGCCGTTGTTTTCCTTCGAAGGCCGCGCGCCGAAGATCGATCCCACCGCCTTCGTTGCGCCCACCGCGACCTTGATCGGTGACGTGACGATCCAAGCCGGCGCGTCAGTGTGGTTCAACGCCGTACTGCGCGCCGACTACGGGCCGGTCGTCGTGCGCGAGGGCGCCAATGTTCAGGACGGATCGGTGCTGCATTCACCGCCCGGGATCCCGGTCGACATCGGCCCGGGGGCCACGGTGGCGCATATGTGCACCATCCACGGCGTGCACGTCGGGGCTGAGGCGCTGATCGCCAACCACGCCACCGTCCTGGACGGGGCGGTGATCGGCGCACGCAGCATGGTCGCAGCCGGTGCGCTGGTGCTCGGTGGCACGAAGATCCCCGACGAGGTGCTGGTGGTGGGGGCACCGGCCACGGTGAAGGGGCCGATCGCGGGCACTGGGGCCGAGATGTGGGTGAAGGCCAACCCGCAGGCCTATCAGGACCTGGGCCGCCGTTACCTCACCGGGCTGGAACCGCTCTAGATTTTGCGCGCCGACGCCGTGGCGCGGTCGACCTCCCAGTACGCGCGCAGTGCCACCAGTCTGCCGTCGTCGTCGGCCTTGTAGGTGAAGACGCCGTCGGTGGTGATCCGGTACCCGCCCATGGTGATCACGATGTTGCCGACGTTGGCTTCCTCGTTGCCGCACTGGAAGGTGTCGACGAAGTTGAACTCGATCTTGTCGGTCGGGGCGATCGCCTTGTCCCAGAACGCCGAGATGGCGTCGCGGCCGCGATGGCCCTTACCCTCCGGATCGAAATGCGATGGACCGATGGGGTCTTCGACGATCGCGTCGTCGGCGAAAACCTCCAACCAGGCTGCCTTGTCGCGGGCGATCACCGCGTCGCGGGAACGCTTGCCGGCCAGGTGTGCGGGCGAGTCTGTCACTGTTGCCATCCCGAGTGGATATAGGTGTCGGCGAAACGCTTCAGCGAATCCTTCTTCGCCTCCAGCGGCGCGTCGAAGCCCAGTCCGTCGAACACCCAGGGAACCACGATGTTGTCGGTGACGCCGATCTCGGCAAGCTCGCGGTGGCCGTCGACCCCGAACTTGTCGATGCATACCGCCTGGAACTCGAAAGGCTGGTCGGCACGGCCGTATTCGGTGCGCAAAGCATTGAGCTTGCCGATGGTTTCGGCGAGTTGGTCCGCGGTCATCATGGCGCTGGTCCAGCCGTCGCTGACGCGCGCCGCGCGCTTGAGTGCGACGTCGGTGTGGCCACCGACGTAGAACGGCACCGGCTGGCTGGGGGCCGGGCTCATCTGCAGTCGGTCGAAGTCGTAGAAATCGCCGTGGAATTCGACCATCCCACCGCCCAGTACCAGTTTGATGACTTCGATCATTTCATCGACGCGTGCGCCGCGGCGCTTGTAGGGCACCCCGCACCACTCGAATTCCTCCGGCGCCCAGCCGATCCCGACACCGAAGCCGAACCGGTTGCCGGTCAGGTTGGCCACCGAGCCGACCTGGCGAGCCAGCAGCAGCGGATTGCGGGAGCCGAGTTTCATCACGTTGGTGTAGAACCGCAGTGTCGAGGTCACTGCGCCCATCGCACCGGCGGCGATCAGCGGGTCCACCCACGGCGTGTTCTCGTCCCACATCCGCGACCCGTCCGGGGTGTAGGGATAGTCGGCCGCGGCTTTTTCCATGTAGAACAGCGAGTCTGGCAGCGCGATCGCGTCGAACCCCACCTCCTCGGCGGTTCTGGCCAGCTCGGTCAGCTGGTCGATCGGGCCCATCGCGACGCTGCAGGTGTACTTCATGGCTTGTCTGCCCCCACCACCCACATCGAGTAATACTGCGAGCCACCGCCGTAGGCGTGTCCGAGTGCCTTCCGGGCGTTGGGTACTTGGTGATCGCCTGCTTTGCCCATCACCTGAATGGCGGCTTCGGCGAACCGGATCAAACCCGAGGCGCCGATCGGGTTAGACGACAGCACGCCGCCGGAGGCGTTGAGCGGGATGCGCCCGCCGATCGCGGTTTCGCCGGCTTCGGTGAGCTTCCACCCCTCGCCCTCGGGGGCAAACCCGAGGTTCTCCAGCCACATCGGCTCGAACCACGAGAACGGCACGTAGATCTCGGCGGCGTCGATTTCGTCGATCGGGCTGGTGATGCCGGCCGCCTTCCACAGCGCCTTGGCGGCGTCGCGCCCGGCCTGCGGGTTGACCTGGTCGCGGCCGGAGTACGCCAGCGGTTCGGTGCGCAATGCGGTGGCGTGGATCCATGCCACCGGATGGCCGTCGGCGACCCGCGTGTCGGCGGCGTCTTCGTTGCCGATCACCACCGCGCAGGCGCCGTCGGACGACGGGCACGTCTCGTCGAAACGGATGGGGTCCCACAGCATCTGCGACGACATCACCTTGTCCAGTGTGATATCTGGTTGATGCAGATGCGCCAACGGGTTTTTGGCGCCGTTGAGCCGGTCTTTGACCGCCACCATGGCACCGATGTGCGTCGGTGCGCCGGATCGGCGGATGTAGGAGCGCACGTGCGGCGCGAAATAGCCGCCCGCGCCGGCGCCGACTGGCTTGGTGAACGGCACTGGAATACTCAACGCCCACATGGCATTTGACTCGGACTGCTTTTCCCAGGCCATCGCCAGCACCCGCCGGTACTTGCCCGACTGCACCAGGCTGGCCGCCACCACACCGGTTGACCCGCCGACCGAACCCGCGGTGTGCACCCGGATCAGCGGCTTGCCCGTCGCGCCGACGGCGTCGGCCATGAACAGCTCCGGCATCATCACGCCCTCAAAGAAGTCGGGCGCCTTGCCGACCACCACGGCGTCGATGTCTGCCATGGTCGACCCGGAGTCGGACAATGCCTTGTCGATGGCCTCGCGAACCAGCCCGTTCATCGAGACGTCCTGGCGCTTGGCGACGTACTTCGTCTGGCCGGTGCCGAGCACCGCCGCAAGCTGGCCTGCCATCTTATTTCCCTTCCAGCACGGCGACGAGATTCTGTTGCAACACTGGGCCGCTGGTGGCGTGTGCCAGCACCCGGCCTGCCGAACGGTCGAAAATGTGTTGTGCTGCAAAGCCGATGCGCTCCAATCCTGCGGAGAACATCGGGTTGGCGGCCAGTGTGCCGCCCGACGGGTTGACCTTCGTTGACGACTGCAGGCCGATCGCCTCGGTCAGGATCAGTTGCTGATGGGTGAACGGCGCGTAGATCTCGGCCACCTCGATCGAGCTGGTATCTCCGCCCGTGGCGGCCTTGGCTGACGCCTCCGTTGACGGCGAGGTGGTCAGGTCGCGGGCGCCGAGGATCGGGGTCTCGATGCGGTGCTCGAACCCGGTGATCCAGGCTGGGTTCTCCCGCAGCTCGCGGGCTTTGTCGCCGGCAGCCAGCACGATCGCCGACGCGCCGTCGGTGATCGGCGCAATGTCGTGGCGCCGAAGGGGATCGGCGAAGAACGGCCGGGCCAGCAGTTCGTCGATGCTCTTCGCCGGCCTTTCCGAATCGGTGCGCTCCGCAGCCGCGAACGAGTCCAGCGCCACTTGCGCCATCTGCTCGGCCGTCCACTTGCCGGCGTCCAAGCCGAAACGGGCCTGCAGCCCGGCCATCGACACTGCGTCCGGCCACAGCGGCGCGACGGTGTACGGATCGGTCTGCATCGCAAGCACCCGGCGCAGCGTGCCGGCGGAGGACTTGCCGAAGCCGTAGACCAGCGCGGTGTCGACCTCACCGGTCAGCAGCTTGATGTAGGCCTCGTACAGCGCCCATGCGGCGTCCATTTCCACGTGCGACTCGTTGATCGGGGGTACCGCCCCGATCGAGTCGATTGCGGAGATAAACGAAAATGCTCGGCCCGCAAGGTAATCCGACGAGCCGGAGCACCAGAAGCCGATGTCGGTCTGCTCAAGCCCGAGTTCGTCATAAAGTGAATGGAAGCACGGCATCAACATTTCGACGCCGTTGGTGGTGCCGTCGGTGCGGCGCACATGCGGCGCATGGGCGAATCCGACGACAGCTACATCGCGATCGGTCACGTTATCCCTCTTACAGGTGGTGTTTGTAGGTGTCGTAGTCGGCGTCGGGTTCGCCGGTCGGCTTGAAGTATTCGATGTTGTCGATGCCCAGGCCCCATTCCTCCTGAGGCTTCCACACCGCTTGCACCCGCATGCCCATCCGCACCTCGGCGGCGTCGATCTCCTGAATCAGGTGTAGGAAGGCGATGTCGGCGCCGTCGAGGAGGACGTAGGCGGCGACGTACGGCGGTTTGATGCGCTGGCCGGCGAACGGGATGTTGATGATCGCGAACGTCGTCACTATGCCCTTGTCGGGCAGTTCGACGAAGTTGTCGAGTTCGCGGCCGGTTGCTGGATCTGCTTCCTTCGGCGGGAAATACACCTTCCCGTCCTTGCCGGTGCGGGCGCCGAGCAGCTTGCCCTCTTCAAGGGCGCGCAGAAACGCGGTCTCGGGAAGTGAAGCGGTGTGCTGGATTTCGATGCTGCTGGGCGTCTCCTGGACGGTCACCGGGTCACGGTCGTCAGTCGTATCGGCAGTTTGGTTACTGGGTTCGGCCTGCTCGCCGAGCGCGAAGTAGGCGATATCGGTGATCGCTCCCACTGGCTGGTCGACCCAGCGCGCATGCACGCGCGCCCCGGTAATGCTCGCGTCGGACGATCCAACATCAACGGCGTGTAGCAGGCCGACGTCGGCACCGTCGAGCTTGATCAGTGCCCAGGCGAACGGCCGGTCCAGCGGCTGCCCCTGTAGAGGCTCGGGCTGCCAGGTCCACGACAGCACGGTCCCGACACTGGCCACCGGTACGATCTCGGTCAATCGTTCATAGGTCACGGGGTCGAACTCGGCGGGCGGGACGTAAACCCGGCCATCCGAGCCCCGGACACCGACGATGCGTCGCTCACGCAGGGCGGTGAAGAACTGGCTGAGGGTAGGTCCGACTGAACGGGTGTAGTCGAAGGACAGCTTCAGAGGTGCCGCGAGAGGCCGCTGATCGGTATCGATCTGCACCGGGCTGCTTTGGCTGGTGGTCACAGCAACGAGTAGAACAGGTTCTAAGAATCTGAGCAAGGAGCCGGGAATGAAGCTGGGACTGCAACTGGGTTACTGGGGCGCACAGCCGCCGGAGAACGCGGGTGAGCTGGTGGCGGCGGCCGAAGACGCCGGCTTCGACGCGGTGTTCACCGCGGAGGCCTGGGGCTCGGATGCCTACACGCCACTGGCCTGGTGGGGAGCGTCGACGAGCCGGCTGCGGCTGGGCACCTCGGTGGTGCAACTGTCTGCGCGCACCCCGACCGCGTGCGCGATGGCGGCGCTGACCCTGGATCACCTTTCCGGCGGGCGCCACCTGCTGGGCCTGGGCGTGTCCGGTCCGCAGGTGGTCGAAGGCTGGTACGGGCAGAAATTCCCCAAGCCGCTGGCCCGCACCCGCGAATACATCGACATCATCCGGCAGGTATGGGCCCGGGAGAAGCCAGTCACCAGCGACGGCCCGCACTATCCGCTGCCGCTAACAGGTGACGGCACAACGGGTCTGGGCAAGGCGCTCAAACCCATCACCCATCCGCTGCGGTCCGACATTCCGATCATGTTGGGCGCGGAAGGCCCGAAGAACGTGGCACTGGCCGCAGAGATCTGCGACGGCTGGCTGCCGATCTTCTACACCCCGCGACTGGCCGACATGTACAACGAATGGCTCGACGAGGGTTTCGCCCGCCCGGGGGCCCGTCGCAGTCGCGAGGATTTCGAGGTCTGCGCGACCGCCCAGGTGGTCATCACCGACGATCGGCCGGCGGCGTTCGCCGGCATCAAGCCGTTCCTGGCGCTCTACATGGGCGGCATGGGTGCCGAGGACACCAACTTCCACGCTGACGTCTACCGCCGGATGGGCTACGCCGAGGTCGTCGACGAGGTCACCGCACTGTTTCGCGGTAACCGCAAGGACGAGGCCGCCAAAGTCATTCCCGATGAACTCGTCGATGACGCGGTGATCGTTGGCGACATCGACTACGTGCGTAAGCAGATCACGGTCTGGGAGGCCGCAGGCGTGACGATGATGGTGGTCTCAGCGCGCAGCGTAGAGCAGGTCCGCGAGCTGGCCGCATTGGTCTAGTTCCCCCCGCGAGCAGACGCAGAATCGCACGTTCGAGCAGCGAATCGTGCGATTCTGCGTCTGCTCGTCAGAGTCCTTGCGGCTCGACTAGAACACGTTCTAGATTGGCCGGATGAGCCGCCCGGCGATGATGCAGAGTGCGCAGCGCGATGAGGAGGAGCCGGGCAATCGACGTCGGTCAGCCCAGCGGGTGGGCGTCGCCGAACGACATTTCCACATTGGCGACCGATCCCGACACCATTGCTCGCTTCGGCAGGCCCAGCGACGCCAACTCCGCGGCGTAGGGGTGATCGCCCAATCGCAGCGTCGCCCCGCCGATCCGGCCGCGCAACCCGCTGACCTTCATCTCCCACGGCACCTCGCGGGTAGTGCCCTCGGCGTAGGTGTAGGTCTTGAGCACCTGCGGTTTCGACGTGAACAGCGACGGGACGGGCAGACCGCGGCCGAAATCGATGCCCGCGATGTGCGAGCCTTCGGCGCTGACGTCGAACCCGAAGTTGCCGCCTTCACGAACGCTGAAGTCCGCCATGATCTTCGGAAATCCCCAGATGGTGCGCCCAGCCTCCAACGTGAAGCTCTGGTCGACCGGCAGGTGGTGGATGAACGCTGCCGCGTCCTGCAGCGCGCGCCAGCCGTGGGCCTGCGAGCCGGGCGGATTGACCATCACGCAGGTGCCGAATTCGTGGTACTGCCCGAGGTCGCCGTCGATGTAGCGCGCCAGCATCAAGTTGACCACGGCGCGGCCGGGGCGGTGTTGGCAGACCTGCAGGTCGCTGTAGTCGATGAGCCGCTGGGCCGCCTCGGCGTCCACCGAGAACATCGCCGTGTGCACGTCTGCCTTTCGAACCCGCACCGGCATAGTCAGTACCGTTCCGGCAATGGTGTGTTGTGATTCAGGCATATCTGGAGGTTAGTCCATGACAGTCACGATTCCCGATGTCGATTTGACAGACGGCACCTTCTACGCCGACGGCCGGCAAGCCCGGGAGGCGTATCGCTGGATGCGCGCCAACCAGCCGGTGTTTCGGGATCGCAACGGGCTGGCCGCGGCCACGACCTATCAGGCCATCATCGATGCCGAGCGCAACCCAGAGCTGTTCTCCAGCACCGGAGGGATTCGTCCCGACCAGCCCGGCATGCCGTACATGATCGACATGGACGACCCCGCGCACCTGTTGCGGCGCAAGCTCGTCAACGCCGGTTTCACCCGCAAGCGAGTCCGCGAGAAGGAGCCATCGATCGCGCGGCTCTGCGACACGCTGATCGACGCGGTCTGTGAGCGCGGCGAGTGTGACTTTGTCCGTGACATCGCCGCGCCGCTGCCGATGGCCGTGATCGGCGACATGCTGGGCGTGCTGCCCGAAGAGCGCGGGATGCTGCTCAAGTGGTCTGATGACCTGGTCACCGGGCTGAGCTCGCACATCGACCCGACGTCGGCAGAGTTCCAGGCGGTCATGGACGCGTTTGCGGCCTATACCGAATTCACGATGGGCATCATCACCATGCGTCGGGCCGAACCGACCGATGACCTGTTCTCCATCCTGGTCAACGCCGAGGTTGAGGGACAGCGGATGTCGGATGACGAGATCGTCTTCGAGACCTTGCTGATCCTCATCGGCGGCGACGAGACCACCCGGCACACGCTGTCCGGCGGCACCGAACAACTTCTTCGACACCGCGACCAGTGGGAGCAACTAGCGGCTGACCCGTCGTCGCTGTTGCTAGGAGGCGCCATCGAGGAGATGCTGCGCTGGACGTCGCCGGTGAAGAACATGTGCCGGACGTTGACCGCCGACACCGACTTTCACGGCACCTCGCTTCGCGACGGCGAGAAGATCATGCTGCTGTTCGAGTCGGCGAACTTCGACGAGTCCGTGTTCGGAAACCCAGAGCAGTTCGACATCCGGCGAGACCCCAACAGCCATCTGGCCTTTGGCTTCGGCACGCACTTCTGTCTGGGCAATCAGCTGGCCCGCCTGGAGCTTTCGCTGATGACGTCGCGCGTTCTGCAGCGTCTCCCCGATCTGCGACTGGCCTCTTATCACGACGGAGCTTTGCCGCTGCGGCCGGCCAACTTCGTCAGCGGCCTCGAGTCGATGCCGGTCGTGTTCACGCCCAGCGCGCCGGTGAACGCGTAGCGCGAGCGTAACGCCAGTGCGAAAATCCGGGCGAGAATTCGCGCTGGCGTTACGTTCGGCGCAATAGCGGGCGCGTTAGCGGCTGCGGAAAACGGGGGCGCGCTTCTCTTTGAAGGCCAGCGGCCCTTCTTTGGCGTCGTCGGACAAGAACACCTTGATACCGATCTGGGTGTCGATCTTGAACGCGTCGTTTTCGGCCAGGCCCTCGGTCTCCCGGATGGACTGCAGGATCGCCTGCACCGCCAGCGGCCCGTTGTTGGAGATCGCGTCAGCAATCTCCAACGCTTTGGTCAGCGCCTGCCCGTCCGGAACGACGTGCCCGATCAGCCCCATCTCCTTGGCCTCGGCGGCGGTGATGTGTCGCCCGGTCAACAACAGGTCACACGCCACCGTGTAGGGGATCTGCCGAACCAGCCGCACCGCTGAGCCGCCCATCGGATACAGGCTCCAGCGGGCCTCGGAGATCCCGAACTTGGCGCTTTCGCCGGCGACCCGGATGTCGGTGCCCTGCAGGATCTCGGTGCCCCCGGCGATAGCCGGGCCTTCGACCGCGGCGATCAACGGTTTGGTGAGCCGGCGGCCCTTGAGCAGAGCGTCGATGCGCGACGGGTCGTAGCTGCCGTCTTTGAACGACTCACCCGGCGGCTTGGCGGTGGCCGCCTTGAGGTCCATGCCGGCGCAGAAGTAGCCGCCCGCCCCGGTCAGGATGCAGCAGCGGATGTCGGGGTCGTTGTCGACGCGGTCCCAGGCCTCGACCATGACCTGCATCATTTCGCCGCTCAGCGCGTTGCGGGCCTCGGGGCGATTCAGCGTGACGATCAGGGTATGTCCGCGCTGGTCAATCAGTGCATGAGCCTCGCTCACCGGTGTCTGCCTTTCTGCGCGGCTGTCACAAACTTGTCAAGAAATGTAACACGTTCTAGTTTGGGTCCGTGGCTCTGAATATCGCCGACCTTGCCGAGCATGCCATTGACGCCGTGCCTGACCGTGTCGCGCTGATCTGCGGCGACGACCAGCTGACGTATGCGCAGTTGGAGGAGAAGGCCAACCGCCTGGCGCACTACCTGATCGACCAGGGCGTCAAAAAGGACGACAAGGTTGGGCTGTACTGTCGCAACCGCAACGAGATCGTGATCGCGATGCTGGGCATCGTGAAGGCCGGCGCCATCCTGGTCAACGTCAACTTCCGCTATGTCGAGGGTGAACTGCGGTATCTGTTCGAAAACTCCGACATGGTGGCGGTGGTGCATGAGCGTCAGTACGCCGACCGCGTCGCCAACGTGTTGCCGGAAACCCTGAATGTGAAGACCGTCCTGGTCGTCGAGGACGGCAGCGGCAACGACTACCAGCGCTACGGCGGAGTCGAGTTCTATTCCGCGCTCGAAGAAGGCTCACCAGAGCGTGACTTCGGTGAACGTAGCGCTGATGACATCTACCTGCTCTACACCGGCGGCACCACGGGGTTCCCGAAGGGCGTGATGTGGCGGCACGAGGACATCTACCGCGTGCTCTTCGGCGGAACCGACTTCGCGACAGGCGAATTCGTCAAGGATGAGTACGACCTGGCCAAGCAGGCCGCGGCGAATCCGCCGATGATCCGCTACCCGATCCCGCCGATGATCCACGGTGCCACGCAGTCGGCCACGTGGATGTCGCTGTTCTCGGGTCAAACCACCGTTCTGGCACCGGAATTCGACGCCGACGAAGTGTGGCGGACAATCCACGACCACAAGGTCAATCTGCTGTTTTTCACTGGCGACGCGATGGCCCGCCCGCTACTCGACGCACTCATGAAAGACAACGACTACGACCTGTCATCGCTGTTCTTGTTGGCCAGCACCGCGGCGCTGTTCTCACCGAGCATCAAGGAGAAGCTTCTCGAGCTGCTGCCCAACCGGGTCATCACCGACTCAATTGGCTCGTCGGAGACCGGTTTCGGCGGCACCAGCATCGTCGCGGCAGGGGAAGCGCACACCGGCGGCCCGCGGGTAACCATCGACCATCGCACGGTCGTGCTCGACGACGACGGCAACGAAGTGAAGCCGGGCTCTGGTGTGCGCGGCATCATCGCCAAGAAGGGCAATATCCCGGTCGGCTACTACAAGGACGAGAAGAAGACCGCCGAGACGTTCAAAACCATCAACGGTGTGCGGTACGCGATCCCCGGGGACTACGCACAGGTAGAGGCCGACGGAACGGTCACCATGCTGGGCCGCGGTTCGGTGTCGATCAACAGCGGCGGGGAGAAGATCTACCCCGAGGAAGTCGAGGCCGCTCTCAAGGGCCATGCTGACGTGTTCGACGCGCTGGTGGTCGGAGTGCCCGACGAGCGCTACGGCCAGTGCGTGGCCGCCGTCGTGCAGCCGCGGCCGGGAACCCGTCCGGCGTTGACCGAGCTCGATCAGTTTGTTCGCGCCGAGATCGCGGGATACAAAGTCCCCCGCGCACTTTGGTTTGTCGATGAAGTCAAGCGCTCACCGGCCGGCAAGCCCGACTACCGTTGGGCCAAGGAGCAGACCGAGGCAAGGCCGGCCGACGACAGGCACGCAAACCACGTGGCGACCGCTAGCGCGGCGGAGCCGGGCGCAGCGGGTCGCCACTAAATCACCCTGAAGTGCCTGAGTCAGGGCAGTTTGATCACCGACACGTACATTTCGACAATCGGCCGGTAGAGGTCGACCTCATCGAGTTGACTACCCAGTACGACAGAATCGCTAGTGGCGACGAGTGCTTGGGCGAACGTCAACGCGGGGATGCGCAACGTCCCGCCGAGCCGGTCGATGCCCTCGACGATGAACTTCGCCAACGCCGCGACGACCTCTGATCTCTTGGCAGCCACCCGTTCCCGCGCATCCGGATTGCGGAGCAGATACAGGGTGAACTCGTGGCCCAGCGCGGCGTGTTCGGCGCCGCGGTCGCGGCTCAGTTGGCGCCACCGCTCGGCGATCTCGTCGAGTTCGCGCGCCCCGATCTGCCGCGCCGTGGACATCACCTCCGCGAAATTGTCGAAGTAGCGTCGCCAGTATCGGTCGCTCACCGCCAAAAAGAGGTCCTCCTTGGTGGCGAAGTGCTTGTAGATCGCGCCCTTCGTGTACCCGGCAGCGTAGGCGATGTCATCGACAGTCGCTGTGGTGAAACCCTTTTCGGCGAACACGTCCTCGGCGGCATCCAGCAGGAGCGAACGAGTGTGCTCGAGGCGTCGCTCCCGCGTCCAACGCTCCACCATGGGGAAGATTGTGTCATAGTTTCTGAGAAACTTATTGGATGCTGAGATACTGATTGGTATATTACCGGACGACTCGGCCGTCCACGGCGGCACCTCTGAGTAGGAGAAGGTGGCATGAGCGATCGACCGGATAACCGGCCTGCAGCGGTGGTCACCGAGCCGCTTGGCGGAGTGGCTTCGCTCGGCGCCGATGTTCAGGCGGCGGTCAAGCCGGTCAAGATTTGGGCCGCCATCGGCGGTGCGCTACTGGCGCTGCAGTTGTACGTGTGGGTCCGGTGGATCACCGGCCCCTATTTCGTGCGAGTGCCCACCGGCCCGAGTGATCCGCCGATGTACATGAAAGTGCCGCTGCTGGCGAACGCCATCATTCTTTGGGCCGCCCTGCCGTTCGCCATATGGTGGTTCTTCATCAGGCCGTGGCGCCGCGAGCGGCGGATCACGTTGGACGGCATGCTCTTGATCTCGATGGGCCTGATGTTCTTCCAGGACCCGTTGCTCAACTACCTCAACACCTGGTGCACCTACAACACCTGGCTGTTCAACCGGGGCTCGTGGACGTCGCACATTCCGGGTTGGCTGTCGCCCGAGGAACCGGGTCATCAGGTCGCCGAACCGCTGTTGACGAACGTTCCCGGATACGCCTACGGCGTTCTGCTGATCACCATTGTCGGGTGCTGGCTCATGCGAAAGATCAAGGCGCGCTGGCCCAACATCAGCAACCTCCGACTGATAGCGGCAACCTATGCGATCGCATTCGTCTTCGACTTCGTCATGGAAGGCCTGATCCTCCTGCCGATCGGTTTCTACACCTATCCTGGCGCCATCCGGTCCGTATCGATCAATGCCGACACCTATTACCAATGGCCCGTCTACGAAGGACTGATGTGGGGAGGCGTGCAGGCAGCGCTGTGCTGTCTGCGCTACTTCACCGACGACCGCGGCCGCACACTCGTCGAACGCGGCCTGGACCAGGTTCGAGGCGGGTTCGCAAGACAGCAGTTCACCCGGTTCCTGGCGATCTTCGCCGGGGTCAGCGGGTGCTTCTTCTTCATCTACATGGTCCCCGCGCAATGGATCGGCATGCACGCCGATCCCTGGCCCGACGACCACCAGAAGCGCTCGTACTTCAACGGTGGCATCTGCGGTGAGGGGACTGACAAGCCATGCCCGAATCCGGCGCTGCCGTTGCCGACCAAGCACTCCGGTTACATCGATGTCGACGGTCGGCTGGTGATGCCCGACGGTGTGGCGGTTCCGCACGTCATGCCCTTCGAGCGCGGGGACTGAGATGTCGACCAACAGCCACCAAGCTGTTGCTGAAAGCCGTTCGCAGGGCCCGTTTTACCGGGCGGTGAATGATGAAGTGGCGGTGTTCCGCGCGGCAGCCCGGCGCGGTTTGCCGGTGCTGTTGAAGGGGCCGACGGGATGTGGAAAGACCCGTTTCGTCGAGGCGATGGCCCACGAGCTCGGCCGCGAACTGATCACCGTTGCCGGCCACGAAGACATGACCTCGGCGGATCTGGTGGGTCGTTTCCTGCTCAAAGGCGGCGAAACGGTCTGGGTGGACGGGCCGCTGACGCGGGCGGTCCGTACGGGCGCGATCTGTTACATCGACGAGGTGGTGGAGGCACGCCAGGACACCACCGTGGTGATCCATCCACTCACTGACCATCGCCGTGAGCTGCCGGTCGATCGGCTCGGCACGACTTTGCCTGCGGCGCCGGGGTTTCAGCTCGTTATCTCCTACAACCCGGGCTACCAGAGCGTCCTGAAGAACATCAAGGAGTCGACTCGTCAACGTTTCGTCGCCATCGAACTCGGCTTCCCGCCCGCCGAAATCGAAACGCAAATCGTGGCCCACGAGGCTGGAATCGACACCGAGACGGCGCATGCCCTGGTCGGCCTCGGAAACACCATCCGGAACCTGGATGGCTCGCCGCTGCGCGAAGTGGCATCCACCCGGATGTTGATCCTCGCACCGTGTTCTTGCCGAACTCGCCGACCAGGTTCCAGTCGCAGCCGCGTTGCGCCCTGACGGGAATCCGCGCACCGTGACCGCTGACGAGTCACTCGAAATCGCAAGGAGCCGAGCGCAAGTCGGCGCCGCTCCGGAGTGGTTCGGTGTCATCAAGCCGTCGCGGCTGCTGGCATCAGCTTCCGGACCGGGCACACCGGCTACCGAGAAGGATCTGCGGCTGCAATTCGACTTCGTCGACTCGCCCGAGGCAGGCGACGACGCCGACGATGAACGAGCCGGGGAGAGCAAAATTCTCCGACTGTTCGAAAATCCGTTGTTCAACTCGCGGCTGGTGTCGGACGTTCTCCGCAAGCTGTTCGGCAATTCGCGATCGCAGGGCGATGCTGCCGCCGGTGGCGAGTTACAGGTGAACTCCCTGCGTCGGGCGCACGCGCTCGGCCCGAATGTCCGGCCACTTCCGACGCAGATCCGGTTCACTAACGACGGCAAGCCCGGCGCGGCGCTGGGCGTCGGCGGCGCCCTGCATCCAGAGTGGGATGTCTTCAACAACCGGTATCGGCCTGACTGGTGCCGGGTCATCGATTTTCCACTGACCGCCGGCGGGGATGTCTCGGCGGCCGGCGTTGCGCACGACGAGGTGCTCCGGCGGCGCTTGTCTCGCGTCGGCCTCGGTCCCAAGGTTCTGCGTGGCCGTCCCGACGGCGACGACCTCGACATCGAGGCACTCATCGACCTGTTCGTCGACTTGCGCAGTGGTTACTCCACACCGGAGCGCGTATACGCAGAACGCCGCAAACTCGCGCGCGACCTCGGTGTTCTCATCTTGCTGGACGCCTCGGGGTCCGCCACCGATACTGATCCGGACGGACTCGCGGTACACGACCATCAGCGGCGGGCGGCCGCTTCCCTGGCGGTCACGCTGGAGGAACTGGGTGATCGCGTCGCTGTCTACGCATTCCGGTCACAGGGCCGGCACGCCGTCCAACTGCCGGCCATCAAGACCTTCGGACAACGATTCGGCGTCGTCGCGCAGGCGCGACTCAACCAGCTGCAGCCATCGGGCTACACCCGCCTGGGCGGCGCGATCCGTGGCGCGGGCGAAATCCTCAAAACCCAGGCCGGTACACCGAATCGGCTATTGCTCCTGCTTTCGGATGGGTTTCCCTACGACGACGGCTATGAAGGCCGTTATGCAGAAGCCGACGCTTCCAAGGCGCTAGAAGAACTCCGAACGGAAGGCGTTGCCTGCCTGTGCCTTTCCATCGGGAGCGGCTCCGCCACCGATGCGCTCGAGCGCGTCTTCGGCGCCGTCAGCTACGCCAACGCTGCAACCCTGACTGACCTGAGCCCACAGATGGACGAGCTGTTTCTGTCCGCCCTCCAGGAGCTCGCGGCGCCCCGAACCAGATCTGCAAGACTGCACACATGAACGGTGCCCATGCGCTGATCAACACTCTGGTCGACGGCGGGGTCGACGTGTGCTTTGCCAACCCCGGTACCTCCGAGATGCATTTCGTGGCCGCACTGGACGCGGTGCCGCGAATGCGTGGCGTGCTGGCCCTGTTCGAAGGCGTGGCCACCGGAGCGGCCGACGGCTATGCGCGCATCACCGGACGTCCCGCGGCGGTGCTGCTGCACCTCGGGCCGGGGCTTGGCAACGGCCTGGCCAACCTGCACAACGCGCGTCGGGCGAGGGTGCCGATGGTGGTGGTTGTCGGCGACCACGCCACCTATCACAAAAAGTACGACGCACCACTGGAATCCGACATTGACGCGGTGGCCGGTAGCGTGTCCGGGTGGCTGCGCCGAACCGACGGCGATGTCGCGGCCGCCGCCGCCGAGGCTATCGCCGCTAGCCAAAGTGGGGGACAGGTCGCCACCCTGATTCTGCCGGCGGACCTTTCGTGGAGCGAGGTCGCGCAAACCAGTCGTCCGGCGCCTCCCCAGCCAACGACGTCAACCGTCGACACGGACGCGGTCAAGCTGGTAGCCAAGGTGCTGCGCTCCGGCGAGCCCGCGGTGATTCTGGTCGGCGGCGACGCCACCCGAGCTCCCGGCCTGCAGGCGGCGGCCCGGGCTGCGGCGGCCTGCGGTGCCCGCTGGTATTGCGAGACGTTCCCGACCCGGCTGGAGCGCGGCGCCGGTACTCCCGCCGTCGAGCGCATCGCCTACTTCGCGGAAGCCGTTGCCGCGCAACTCGACGGCGCCAAACATCTGATCCTGGCCGGTGCGGCCTCACCGGTGTCGTTCTTCGCCTATCCGGGCAAGCCCAGCGACTTGGTGCCGGATGGCTGCGAAGTACACGTGCTCGCGCATCACACCGGGGCTGCCGACGCGCTGGCGGCATTGGCAGACGAGGTGGCGCCAGGCACCGTCGCCGAGACTGCGGCGCCATCGCGCCCGCAGCTGCCCACGGGCGCGTTGACCGCCGTTTCGGCCGCCGACGTGATCGGTGCGCTCATGCCGGAACGCGCAATTGTGGTCGACGAGTCGAACACCTCCGGGCTGCCGTTGGCTGCCGCGACGGCCGGGGCACCGGCCCATGACTGGCTGACCCTGACCGGCGGGGCGATCGGATACGGCATTCCCGCGGCGGTGGGTGCCGCAGTCGCTGCGCCGGATCGTCCGGTGCTGTGCCTGGAATCCGACGGCTCGGCGATGTACACCAATTCGGGCCTGTGGACCCAGGCGCGGGAGAATCTCGACGTCACCACCGTCATCTACAGCAACGGCGCCTACGACATTCTGCGGCTCGAACTGCAACGCGTCGGAGCCGAGGGTGCGCCCGGACCCAAAGCGCAGCAACTGCTTGACTTAACTGGCCCAAGAATGGATTTCGTCAAGCTCGCCGAGGGAATGGGGGTGCCGGCGCGGCGGGTCGCCACCGCCGAGGAGTTCGCCGACGCGCTGCGCGCGGCGTTCATCGAACCAGGGCCGCACCTCGTCGAGGCCGTCATTCCCTCAATGCTCGGCTAATGACTTCCCATCGAAACTGCGTCCAGCGCGATCGATCGAGCAAAAACGCACTCTCAGCGCAGTTTGGGCGCGTTCATTGCAGTCTCGGCGCCAGCGTCGCCGGGCTACTGGATCGGCTCGTCACCAAGGACGGTGGTGCGCAACATCTCTCGCGGTGAGTCCGGATCGTAGGGTGCAGCCCGGTGCAGTACCCCGCGGTTGTCCCAGATCACCGTGTCGCCAACCGACCACCAGTGGCTGTAGACCTTGGCGGGCACCGTGGCGCGGTCGAGCAGTTCGGCCAGCAGCTCGCGGCCCGCGTCGAGATCCATACCCACGACGTAGTCGGCGGACGCGCCGAGCACCAGCGACTTGCGGCCGCTGCTATGTGTCCACACCAGCGGATGGTCGTGGGTGCGGCGCGCCCGCCACCGCGCCAGCTGCTCGGGTGTGGGATCAGGCGTGACGCGCCGCTGCGAGGCCTCCAGGGAGTGAACAACTTTCAACGACCCGTAGTGCTGCTTCTCGTCGTCGCTCAACGCGTTGTAGGCGGCATATGAGCTGGCGAACTCGGTTTCGCCGCCGCGTTCGGCGACGTGGACGGCCGACAGCACGGTAGCTTTCTGCGGGCATTCGTCGTCGATCGGGGTGCAGCCGTCAATATGCCAGTCGAAAGTGGCTCGCAGATAGGCCGCCGAGGAGTTCTTCGACACATCCAGGGTGATCGGATAGATTCCCGGCACCCGATGGTGTCCGTCTGAGGAGTAGTCGACCTCGCCGAGCCGACGGCAAAACGCCACCTGTGCTTCAGGATTCAGGTGCAGACCGGGAAAGACCAGCACGCCGTTTTCTTCCAACGCGTCGAGGACCGCCTCCCCGAGAGTGTCGTCGGTGGCCAGTCGATCGGGATCAATACCGTCGACCTCGGCGCCCACCGTGGTCGTGAGCTTGTTGATGGCAAGCAGACTCATCGCCTGTCCTTTCCTCATGGCACCGGTTCGCTGATTCGCGTCATGACGGCGTCGGCGGCGTCGGTGGGTTTGATTTGATGCATGACCTCCACTGACATCGCGACCAGGATCAGCGAATAGATGAGGTGCAGCAGATGCAGCGCGTCGTCGGGAAGGTCGTCGAGCGAGAACTTGTCGCAGTATTCGATTGCCTCTTCCAGCCGCGGGAAAAAGGCGTCGTAAAACTGCCGCATGTCGGCCATGCTGCTGGCCATTCGTCTATCCCACCGCTCAGATTCCGTCGGTAGACACCAGGTTTCGGCGTAAGGCTCGAGTTCGGCGAAGGCACTGGGCAGAAGCGGGTCAGACATGGGCCGCCCCTGCCGGTTCGTGCTCGCGTTGGTATTCGGCGACCCAGTCGCCGACCGCCTTGTGCAGGTGGCGGACCAGGATTTCCTGATCGTTGAGTGGGAAGTCGTCGACGATGCCGGTTTCCAGTGCGGCCTGGGTGCCGCCCAGCATGCCGGCGTCTTGCAGCGCGAACTCTTTGAGCACCACCGCGGCGACCTCGTGTTCGATGCGCTCACGCACGCTGCGAGCAGGGTGAAACGCGGTGTAGGCCTCGAACCGATGGGTGTTGTGCGAGGTCGGCCAATACCGGTAGAGCAGGTACCAGCCGCCGTAGATCAGGATCTCCAGGTTGGGGAAAATCTGGAAGTTGCTGATGCCCCATGGATCGATGCCACCGGGGTTGAGCCCGGCGGGCAGGTCACCCAAATCCGGGGTTCGCCAGGGCCCGACAAGACCGCTGCGCGTGGCTCGTTCGATCGGGTACATGTACTCCGGTGCCATCAGCCAGCGGCGGGTACCGGCGGTAGACACCAAGCGGTGTGGTCCGTCGATCTGGAAATGGGCGCATTCGAATCCGGCATTGGGGTCGCGCACCGCGGGTGGAACCTGTTGTGGGTGCAGCGCGGGAACGTGGTAATACTCCTGGAACGCGTCGGCAAAGATCTTCCAGTTGCTGTTGTTGTCGGCCACCCAGTCGTAGCGTTCAGTGAGCTTGTGGAACGGATAATCGTCGAGTCCGGTTATCATCGGCCCGAGAAACTCCCGCAGACTTTGCCGCGGCTCGGCATCGAAGTTGACGAAGATGAAGCCGTTCCAGATGTCACAGTGCACCGAACGCAGCCCGTATGAGTCGGTGTCCAGGTCGAAGAACTCTCCTGGCTGCTGTACGAATGTCAACGCACCGTCGAGGTCGTAGCGCCAGCCGTGATATTTGCAGGTGAATTGTCGGCACACGCCCTTGGTTTCCGCATTGGGAAAGTCGTTCCACACCAACTTGTTTCCGCGGTGTCGGCAAATATTGTGGAAGGCGCGCACCACCTTGTCTTTGCCTTTGACCACGATGATCGACGTGCCTGCTGCCGCGATGTCCTTGGTGAAGTAGCTGCCGACGCGCGGGACGTCCTCGATGCGGCCGACGTTGAGCCAGGCGCGCTTGAAGATCGCCTCCCGTTCGGCCGCATAGAACTTCGGTGACGTGGAATCTCGGAAGGAAACCGGCCCGGTGCCCAGATCTGGGTAGTGGCCGGTCCAGCTGCCCTCCGCCGGTTTAGGCCATCGCGCCACGTGAACCTCCTGTCACATCACTGCTCCGCCGTTGACGCCGAGCACCTGTCCGGTGATAAACCCCGCCGCTTGGGAGCACAAGAACCCGACCGCCGCCGCGATGTCGTCACCGGTGCCGAGGTGTCCCACCGGAATCTGAGCGGCCATCGTCTCGTTCGACGGCAGGTTTCCGTCGGCTTGTGATTGGTGCTGCATCGGAGTCTCGATACCCGACGGCGGAATGTTGTTGACCGTGATTCCCGCACCGGCATACTCACGCGCCAGCGATTTGGTCAGGGTGATCAGCGCGCCTTTCGAAGCGGCATAGTGCGCCATGCCCGGTGATCCGCGCTGGGCGCTGGACGACGAGATCATCACGATGCGGCCCCAGTCCGCGGCCACCATGTCGGGTAGCGCCACCTGACAGCAGTGAAACGTACCGGTGAGGTTGACATCGATGATCCGCTGCCATGACTCTGGCGTGATCTCGCTGAACGGCTCGAAACCCACCATGCCCGCGCTGGTCACCAAAATGCCTACCGGGCCGAGCTCACTGCGTACCTTGGCGAACGCCTCCTCGACCGCTTGGCGATCGGTGACATCCACCTCCGCCGCCAGTGCGGTGACGCCATCGCTTCGCAGCTCGTCGCAAACCCGCTGGGCCGCTTGGCCGTTGAGATCGAGAACGGCGACCTTGTGCCCGCGGCGGCCAAGCTCGTGACAGGTGGCTTCACCCATGCCCGACGCGCCGCCGGTCACCGCCGCAACTCGCTGACTAGTCATAGACCACCCTCACCAAACGACTGGTCGGCAACGACTGGCAGGTGAGGATCCAGCCGTCGTCAACTTCTTCTTCGGTCAGCGCGTCGTTGTTGATCATGCGCACGCTGCCGTGTACCAGGCGTGCCATACAGGTTGCACACGAGCCGGTTTCGCATGACGACGGCGCGGCCAAGCCGGCCATCCGGGCGGTCTGCAGAACGGTGTTGCCGTCCCGGTACGGCACGACGGTAGTGCGCCGGTCCAGCTGAATCGTCACTTCCTCCGTGACAGCGTCGTTCGTCGTCTGCTCCATCGCCCAGCAGAGTATCAAGTACTTGTGATTAGTATCAAGTACTTGATTCATGGTGATCTGTGAAGAGCGGATTGCCGGTGCCTTGTTCGACCACCCGGGCGAGCAGATCATGCAGCAACTGTCGCTCGTCGGCGTCCAGTACGCCGAAGACCCTTTCGTGGGCGGTCAGCGCGTCGGCGAGTACAGCCGAGACGACCGCGCGGCCCTGGTCGGTGAGATAGGACTGCAGGATCCGGCCGTGCTGCGGATCCTGTTTGCGCTCCACCAGGCCGCGGCTCTCCAGCGCGCTGATCGCCAACTGCACGCCCTGCGGACTGATCAGCAGCCGCCGGGCCAACTCGGCCCCGGACAGGCCGGGTTCGTTGGCCAACTGACGCATCAATCCGATCTGTGCGGTGGTCACTCCGTGGCTGCTGATCGCATCATTGACGGTTTTGAGCGAAAAGTGGAAGGCCTGCTTCAGCAGCCACAAGATGTTGTCCGTGAGTTCCATGGTGTGTCCTAGGCGCGCTTGTAAACGCGACCGTCTTTCATGACGAACGACACGTCCAGCGTGGTGGCGATGTCGCGGGACGGGTCGCCTGGTACGGCGATGATGTCGGCGAGATAGCCAGCTGCCAGCCGGCCGAGTTCGTGGTCCGCTTCGATGAGCTCGGCGCTGGTCACGGTTGCCGCGCGGATCGCCTGCATCGGTGTCATGCCGCGATCGACCAGTGCGCAGAGTTCCTTGGCGTTCTGGCCATGCGGGATTGCGGGCGCATCGGTGCCGCATGCGATCCGTACTCCGGCCGCAATCGCTTTGGGCAGCATGGCTTTAGCGTGCGGGAATACCTCGGCCGCCTTCTTGCGAAGCTCGGGTGCCACGCGGTCAACGGCTAGCGCTTCGGTGAGATACGTCGTCGAAACCAGGAAGGTGCCGTGGTCGACCATCATCTGGATGGTGTCGTCGGTGGCCAGGAAACCGTGTTCGATGCAGTCGATTCCGGCGTTGATACAGGCCCGGATCGCGCTATCGCCGATCGCGTGCGCGGCCACCCGGATCCCGGCGCGGTGTGCCTCGTCTGCGATCGCGGCGAACTCCTCGTCGGAGTACTGCTGCGAGCCCGGCGAGGTGCTGTGCGACATGACACCGCCGGAGGCGGACACCTTGATCACCTTGGCGCCGTGGCGGATCTGGTAGCGCACACAGGCGCGCACGTCGGGTACGCCGTTGGCGATCCCTTCGGCCACCGACAGCGGCATGATGCCGGGAGCCAGGCGTTGGAAGACCGTCGGATCCAGGTGTCCGCCATAGGGTGTGACGGCATGCCCGGCCGGCACGATCCGTGGACCGGCATGCCAGCCCTGATCGATCGCGCGTTCCAGCGCCACGTCGAGCAGGTAACCGCCGCTCTTGACCATCAGGCCCAGATTGCGCACGGTGGTAAAACCCGCGTCCAGGGTGGTGCGGGCGTTCACCGCGCCGCGCAGGGTGCGGTAGGCCGGGTCGTCCTGCACACCGTGCATCGGCGACGGCAACCCCTCCGGCCCGCCGGGGCCGCCGATGAGCAGGTTGAGTTCCATGTCCATCAGCCCGGGTAGCAGCGTCACATCGCCGAGGTCGATCTCGGCCGCCGAAGCTGGCGGCGGCTCAGACGGATTGACTGCGGCGATCCGGCCATCGTCAATCACGACCACCGCCGGTGAGTGCACCTGTCCGGAGTCGACATCCGCCCAGCGGGCGGCCCGCAGCACGATCACGGCACGGGTTCGCTGACGCAATCCAACGTCGATGCGCCCGAATCGGGAATGCGCGGCTGCTTCCAGCATTCGACCGGGAAAGACACCATGATCATCGAGTACAGCAGATACATCAGGTTCATGACGTCGTCGGGCATGTCGTCAAGACTGAACTTGTCGCAGTAGGCCAGCGCATCCTCGGCGCGCGGTGTGATGGCATCGTAGAGGGACTGCATCTCGACCATCGTGCTGGTGAGCCGCTTGTGGTAGCGCTGCGGTTCGCTTGCGAGACACCAATCGGAAAACTGTTCCAGGTCTGCGAATTCGGGTGGCAGGTTAGCCGACATCAGACCCCCACCGAGTTGCGCCGATAGTTCTCGACCCACGCCGCGGTCTCGTGGTGCAGGTGCCGTAGCAGCACCTCCTGGTCGTTGAGGAGGAATCGGTCAACCGCACGCGATTCGATCATCGACTGAGTGGCCTCCAGTGTGTTGGCGTCCTGCAGACCGAATTCCTTGAAGGTCACTGCCGCCAGCTCCTGGGCGACGCGTTCGCGCGGAGTGCGCGGCGGCGGGAAGTACAGGGTGCCCTCGAATACGTGACTGTTATACGAAGACGGCCAGTAGTGATAGGTCAAATACCAGCCCTGTCCCCAGATCAGGATCACGAAGTTGGGGAAGATCTGAAACGAGTCCAGTCCCCATGGGTTGCAGTGAGCCGGGTTGACGCCAGCAGGCAGCGTGCCGAGATCGGGGCCGTCCCACGGACCGAAAAGCCCGCTGCGGCAGATGTCTTCGATGGGCTTGCGCATCTCGGCATCCATCTCCCAGGCTCGCACACCCGACGTCGACACCAGTCGGTGCGGGCCGTCGATGCGGTAGTGCGGCGCCTCGAAGCCGGCTTCTGCCGCCGCCTTGGAGTATTTGGTCGGCGACTGGTTCGCGTGCAACACCGGCGCGTGATAAAACTCCTGAAACGCGTCCAGGTAAAGCTTCCAGTTCGCCTTCACTTCCGAGCGGTAGCACCACCGCGACGTCAGTTGACCGAACGGGTAGCCCTCCAGGTCGGTGATCATCGGCCCCAGAAACTCCCGTAGCGACTGCTCGGGTTCGGCGGCGAAGCTGACGAAGATGAAGCCTTCCCAGACGTCGCAGTGCACCGGCACCAGCCCGTAGCGGTTCTTGTCGAAGGCGAAGAACTCGTTTTCCTGCGGGACATGGGTGAGGTTGCCGTCCAGGTCGTAACACCAGGCGTGGTACTTGCACCGAAATTGGCGGCAAAAGCCGCTGGTTTCCTCCTGCGGCATGTCGTTCCACACCAGTTTGTTGCCACGGTGGCGGCAAATGTTGTGGAACGCTTTGATGTCGCCGGTCATGGTGCGCACCACGATGATCGACGTGTTGGCAACCTGCAGCTCCTTGGTGAAGTAGCGGCCTTTGCGCGGAAGTTGCTCGGCGCGGCCGACATTCAACCAGGCCCGCTTGAAGATTGCGGCCCGCTCGAGCTCATAGAACTCCGCTGAGATGGAGTCCTCGTATGACACCGGACCGATTCCGAGCGCTGGGTGGTGCTGCGTCCAGCTGCCTTCCGCCGGCTTGGGGAAACGAGCCATGCCTACTCCTGTCGCTCACGACCACCCGCCTGCAGCGCTGACCGTATATGCTCGAGACCGCAATCGCAAGTAGTTGATATTCAGCCGCGGGGAGGTCTGCGTGCAGCGACACGACGCACTGTTCATCGGTGGGAGTTGGTCATCACCCCGTAGCGACGCGGTGATCGAGGTGACCTCACCGGCCACCGAAGCTCCGGTTGCGCGCGTGGCGTCGGCCGGACCTGCCGACGTCGACGCTGCCGTCGCAGCTGCGCGTGCCGCATTCGACCAGGGGCCGTGGCCGCGGCTCGATCCCGCCGAGCGCATTGCCGCGGTACGGCGACTGGTCGAACGCTACGGCGAGCGGCGCTCGGCAATGGCCGAGCTCATCACCACTGAGATCGGCGCTCCAATCAGCTTCGCCCAGCGCGCCCAGGTCGGACTGCCGTGGATGATGATGACCGCGTTCTGTGATCTGGCTGAAAGCCTGTCGTGGCACGAGATTCGGGCCGGCCGCTACGGCGCCGATATTCACATTCGCCGCGAACCGGTCGGGGTGGTTGCCGCGATCGTGCCGTGGAACATGCCGCAGTTCCTGATCGTCACCAAGCTGGTGCCGGCGCTGCTCGCCGGTTGTTGCGTGGTGCTCAAGCCGGCGCCGGAATCGCCGCTGGACGCGCTGCTGCTCGCCGAGCTCATCGAGCAACTCGAGCTGCCACCCGGTGTGGTCAGCGTGTTGCCCGGCGGCGCCGACGCCGGTGAGTACTTGGTCGGCCATCCCGGCGTGGACAAGGTGTCGTTCACCGGGTCGACGGCTGCGGGCCGACGGGTAGCCGAAACCTGTGCCGCCGGTTTGACACGGGTGAGCCTGGAGCTTGGTGGCAAATCCGCGGCGATCGTCCTCGACGATGCCGACCCGGGCACGGTGGCGGCCGGCATCCGGTCAGCCAGCCTGTCAAACAGCGGGCAGATTTGCAATGCGCTAACCCGAATCCTGGTGCCGGACAGCCGAAGAGAAGGTTTCATCGACGCACTGGCGACCGAGATGCAGACGATCGTCGTCGGTGACCCTACCGATCCCGCGACCCAGATGGGCCCCCTGGTGGCGCGGCGGCAGCAGGAGCGGGTGACCGGCTACATCCAGACCGGCCAGGCCGAGGGTGCCCGGCTGATCACCGGCGGCACCGGGATGCCGGATGGCGTCGAGCGCGGATGGTACGTCCGGCCCACGCTGTTCGCCGACGCCGACAACACCATGCGGATTGCCCGCGAAGAAATCTTCGGACCGGTGCTCACCGTCATCGGCTACCGCGACGACGACGACGCGGTGCACATCGCCAACGACTCCGATTACGGTCTGGCAGGGTCGGTATGGACCGACGACACCGGGCGCGGGGTGGAGTTGGCTGCCCGAATCCGCACCGGCACCTTCGGTGTCAACCAGGGTTACACGATGGACCCCTACGCGCCGTTCGGCGGCGTCAAGTCCAGCGGCTACGGCCGGGAGTTGGGCCGCGAAGGAATTGAGAGCTACCTGGACACCAAGTCGATCTCAGTGGCGCCCACTAGCGTTTGATCGGCCACACCGGATCCGCACACTCGACACCTTCGCCGGAGAGCTCCCGTTTGAGCACCTTGAACGTCGCGGTGCGCGGCAGCGCCGTACTGATGCGGACGTAGGACGGCCACTGCTTGGGCCCCAGATCGGGCTGCTCGGCCAGGAATGCGCGGAACGTGTCGGCATCGAATTCCGTGCCCGCGGCCATTACCACTGCGGCCATCACCTGGTCGCCGACGGCCGGGTCGGGCACGGCGTACACCGCGACCTCGCTGACCCCCGGGTAGCGGGCCAGTACCCGCTCGATCGGCGCAGTGCCGAGGTTCTCCCCATCGACCCGCAACCAATCACCGAGCCGCCCAGCAAAATACACGTACCCGTTCTCGTCGCGGTAAGCCAAATCACCGCTGTGATAGACACCGTCAGCCATCCGTTGCGCGTCAGCCTCCGGATCGTTGTAGTAACCCTCGAAGCGGCCTGGGCCGGCGATGTTCACCAACTCACCGATCGCTCCCGGCGGGCAGGGGTCACCGGTGTCGACGTCGATGATCCCGATGCCGTCGGGCAGTGGACCCAACGAGCCCTCCGGCGTGTCCGGTGTGCGGGCGATGGCGACTCCGCCCTCGGTAGAACCGAAGCCGTCGACGGCGATACAGCCGAATCTGCGGGCAAACCGCTCCACGTCGGCCGGTGCACCCTCGTTGCCGTACACCACTTTCAGTGGGTTGTCGGCGTCGTCGGGCAGCTCGGGAGTGGCGAGCACATACGACAGCGGCTTGCCGACATAGTTGGCGTAGGTGACACCGTAGCGTCGGATATCGGGCATGAACCCCGAAGCCGAGAACTTGCGGCGCAACACCATTGAGCCGCGGCACGTGACGGCCACCGACCACCCGACCAGCACCGCGTTGGAGTGGAACAACGGCATGGACACATAGCAGCGGTCGTCGCGGCCCAGGCCGAAGCGTTCGGTCATCGTCACGCCGGCGATCGCGACCTTGCCCTGACTGCATTTCACTGCTTTGGGATCGCCACTGGTGCCGGAGGTGAAGATCAGCATGAACAGATCGGCGGCCGTCGCGGACCGGAACTGCACCTGTGCACCCGCGTGTGCGGCCACCTCGTCGGCCCAGGTCGTCGAGTCCACATCGATATGCGGCGTACCACCCAGTGCCGCAGCAGATTTCGAATCGGTCAACACCAGCTGGCAGTCTGCGTGGTCGACATCGCGGGCCAGCGCGGTTCCCCGGCGGACGGCGTTGAGCCCGACTGGCACGATGCCCGATAAGCCGGCCGCGATCAGTAGGGCAGAGAAGAACGGAGTGTTTTCCAATAACACCCCGACGTGCGGTGGCCGCCCGGGGTCGAGTCGCTCGCCTAACGCGGCGGCCACCGCTGCGCCGTGCCGAAGGTGCTCCCGCCAACTGGTGAACGAGTCTTCGAAGTAGATGCCACGATCGTCGACGTCGACCAACGGCTTGAGCAGGTCGGTGACGGTCGGGAGATCTTGCGTCACGCAGGCGTGTCCGCCAGTTCACGACCTATCTTGCGCAGCGCCCCGGTGGCGCTGCCCAGCGCGAACTCGGTCTCTTTGGCCGCCAGGAAGTAGCGGTGTACCGGGTGGTCGATATCGATACCGACACCGCCGTGCACGTGGACAATGGTGTGCGCCACCCGGTGTCCCGCCTCGGCAGCCCAGAACGCCGCGGTCGCCACCTCGGTGTCGGCAGGCAAGTCCTCGGTCAGCCGCCATGCTGCCTGAGTGAGTGTCAACCGCAAACCCTTGACGTCGATGTAGCCGTCCGCCAGTCGTTGGGCCACCGCCTGGAAGCTGCCGATCGGACGATCGAATTGTTCGCGGGTGCGCGCATATTCGGCGGTCAACTGCAGCCCGCGATCCAGCGCACCGAGCTGAAATGCGCTGCGACCCAGCGCAGCATGCGTGGAAAGCCAAGCGACCACGTCGCCGCCGCCGACCCGCCGCGCATCACCCACCTCGACCCCGTCGAGTCGCAGATGTCCCACACTGCCCAGACCGGTGGTCTCCAGCGCGGTTACCGATGCCTCTTCAGCAGTAACCACGAAAACAGCTGTGCCGGAATCGGTTTCGGCTGACACCAAAAATGCATCAGCCACCGGCCCGTAGAAGACTTGAGTACGCGTTCCGGTCAGCCGGTAGCCCGCACCGGAACGCGTGGCCTGCACCGGTCCGTCGCCCATTTCACCGTCCAGCGCCACGGTGAGGATCTTCTCGCCGCTCACCGCTGGCGCGCCCCACTGCTGCTGGAGGTCCGCGGAGCCGAACCGGGCCAGCGCGCCACCGGCCAGCACCACCGACTCCAGATACGGCACCGCGGCCAGCCCCCGGCCCAGCGCAACCAGCACGGCGGTCTGCTCCAGCACCCCGTACCCGCCGCCGCCCAGCGACTCCGGTGCCGCGGTGCTCAAAATGTCGGCCTCGATGAGCTTGCGCAGAAGGTCGCGGTCGAACCGTTGGTCCAGGCCGTCCAATTCGCGTTGGTGCTCGGGCGTGCACACGGCGTCGACGATCGTGCCGGCCAAATCACCGAGGTCGTGCGCCGCTTCTGTCGTCGAGAAATCCATCAGAATCCTTTACCGGTTGGCTCGGGGCAGACCCAGCGCCACCATGCCGATGATGTCGCGCTGGACTTCGTTGGTGCCGCCGCCGAACGTGAGAATCAGGCAGGCCCGGTGCATCCGCTCGACCCGACCGCGCAGCAACGCACCGGGCGAGTTCTGCCGCACCGTCGCGGCGGTGCCGAGCACCTCCATCAGCAGCCGGTAGGCCTCGGTGGCCAACTCGGTGCCGAACACCTTGGCGGCCGACGCATCCGCCGGCGACGGGGCGGCGTCAGCCGCCGACGCCAACTCCCAGTTGATCAGCTTGAGCACCTCGACTTTGGCGTGCACCCGCGCCAGGTTGAGTTGAACCCACTCGGAGTCGATCAGCCGGGCCCCGCCGCCGTCTTTGGTGTTCTGCGCCCATTCCCGGACCTGGTTGAGCGCCAGGATGATCGGTTGCGCGGACACCAGTGCGACGCGCTCGTGGTTGAGTTGGTTGGTGACCAGCTTCCACCCACCGTTCTCCTCGCCGACCCGATTGGCCACCGGTACCCGGACGTCGGAGTAGTAGGTGGCGCTGGTGTCCACGCCCGCCATGGTGTGCACCGGAGTCCAGGAGAAGCCCTCGGCGGCAGTGGGGACGATCAGCATCGAGATGCCTCGATGCTTCTTGGCTTCGGTGTTGGTGCGCACCGCCAGCCACACGTAGTCGGCGTAGGCGATCAGGCTGGTCCACATCTTCTGCCCGTTGACGATGTAGTCGTCGCCGTCGCGCACCGCAGAGGTCCGCAGGTTCGCCAGGTCCGTACCCGCTCCGGGCTCGGAGTAGCCGATAGCGAAATGCAGGTCACCGGATGCGATCTTGGGCAGGAAAAACTTCTTTTGCTCCTCGGTGCCGAACGCCATGATCGTGGGCGCCACGCTATTGATGGTCAAAAACGGCACCGGGGCCCCGGCGATCGCGGCCTCGTCGGCGAAGATCAGCGAGTCCATCGAGGAGCGGTCCTGGCCGCCGTACTCCTTGGGCCAGTTCAGGGTGAGCCACCCGTCCTTGCCCATCTGTGCGACGGTCTCTCGGTAGACGTTGCCTTCGCCCACTTCGCCCGACGTGGAGCTCAGGGCCTCCCGACGCTCGGGAGTGATCAACGTGGCGAAGTACGACCGCAGTTCGCGGCGCAGTTCCTCCTGCTCCGGGGTATAACTGATGCGCATTGGCCGTCCCTTCGGGATCCCGTTTACCTCCCTGGTTGTAACACGTTCTAGTCTGGGGGTCCAGCGGCCGATTCGCCCAACCTTCCGTCGTATGGTGGGAATACCGGCAGTCGGAAACGCCCAAGGAGGATCCCGTGCGAGTGATAGTGGACCGCGATCGGTGCGAGGGCAACGCGATATGCGTAGGAATCGCGCCGGATGTCTTCGAACTGGACGACGAGGATTACGCCGTGGTCAAAACCGATCCGATTCCTGCCGATCGGGAGGTGTTGGCCGAGCAGGCCATTGCCGAATGCCCGCGTGCGGCGCTGAAACGCGAAGACTAGAGGTATTCATAAATTGACTAGCAGCACGAACGCGACCGATCTGTCCGGGAAGGTCGCGGTGGTCACCGGTGCGGCCGCGGGCTTGGGACGTGCCGAGGCGATCGGCTTAGCCCGAGCCGGCGCCAGCGTTGTCGTCAATGACATCGCCGCCGCGCTGGACGCATCCGACGTCCTCGACGAGATCAGCGCGGCTGGAGCCAAGGCGGTCGCGGTGGCCGGCGACATCAGTCAGCGCTCGACCGCCGACGAACTGGTCAGCTGCGCCGACGGCTTGGGCGGCTTGAGCATCGTGGTCAACAACGCCGGGATCACCCGCGATCGGATGTTGTTCAACATGTCCGACGAGGACTGGGATGCGGTCATCGCGGTGCACCTGCGCGGCCACTTCCTGCTTACCCGCAACGCGGCCACCTACTGGCGGTCCAAGGCCAAGGAAGCCGGTGGGTCGGTCTACGGCCGGATCGTCAACACGTCGTCGGAAGCGGGTTTGGTCGGTCCGGTCGGGCAAGCCAACTACGGTGCCGCCAAAGCCGGCATTACCGCGCTGACCCTGTCTGCTGCGAGGGCGCTGGGCCGCTACGGGGTCTGCGCCAATGCGATCTGCCCGAGAGCGCGGACCGCGATGACCGCCGAGGTCTTCGGCGAGGCACCTGAGGTCGGCGCGGGCCAGATCGACCCGCTTTCACCCGAGCACGTCGTCACGCTGGTCGGTTTCCTGGCCTCCCCGGCGGCTGAAGCGGTCAACGGCCAGGTTTTCATCGTCTACGGACCCCGGGTCACGCTGGTGGCGGCGCCAACTGCAGAACGTCAGTTCACCTCGGACGCGCAGGCGTGGGACCCCGACGAGCTCAGCGCAACATTGCACGATTACTTTGCTGAACGCGACCCCGAGGTGAACTTTTCCGCGTCCACCTTGATGGAGTCCTGATCCGGTGCGGGAGACAGGTGTGTCGGCCCGATGGAGCTAGAACACGTTTCAGAATGACCTAGGTCACAATAGCTTCTGACCTGGTCAAACTACTAATCTTGACCTAATTTTGCAGTTCTTTGACACTGCGAACTTGTTCTAGTTAATATGATCCCGCTCACGCGGAGCGTCGTCCGCTCAGAAGGCAGCTTAGGCGGCGCCGACCGGGGAAGTGTAGCTTCGCTCCAAGTTGCAGGCAGCCGCGGGAGAAAGGGACCAGGTTGATCGAACAACTTGCGGTTCCGGCCCGGGCCGTGGGCGGATTCGTCGAAATGTCGCTGGAGACGTTCAGCAAGACGGTCCGGCGCCCATTCCAATTCCGCGAGTTTCTCGACCAGACCTGGATGATCGCCCGGGTCTCCCTGATCCCGACGCTGCTGGTCGCGATCCCGTTCACAGTCCTGGTGGCGTTTACTCTCAACATCCTGCTGCGCGAACTTGGTGCAGCCGACCTATCCGGCGCGGGAACCGCCTTCGGGACCATCACCCAACTCGGTCCCGTCGTCACCGTGCTGGTGGTGGCCGGCGCGGGCGCCACCGCGATCTGCGCCGACCTCGGCGCCCGGACCATCCGCGAGGAAATCGACGCTATGCGGGTCTTGGGTATCGACCCGATCCAGCGGCTGGTCGTCCCCAGAGTGTTGGCGTCGACGTTCGTCGCGCTGTTGCTCAACGGCCTGGTCTCGGCGATCGGCATCGCCGGCGGGTACGTCTTCTCGGTGTTGCTGCAGGGCGTCAACCCGGGTGCCTTCGTCAACGGACTGACCGTGCTCACTCACCTGGGTGAGTTGGTCCTCTCCGAAGTCAAGGCGCTGTTGTTCGGTGTGGTGGCTGGTCTGGTCGGCTGCTATCGGGGGCTGACGGTCAAGGGCGGTCCGAAAGGGGTCGGCGTCGCCGTCAACGAAACCGTGGTCTACGCATTCATCTGCCTGTTCGTGATCAACGTGATCATGACGGCGATCGGCGTTCGAGTGTTGGCCCGGTGAATCGATGAGTTACGACGCCACGCTGCGCTTCCGCCGGTTCTTTTCCCGGTTCGCCGAACCGGTCGACAACTTCGGCGAGCAGGCGCTGTTCTACGGCGAATCGATGCGCTATATCCCGAATGCGCTGACCCGCTACCGCAAAGAGACCATCCGGCTGATCGCCGAAATGACGATGGGCACCGGCGCGCTGGTCCTGATCGGTGGAACGGTCGGTGTCGCAGCGTTTCTGACGTTGGCATCAGGCGGTGTCATCGCGGTGCAGGGCTACGAGTCGTTGGGCAACATCGGCATCGAGGCATTGACCGGGTTTTTGTCGGCGTTTCTCAATGTCCGCATCGTCGCCCCCGTGGTGGCCGGTATTGCGCTGGCCGCCACTATCGGCGCCGGCACCACCGCACAGCTCGGCGCGATGCGGGTGGCCGAGGAGATCGACGCGATCGAATCGATGGCCGTGCACTCGGTTTCCTATCTGGTGTCCACCCGGTTGATCGCCGGCCTGATCGCGATCATCCCGCTGTATTCGTTGGCCGTGCTGGCCTCATTTTTCGCCGCTCGGTTCACCACCGTGTTCATCAACGGTCAGTCGGCGGGGCTGTATGACCATTACTTCAATACATTCCTGAATCCGACCGACCTGCTGTGGTCGTTCCTGCAAGCCATCGTGATGTCGATTGCGGTCATGCTGGTCCATACGTACTACGGCTACAACGCTTCTGGCGGCCCGGTAGGCGTCGGCCTAGCGGTCGGGCAGGCGGTGCGCACGTCGCTGATCGTCGTCGTGGTCATTACTTTGTTCATCTCGCTGGCCGTTTACGGCGCGTCCGGTAACTTCAACCTCTCCGGATAAAGGGAGCGATGGCAAGCACGGGCGCGCGACGCACACATGTCAGGCTGGCAGCAACGCTGCTGGCCTCTCTATTAGTGGGCTTTGCGCTGTTGACGTACCTGTCCTACAACGCCGCCTTTTCCTCGACCGACACCGTCACGCTGACCGCGCCGCGCGCCGGGTTGGTGATGGACCGCGACAACAAAGTGAAATACCGCGGCATCCAGATCGGCAAGGTCAAGAACGTCAAATACGCCGACGAGCAGGCCCAGCTCGAGTTGGCTATCGACAGCCGAGAACTGCGTTTCGTTCCGTCCAATGCCACCGTCCACATCGCCAGCAACACCATCTTTGGGGCCAAGTCGGTGGAATTCATTCCGCCGCAGACACCGTCGGTGAATTCCCTTCGCCCGGGAGCGCACTTGAAGGCGGACGCGGTTTCGCTGGAAGTCAACACGTTGTTCCAGTCGCTGATCGATCTGCTGCACAAGATCGACCCGGTGGACCTCAATGCCACCCTGAGTGCCGTCGCCGAGGGGCTGCGCGGTCACGGCGATGACTTGGGCGCGCTGCTGGCGGGGACGAATACCCTCACCCAACAGGCAAACCCGCAATTGCCGACCCTGCGGCAAGACTTCGCCAAGGTGGCCGAGGTGGCCAACATTTACGCGGCCGCTGCACCCGACCTCGTCACCGTCTTTCAGAACACGCCGACGATCGCCAAGACCGTCGTGGACCAGCAAGGCAACTTGAATGACACGCTGTTGGCGACAATTGGCCTGTCCAACAACATCTATGACACGCTGGCACCCGCTGAGCACGACATCATCGACGCCATCAAGCGGCTGCGAGCTCCCCTGAAGGTCGCCGGCGACTACTCGCCGGAGTTCGGCTGCATGTTCAAGGGAATCCAGCGGGGTCTCGACGAGTTCGCGCCGCTGCTTGGCGTGAACAAGGCCGGTCTGTTCACCTCGTCGAGCTTTATTCTGGGCGCGCCGTCGTACACCTATCCGGAGAGCCTGCCGATCGTCAACGCCTCCGGCGGGCCTAATTGCCGTGGGCTACCCGACATTCCGACCAAGCAGACCGGCGGCTCCTGGTTCCGGTCACCGTTCCTGGTCACCGACAACGCCTATATTCCGTACGAGCCGTTCACCGAAATGCAGGTGGATGCGCCCTCGACGCTGCAGTTCCTGTTCCACGGCGCCTTCGCGGAACGGGACGATTTCTGATGGCCGCCGTGCACGAGTCGCACCGCTCGATGATGGTGAAAGTCGGCATCTTCACCTTGACCATGCTGCTGGTCGCCCTCGGGCTGGTGGTGATCTTCGGTGAGTTCCGGTTCGGCCCGTCGAACTCTTATCACGCCAACTTCTCCGACGCGACGAAGTTGAAGTCCGGGCAGAAAGTCCGCATCGCAGGTGTGCCGGTCGGCGCGGTGAAGGGCGTCAAGCTCAACCACGACAACAGCGTTGACGTGGCGTTCACCGTTGACAAGCGCTACACGCTGTATTCGTCGACCCGAGCGGTGATCCGCTACGACAACCTGGTCGGCGACCGGTTTTTGGAGATCACCTCCGGTCCCGGCGAGCTGCGCAAGTTGCCCGCGGGCGCGACCATCGACCGGAACCACACCCAGCCGGCGCTCGATCTCGATGCGCTGCTCGGCGGTCTGCGCCCGGTGGTCAAGGGCTTGGATGCCGACAAGGTCAACACGATCAGCGGCTACGTGATCCAACTGCTGCAGGGTCAGGGCGGAGCGCTGTCCAACCTGCTGGCCGACACCAACGCCTTCAGCTCGGCGCTGGGCGCACGTGACCAGATCATCGGCGACGTGATCACCAACCTCAACGCCGTGCTGACTACCGTCGACGACAAGGGTGCACAATTCTCGGCCAGCGTCGATCAGCTGCAGCAATTGATCACCGGGCTGGCGCAGAACCGCGACGCGGTGGCCGGTGCAATCCCCCCGCTGGCATCCACGACCTCCGATTTGACCGAGTTGCTCAAGGGCGCACGCAGGCCGCTGCAGGGCGTCATCGAAAACACTCGGCCCATCGCCACCGAACTTCACGATCGCCAAGACGAAGTGAACAACGACATCGAACAGCTGGCCGAGGACTATCTGCGGCTGTCCGCGCTCGGTGCGTACGGGGCGTACTTCAACATCTACTTCTGCACGGTGTCGATCAAGATCAACGGGCCGGCCGGTAGCGACATCCTGATCCCGATGGGCGGCCAGCCGGACCCCAGCAAGGGGAGGTGCGCTTTTGCCAAATAGAGCAGAAGGCCGCGATCCGCTGCGGACCGGCATCTTCGGACTGACCCTGGTGATCTGCATCGTGTTGGTCGCATTCGGCTACACCGGGCTGCCGTTCTGGCCGCAGGGCCGGGGTTACGACGCCTACTTCACCGACGCCGGCGGCATCACGCCCGGCAACGACGTCTACGTGTCGGGTATCAAAGTGGGCCAGGTGAAGTCGGTCGCGCTGGCCGGGGACGCCGCCAAGGTGTCCTTCACCGTGGACCGCCACATCGCCGTCGGCAGTCAGTCGCTGGCATCGATTCGGACCGGCACCATCCTGGGTCAGCGAGCGATCGCGGTGACCCCGGCGGGCAGCGGTAGCGCCACGGTGATCCCGCTGAGCCGGACGACGACACCGTATGCCCTCAACTCCGCGCTGCAGGATCTGGGCCGCAACTCCGGCGACCTGGACAAGGACCAGTTCGAAAAGTCGCTGCAGGTTCTCACCGATTCGCTACGGGATGCCACCCCGCAGTTGCGCGGTGCCCTGGACGGCGTGACGTCATTGTCTCGCACGCTCAACCGTCGTGACGAAGCGTTGGGAAGCCTGCTGGCACACGCGAAGTCGGTGACGGCCATCCTGGCTGACCGCGCCGGCCAGGTGAACCAGCTGATCCTGGACGGTAACCAATTGTTCGCCGCGCTAGATGCGCGCCGTGCTGCTCTGGGTCAGTTGATCGGCGGGATCGACGATGTCTCCCACCAGCTATCCGGTTTCGTGGCCGACAACCGCAAGGAGTTCGGCCCGTCGCTCTCCAAACTCAACCTGGTGCTGGATCAGCTCAACGAACGCCACGAATACATCAGTGAGGCGCTCAAACGACTGCCCTCATACGCGACCACGCTGGGCGAGGTGGTTGGGTCCGGACCCGGATTCAACGTGAACGTGTACGGCGTGATACCGGCACCGATCGTCGGGATCATGTTCGACGCCGTCTTCCAGCCCGGCAAGATCCCGGACAGCTTGGCAGATTACCTGCGCGGGCTGATCCAGGAGCGGTGGATCATTAGGCCGCAGTCGCCATGACCCGCGCCGTCGACGATGCAGAACGAAGTGATGAGGAGGAGCGGCGCCCATGACTATCGCCTCTGTCCTCCAACAACGCAGTCGCGCCCTGCGGCTGACGCTGGTCGTCGCGCTCGCGGTGCTCATCGCGGCGGGCGCTTACCTGGTGTTTCCGGCCCGCACCGGTCACAAGATCGTCGGCTACTTCACGTCTGCTGTCGGGCTCTATCCCGGAGACCAAATCCGCATTACCGGGGTGCCGGTGGGCAAGATCGACTCGATCGAACCGCGCGCGGCGGACGTGAAGATCACCATGTCGGTAGACCGCGGCGTCAAAGTCCCCCAGGATGCCCGGGCGGTCATCATGGCTCCGAACCTGGTGGCAGCGCGCTTCATTCAGCTCGCCCCGGCCTACACCGGCGGGCCGGCGATGCCTGACGGGGCAAGCATCGACTTGTCTCGCACCGCCGCGCCGGTGGAATGGGACGAGGTCAAAGAAGCGCTGACGGATCTGGCCAACCGGCTCAGTCCGGCCGCGGGACAGATGCAGGGACCGCTGGGCAAGGTGATCAACCAGGCCGCGGACACGTTCGACGGCACCGGCGACTCGTTTCACAGCGCGCTAAGCGAACTGTCGCAAGCCGCCGGCAGGTTGGGCGATTCCCGCACCGACATCTTCGGCGCGGTAAAGAGCCTGCAGGTGTTGGTCGAAGCGCTGTCGTCGAGCAACGAACAGATCGTCGCGTTCTCCGGGCATGTGGCCTCGGTGTCGCAGGTGCTCGCCCACAGCTCGGACCATCTCGATCAGACCATCGGCACGCTCAACCAGGCGCTCAACGATGTCAAAGGCTTTTTGCACGAGAACAACTCGACGTTGATCGGAACGGTCAACAAGGTGGGCGACTTGAGCAAGACCTTCAGCGACGAGAGCGAGAACATCGAACAGGTGATGCACGTTGCCGGTCCGGGGATCAGCAACTTCTACAATATCTATGACCCTGCGCAGGGCACGCTGAACGGTCTGCTGTCGATCCCCAACTTCTCCAACCCGGTTCAGTTCATCTGCGGCGGCTCGTTCGACACCGCCGCCGGTTTGGTGGGGCCGGACTACTACAAGCGCTCCGAGATCTGCCGGGAGCGGTTGGCTCCACCGCTACGCCGGTTGACGGCGAACTACCCGCCGATGATGTTCCACCCGATCAACTCGATCACCGCGTACAAGGGTCAGATCATCTATGACACGCCGGCCACCGAAGCCAAGGCGCAGACACCGATTCCGGAGCTGACCTGGATACCGGCGCCCGGTGTTACTCCGCCCAACCCGGACGATCTGCAGGCGCTATTGGTTCCGCCCGCCCCCAGCGCGCCCAGCGGTCCGGCACCCGGACCTGCATCGTCGCCCGCCGGCGCCCCGATCGGCCCGTTGCCCGCTGAGCAGGGAGCCGGCGGATGAGCCGAAAAGTGCTGCGTGGCGCAGTAATCGGGGCAGGCAGCGTGCTGCTCGCCGGCTGCCAGTTCGGCGGCTTGAACTCCATCGCACTGCCTGGCACCGCCGGTCACGGCATTGGCGCTTACTCGATCACCGTGGATTTGGCCGACGTGGCAACGCTGCCGCAGAACTCGCCGGTCATGGTCGACGACGTCACCGTCGGCAGTGTCTCGGGAATCGACGCGGTGCAGCGCCCGGACGGAAGTTTCTTTGCCGCAGTCAAGTTGGCGCTGGACCGCAATGTGGTGCTGCCGGCCAATTCGACCGCCAAGGTGGCGCAGACCTCGCTGCTGGGCTCCCAGCACATCGAACTGGCTGCTCCGAAGAAGAATCCGGCGGGCAGGCTGGCCGACGGATCGACCATCCAGGAGTCGCACACCAGTCGCTATCCCACCACCGAAGAGGTGCTCTCGGCGCTGGGCGTGGTGGTCAACAAAGGTAATCTCGGCGCGCTGCAAGAGATCACCGACGAGACATATCGCGCGGTGGCAGGCCGGGAAGGCGCATTCGAGGGCCTGGTGCCGCGGCTCGCGGAGTTGACCGCGGGATTGAACACTCAAGTCAACGACATCATCGCCGCCATCGACGGCCTGGACCGGTTCTCGACGATCCTGGCGCACAACAAGGACAGTCTCGGACGGGCGCTGGACTCGCTGCCGGAGGCGCTGCTGGTTCTCAACAAGAACCGGGACCACATCGTCGATGCGTTCGCCGCGCTCAAGAAAATGGCGACGGTGGCCTCGCATGTGCTCGCGCAAACCAAGGTCGACTTCACCGAGGACGTCAAATACATCTACTCGGCGACCAAAGCGATCGCTGACACCAAGAAAGAATTCGTCAGCTCGCTGCAGATATTGCTGACATTCCCATTCCCGAACTACGGCATCAAGCAGGCTGTGCGTGGTGACTACCTCAACGTGTTCACCACGTTCGACCTGACCGTGCGGCGGCTGGGTGAAACATTCTTCACCACATCGGTTTTGGATCCGAACATGCGTCACATGGACGAGATCCTCAACCCGCCGGACTGGCTGATCGGCTCGATGGCCAACCTGTCCGGCCAGGCGGCTGACCCGTTCAAGATTCCGCCCGGGGCGGTCGGAGGGCAGAGCTGATGATCGACCGGCTGACCAGAACGCAACTGATCATCTTTGGGGTGGTCACCGTGATCACGGTTGCCGTGATGGCGACGTTCTACCTACGGTTGCCCGCCGCGCTGGGCGTCGGTACCTACCGGGTGACCGCCGACTTCGTCGCCGGCGGCGGTCTGTACAAGAACGCCAACGTCACTTATCGCGGTGTCGAGGTCGGCCGGGTGGAGTCGGTGACGCTGAACTCGCATGGCGTCGATGCGGTCATGCGGCTCAACAGTGGAACTACGGTCCCGTCGAATGTGACTGCCACAGTGAAGAGCGTGTCGGCCATCGGCGAGCAGTATGTCGACCTGGTACCCGGCGACAGCCCGGCGGCGTCCAAGCTGCACAACGGATCTCGGATCGGCCAGCAGAACACCCGGATCGGCCTGGACGTCGCCACCCTGCTGCGTCAGTCGGAGACGCTGGTCAACAGCGTGGCTGACACCCGGCTGCGGGAGCTGCTGCACGAGACGTTCAAGGCGTTCAACGGAACCGGCCCGGATTTGGCAAGGCTGATCGAGTCGTCGCGGCTGCTGGTGGATGAGGCCAACGCCTTCTATCCGCAGACCTCGCAGTTGATTGATCAGGCGGGTCCGTTCTTGCAAGCCCAAATCCGCTCGGGAGACGACATCAAGTCGCTGGCCGACGGGCTGGCGCGGTTCACGTCCGAGGTGCACCAGGCTGACCCACAGCTTCGCGAGCTGTTGGCGGTGGTTCCCTCCGCGGCCGACGAAGCCAACACGGCGTTCTCCGGCATCCGCCCGTCGTTCCCGATGCTGGCGGCCAGCCTGGCCAACCTGGGGCGGGTTGGTGTCATCTACCACAAATCGATCGAACAGCTGCTGGTGGTGTTGCCGGCGCTGTTCGCCGCGATCACCACGGCCGCCAACGGTGCACCCCAGGACGAGGGCGCCAAGCTGGACTTCAAGATCAATATCGACCCGCCGCCCTGCAACACCGGCTTCATCCCGCCGCCGATGATCCGCACACCCGCCGACGAGACGGTGCGCGAAATCCCGACCGATATGTACTGCAAGACCGCCCAGAACGACGCGTCCACCGTCCGCGGCGCGCGCAACTATCCCTGCCAGGAGTTCCCAGGCAAGCGGGCGCCGACGGTGGCACTGTGCCGCGACCCGCGCGGCTACGTGCCAATCGGCACCAATCCGTGGCGCGGACCGCCGATCCCCTACGGCACCCCGATGACCAATGGGCTGAACATCCTGCCGCCCAACCATTTCCCGTATATCCCGCCGGGCGCCGACCCGGACCCGGGCACACCGATAGTGGGCCCGCCCCCGCCTGGTGTGGTTCCCGGACCCGGTCCCGCTCCGCACCAGCCGTTCCCGACGCCGCCGCCACCCAACACCGGCGGGACCGATGGCCGACAGGCGTGGATACCGCCGGCGCCGTACCCGCCGCAGCCACCGCAAATCCCGTTCCCAAAGAACCAACCGCCGCCGCCGCCGCCGATCGGAATCAATCCGCCGCAAGGCCCGCCGCCGGAAAAGCCGTGGGGCCCGCCGCCCGGACCGGTGCCGCAGGCCAGCGGTGCGGCCTACACGACCTATGACCAGGCCACTGGGACTTTCCAGGACCCGTCAGGCGGCACTGGTATCTTCGCGCCCGGCAGACCATCGACCGCGGAGAACTGGGTGGACCTAATGCGCGATCCGAGGCAGTTGTGACCGACGCCGAGCCGACCGCAACCGCGGCCGAGCCCGACCCCGAGTCGACGAACCCCGAGTCGACGAAGCGTCGCACGCGTCGGCGGGCTTCGCGCGCGGCCGGCCCGACCGGCGGTGAGGCGGCTACCGCTGCCACGGTCCACGTAGAGACACCGTCCGAACCGGCCAAGCGGCGGGCCGCGCCGCTCGGGCCGCCGCCACGCCGGCCCGCACATCGCCGGCTGGTGGGCGTGGTCGCGCTGACGGCCGGACTGGTTGGGATCGCAGCGCTGACTGCCGGGGTGGGCCTGTTGTTCTTTCAGCAGCGCGATGCCGACGCCCAGCGGGCGCGCGACCAGCGCTTCGTCGACACTGCCACCCAGACGGTGGTCAATATGTTCAGCTACACGCAGGAAAGCATCGACGAGAGCGTGACTCGAGCGGTCGAGGGCACCAGCGGGCCGTTGCGGGGCATGCTCAGCAGCAACGCCGAGAACATCAAGACCCTGTACCGCCACACCGACGCCACCTCAGAAGTGGTGGTCAACGGCGCCGCGTTGGAGGGCGTCGACGATGTCACCGACAATGCGTCGGTGCTGGTGTCGGTGCGGGTCACCGTTACCGACCTCGACGGCGTCAACAAGCCGTCGTCGCCCTACCGGATGCGAGTCATCGTGCACCAGGACGACGCTGGACGGATGACCGGATATGACCTGAAGTATCCGGAGGGTGGCAATTGATGCGGTGGTTGATCGCCGCCGCCGTCAGCCTGATGACTACCGCCTTCGTCGGGTTGGCCGCGGCCGGAGGCTGGTTCTACTGGGACCGGGTGCAGGCTCACGGCGAGCAGTCGGCGCGCGCCGTGCTGGCGCCGTTGGCCGCCAAGGAGATACCGCAGGTGTTCGGCTACGACTACCAGACGGTCGAGCGCAGCCTGACCGCCACCTATCAGCTGCTCACACCCGGTTATCGGCAGGAGTTCGAAAAGAGCGCCACCCAGCAGATCATCCCGGAAGCCAAGAAACGCGAAGTGGTCGTCCAGGCCAACGTTGTCGGTGTGGGAGTCATGGTAGCCAAATGTGATTCGGCGTCGGTCATGGTCTACCTGAACCGCACGGTGACCGATAAATCCCGGCAACCGGTCTACGACGGTAGCCGGTTGCGGGTTGACTATAAGCGCGTCGGCGGAAAGTGGTTGATCAACTACATCACCCCGATTTAGGCCGCCGGGCAGTTCGGCTCAGCGGCAACTGCCGATCGGGTCACAGTCCAGCGGGTAGCGCTCGACCGGGTTGGGCAGCGGCCCCTTGAGCGCCAGCGTGAACGGTGTTTTCGTCATCGCCGGCTCCATGCCGCACACCGCGCCGTGGAGGCTGGTGTGGGTGCCGGTCAGCGATACGTCGTCGAAGGCGTAGGTGTCCGTGGACGCCGCGGTGCTGCCGTCCGGACAAGACACGCCATTGGACTTCCCCACCTTGAATGTCCACAGATCGCTCGTCAACCGGGCCCGCCCGATGTAGTTCGCCCGCTTCTCGCCGACAGAGATGACCCGTGGCGTCGTGCTCGAGACATTAAGCGCGCAAAGGTCTGCGGCGATCACGGGGTCGGTGAAGTCCGGAATCGCACGCTGGCGGGATATCGGGTCGCACAGCGCGGTGATCTTCCAAGTCCCTGCCGGCACACCCGCTTCGGTGAACGTGTAGATACCGTCGGGCGGCGGGCCCAGCGCCTGGGCGGGGCTCGCGGATCCCACAGCCACCAGTGCCATGCCGGCAGCGGCGCTCAGGCCGCGGAAGATGTTCACGCGTTGAGTATCGCAGCGTCGCAGCGCCGGAGGCAACGATTCAGCTGTTCTGGGGGCGGGCTTCGGCAAGCGCATCGAGAAACGACCGGGCCCAGCGGTCCACATCGTGGGCAAGCACCTGACGGCGCATGGCCCGCATCCGGCGCCGGCCGTCTTCCTCGGACTGGTTGAGCGCAGCCTCGATTGCGTCCTTGATGCCTTCCGTGTCGTGCGGGTTGACCAGGTAAGCTTGCTTGAGTTCAGCTGCGGCGCCAGTGAATTCGCTGAGAACCAGTGCGCCGCCGAGATCGCTGCGGCATGCGACATACTCCTTGGCCACCAGGTTCATCCCGTCGCGCAGCGGCGTGACCAGCATGACGTCGGCGGCCGTGAAAAATGCGATGAGCTCGTCGCGTGGGACTGGACGGTGCAGATAATGCACCACCGGATGGCCGACTTCACCGTACTCACCGTTGATGTGGCCGACCTGGCGTTCGATGTCGTTGCGCAGGATCTGATAGCTCTCGACCCGTTCGCGGCTGGGGGTGGCCAATTGCAGCAGCACGGTGTCGTCGCGTTTGGCGCGGCCCTCGGCGAGAAGTTCGGAGAACGCTTTCAGGCGAACGTCGATGCCCTTGGTGTAGTCCAGCCGGTCGACGCCGAGCAGCACCTTGCGAGGATTGCCGATCTCGGCCCGGATCTCTCTTGCGCGCCGCCGGATGGCGCGGTCCCGGGCCTTGTGGTCCAGATCGCCCGCGTCGATGGAAATCGGGAAAGCGCCCACCCGCACGGTGCGGGAATCAAGCTCCACCTGGCCGAACCGCGTCCGCACCCCCACTGATCCGCGAGAGGTGTTCGCGCCGACCAGACGTCGGGACAGAATCAGGAAATTCTGCGCCCCACCGGCGAGGTGGAAGCCGACCAGGTCGGCGCCAAGGAGCCCTTCGACAATCTCGGTGCGCCACGGCATCTGCATGAACAGTTCGACCGGCGGAAACGGGATATGCAGGAAAAACCCGATGGTCAGGTCCGGCCGTAGCTCACGCAGCATCTTGGGGACGAGCTGCAGCTGGTAGTCCTGCACCCACACCGTCGCGCCCCGGGCCGCAGCGCGTGAGGCGGCTTCGGCGAACCGGCGGTTGACGTCGACGTAGCGGTCCCACCATTGACGGTGGTAGATCGGCTTGACGATGACATCGTGATACAGCGGCCACAGCGTGGCGTTGGAAAACCCCTCGTAGTACTCGGCGACGTCGTCAGCGGACAGCCGTACCGGGTGAAGCCGCAGGTCTTCCGCCTCGATCGGGGCGTCGTCCCCATCAACGGCGCCATCGCTACTGCCCGGCCAACCGACCCAGGCGCCACGCCGACGTCGCAACAGCGGCTCCAGCGCCGTGACCAGCCCGCCGGGGCTGCGCTTCCAGGTGGTGCTCCCGTCGGGAAGCCGCTCCATGTCAATGGGCAGCCGATTGGCGACCACCACGAAGTCGGAATCCCCGGGGCCCGAGTCTTTGGAGCTCTTGCCGCCCCCGGGAGCCATTTAACTCTCGGTTTTCGCTGGTCCAATACCGAGCATCGACAGGAAAATGCGGCACTCGTCGGCGTCATTCGCGTAGGCGGCGACTACCCGCCTGGCCTGGCGCGCGGTGCTGTCAGCTAAAGGTTCCACATCGCCGATTTCGGCAGTATCTGATTTGGCAGGCATGACATAACTGTATGCGAAGTGTGTTTTGCGTCGCAGCCGCGCTGGCAGCCGGCGTTGACGGAGCCGTTGTTCGACGTGGCACCCGGCGCCGCACGCGTTACGTTCTGGCCGTAATGTGCAAAGCGTCTGGAACGAGAACAAGCGAGGTGGGCACAATGACGAGCCCGGATCAGGCCGGCGCCAGCGCGGTCAACGGCGAATCCGCCGATCTGGTGGCCTACGAAACTCTCGACGAGGGCCGAATCGCCCGGATCTGGCTTAATCGGCCCGACGCGCACAACGCGCAGAACCGGACTCTGCTGGTGCAGCTCGATGAGGCGTTCGCCCGCGCCGAGGCGGACGACGACGTTCGGGTGGTGATCCTGGCGGCGCGTGGCAAGAACTTCTCCGCCGGTCACGACTTGGGGTCGGAAGCAGCACTGCTGGAGCGTAAGCCCGGCCCGAGTCAGCACCCGACGTTCCGCGGGTACGGCGCGACCCGGGAACCGATCGCCGAGAAGACCTACTTGCAAGAGTGGCACTTCTTTTTCCAGAACACCTGCCGGTGGCGCGATCTGCGCAAGATCACCATCGCCTCGGTCCAGGGCAACGCGATCTCCGCGGGTCTGATGCTGATCTGGGCCTGTGATCTGATCGTCGCCGCCGACAACGCGAAGTTCAGCGACGTCGTCGGCGTCCGCATGGGTATGCCGGGCGTCGAATACTATGCTCACCCTTGGGAATTCGGTCCACGTAAAGCCAAAGAGCTGCTGCTGACCGGTGATTCGCTGGACGCCGACGAGGCCTACCGGCTGGGCATGGTGTCTAAAGTCTTTCCGCGCGACGAGCTCGAGGACAAGACGTTGGAGTTTGCGCGACGTATCGCCGAACGGCCCACGATGGGAGCGCTGCTGATCAAGGACTCGGTCAACGCGGCTTCCGATGCGATGGGATTCACCGAGGCGCTGCGGCACGCATTCCACGTTCACGAGCTCGGGCATGCGCACTGGGCGGCGCACAACGAGAATCGGTACCCCATCGGCCTGCCACCCGATGTCGAGGATTGGCGTACCGCGAAGCCGTCGAAAGTGGCCCGCCGGGACGAGCCGTAACCCCTCTTGGACCCAGCGCCACGCTGGCGTGACGCTCGGCGGCCACGGTCGCGCTGGCGTGACGCTCGGCAGAACACTTCATTCTGAGGAGCCAATGTGCAGCTTTCGTTCGAGGACCGTACCTACCTGGTCACCGGCGGTGGTAGCGGAATCGGTAAGGGCGTAGTTGCCGGCTTGGCGGCCGCCGGGGCTGCGGTCATGATCGTGGGCCGCGACCCCGACAGACTGGATACCGCCGCCCAGGAGATCGCGCCGGCCGGCGGCGCCGGTGAGATCCGATGTGAGCCCGCCGACATCACCGACGAAGACCAAACCGCCCGGGTCGTCGACGCCGCCACCGCCTGGCACGGCCGCCTGCACGGGGTGGTGCATTGTGCCGGTGGGTCGCAGACCATCGGGCCGATCACGCAAGTCGACTCCGACGCGTGGCGTCGCACCGTCGACCTCAACGTCAACGGCACCATGTATGTGCTCAAACACGCCGCCCGCGAACTGGTCCGCGGCGGCGGCGGGTCATTCGTCGGGATCTCGTCGATCGCGGCCAGTAATACCCACCGCTGGTTCGGCGCCTACGGGGTGACCAAATCGGCGCTCGACCACTTGATGATGTTGGCTGCCGACGAACTTGGCCCATCGTGGGTGCGGGTCAACGGCATCCGTCCCGGACTGATTCGCACCGAACTCGTCGCGGCGATCACCGAATCGCCGGAGCTGAGCGAGGACTACCGGATGTGCACTCCGCTGCCCAGAGTGGGCGAGGTCGAAGACATTGCCAACATGGCGATGTTTCTGCTTAGCGACGCCGCCGGCTGGATCACCGGTCAGATCATCAACGTCGACGGCGGGCACATGTTGCGCCGAGGCCCTGACTTCACCGCGATGCTGGAACCGGCGTTCGGGGCCGACGGATTACGCGGAGTGGTCTGAGCCCGAGTCCCGGCTGGCGAGCGTGGCGATCGCCGACCAATCCAAGTGCCCACCGCCGTTGGCCAGCAGGGTGAGGAAGCGGTCACGCAGCAGGCTGGCGACCGGCAGCGGCACCTGCATGTCCTCGGCCGCGGCGAGCACCAGCCGGACATCTTTGAGCCCTAGCGTTGCGGCGAATCCGGCCGGCTCGAACTCTTGGCTCGCGATCAACTTGCCGTAGGTCTGGTAGGCCGGCGCGCGGAACAGCGTCGACGTCAGAATGTCGACGTAGTGCAGTGGATCGACGCCGGCCTTGCCGACCAATGCAATCGCCTCGCCTAGCGATTCGATCACCGACGCGATCAAAAAATTGCCGGAAAGCTTGACCAGGTTGGCGGCGTGCTGCTGCTCGGACACCACGAAGGTTCGCTGGCCGATCGCGTCGAACAGCGGGGCCAGTGACTCGAGCACCTGCGGTGGGCCGGCGGCGACCACGAAAAGCTTTGCAGCAGCTGCGGCTTCGGGACGGCCGAACACGGGCGCGGCGACGTAGCGCTGGCCGGCGTCGGCGTGCGCGGCGGTCAGGCGCTTGGACAGTTCGACACTGATGGTGCTCGCTGAGACGTGCGTGGCGCCGGCCGGCAACGACGACAGCACACCGCGCTCACCGAACACCACGTCCTCGACCGCCGGGTCGTCGGCCAGCATCGTGACGACGACGTCACCGCCGCACGCGTCGGCCACCGTGCGCGCGTGTGCCGCGCCTTGCTGAGCCAACGTCTCGGCCTTGGCGGGGGAGCGGTTGTAGACGGTGACGGCGTGCCCCGCCTCGATCAGGTTGGCGGCCATACCGCGGCCCATGTTTCCCAAACCGATGAATCCGATGTCCATGGTCTCCACCATGCCGCCTGCTGCGGCGTGCGTCCGCTCAATGAGATGAGGATCTTGCGCTCGTCGCACCATTCGGGAGGCTAGCCTCAGATAGCGACAAGGCCGGAGGACCCGATGACTGGAAACCGTGAAACCTGGGACACGATCGATCGGTATGTGGTCATTTCGACGGACACTCATGCTGGGGCAGATCTGCATGACTACAAGCCGTATTTGCCGGCGTGCCTGCACGACGAGTTTGACGCCTGGGCGAAGGAGTACGTCAGTCCGTTCGACGACCTGATCATCGCCACCGCTAACCGGAACTGGGACCATGAGCTCCGGATCGCCGAGATGGACGCCGACGGGGTGGCCGCCGAAGTGCTGCTGCCCAACACCGTTCCGCCGTTTTTCCCGACTACTCCCAACATCACCATCAGCCTGCCCCGGACACGTGACGAGTTCGAGAAGCGTTGGGCCGGCGTCCAAGCCCACAATCGCTGGCAGGTCGACTTCTGCTCGCTGGCTCCGGCCCGGCGCCGCGGGTTGATTCAGATTTTCCCGAACGATGTCGAGCTGGCGTTGGCGGAGATCCGCTGGGGCGTCGAGCAGGACTGCTTCGGTGGTGTGCTGATCCCGCCGGTCTCGCCGGGTGACCCGAACGTCGCCCCGCTCTTCCACACTCGCTACGAACCGATCTGGGCGCTGTGCGCGGATTTGGACCTGACTGTGGTGCAGCATGCGGGGGCCGGTAGCCCCGAGATGCCGATGGACCAGCCTGCGTCGAACGCGGTGTTGATTACCGAGATGGCGATTTGGGCCAACCGCACGCTCGGGCACCTGATTCTCGCCGGGGTATTCGAACGATATCCGACCTTGCGTTTCGTGCCCACTGAACAGGGCACCCTCTGGGTGCAGCCGCAATTGGCCGTGCTCGACGCCATGGTGCCCACCATGAAGACCGAGGCCGGCAACCGCACCTACGGGATGTTCGGCGGGTCCTCGGTCGACCAGCTGACCATGTCCCCGAGCGAATACGCCCAGCGGAACTGCTATCTGGCCAGCGAGCTGGCGCCCTACGACTCGATGATGATCGATTTCATGGGAGCAGACCACATTATGTGGGGCAGTGACTATCCGCACGAGGAGGGGTTCGCGCCGCACTCCAAGTTGGCGATCCGCTGGGCTTTGCACGACAGGTCAACGGACGAATGCCGGAAGATCTTGGGCGGCAACGCAGCTCGCTTGTATCGGTTCGACCTCGACGCGTTAGCTCTCGTCGCCACCAAGATCGGGCCGAAGGTCACCGAGGTGCACACGCCGCTCGAGGACACCGGATACCGTGCCCCGGCGGCGTTCGGTTACCGGCCGTTCGAAGGCGGGTTGGCCCTCAAGCGACTGGCCCCGGCACGCGGTTAGCGATTCAGCGCCGATTCTCCCGCGGGTGGATGAACACGCCTTCAGCCTCGACCGTGACGCCCTGGGCGTCGGCAATGTGGCCCACGGCGAATGTCTTAACCCCCTCCACGCGGTCGACGCGTGCCTCGGCGCGTAGCGCACCGAGTGGCGTGCCACGCAGATAACGGACGCGCAAAGTGCCGGTGTAGGCAGGCCGTCCCGGCTTGTGCGCGGTTGCGCCCAGGACATGGTCGAGGACCATCGCGCACACGCCGCCGTGCACCTGTCCGGGCGGACCCTCGTAGGCCGCGCCGAGGCCGAACTCGGTCCACACCACGCCGTCGGCTCCATGGTGGATGACCAGCGGCGGGGCGACTGGGTTGCGCAGTCCGATCATGACGTTGCCCCATGCCATGGGTTGACCATCGGTGGTCTGCCGCACACCGAAGGATCCCGGCATCAATGCCGCGCTCAATTCCTCGGTGGCGCAATCGATCTTGTTCTTCACTTCAACGAGTGCTGCCGCGTCGACTTGCGTTCTGATTGTGGCGTCGATGAGGCGGCGCACCGAATCGGCCAACGGCCCGTATACCGCCTCGAGCTGTCCACGTTCCTGTTCGGATATCACGGACAAAGCCTGCGTGATGGCCGGCCCGCTAGGCAACGCGGTGTCCCGGCCAGCGGTGAGCGACCGACGAGCAGCTACCCTGCGTTGTTAACCTGGCCAAATGAACGGCAGCGATCCGCCCGTTAAGGCGAGTCTTGCGGCAACCAGCTGGGCATTGCTCGGCATGTTGTCGTATGAGTACGAGCTCTCCGGCTATGACATCCGCAAGTGGATCGACTGGAGTATGCGCTTTTACTACGGTAGTCCGGCCTACAGCCAGATCTACTCCGAACTCAAGAAGCTGGAGCGGCTGGGCCTGGTGACCTCGCGCGTCGAGAACACGGGTCGCACGCGCAATCGTCGACTGTACAAAATCACTGAGGCCGGGCTGGCGGCGGTGACTCGGTGGGCAAACGAGGCGCCAGTCGACCACCCGACGCTCAAGCATGGCCCGTTGCTGCGGATGACATTTGGACATCTCACCACCCCGGAAAGACTCAAGCAGGTGCTGCAAGACCACCTGGCATTTGCCGATGAAATGCACCGCAGGGCGGCCAAGGACGCCCGGTGGGCCGGCGCCGATCCGTCCTGGGCATACGCGCGCGTCGCATTGCAGTGGGCAGAGCGGTATTACGCCAATGAGCGGGAGCTTACCCTGAAGATGATCAAGGACCTTGACGAGGCGGAAGCGGCCTTCCCCCAGCCAGGGAAGGGCGGCCCTTCCAAAGTGCCATGGCCCACACCGGAATACTGGTACGAGATCGAAAAGAAGGCCGACGCCGACGAACCGGACTGATCACACTCGGGCAGCGTGGCGGGCGGAGATGTAGCCGTACACCAATCCCTGGGCGATCGTGGCACCTGCACCGGGATATGTAGTTCCGAACGCGTTGGCTGCAGTGTTCCCGATCGCGTACAACCCCTCGATGACGCTGCCATCCTCGCGCAACACCCGAGCGCGATCGTCAGCCCGTAGACCGCCGCAAGTGCCGAGATCGCTGAGCACCATCTTCACCGCGTAGAACGGCCCCTTATCCAGAGGGCGGAGATTGGGATTGGGGTTGATCGTCGGATCGCCGTAGTAACGGTCGTAGGCGCTGCTGCCTCGGCGGAAGTCGGAATCGACTCCGGCTCGCGACATCTCATTGAAGTGAGCCACGGTGGTGGTGAACTGCGATCGGGGAACGCCGAACTTGCCGGCCAGGTCGGCAAGGTCATCCGAGCGGTGGGCGATACCGGCGTCGTACCACTTTTGCGGAAGCGACATACGGGGAAACTGCTCGCCGGCAAAGACATAGCTGTTTCGATACTGCTGATCGAACACGATCCACATGGATTCCACCGGGCTGCCGGAGCGTTCCCGTTGCAGCAGCCGCTGCCCGAACGACATGTAATCCGTTGCCTCATTGACAAACCGGGCGCCGTGTTGATCGACGATCAGCGAACCCGGCAGGGACCGCTCGGCCAGCATCACCGACGGAGCGGCGCCGGTCAGCGGCGCCACGGCCGGAAACCACCACGCTTGATCCATCAGATCAATTGCGGCACCGATATCTTGAGCGGTGCGGATCGCGTCACCGGTGTTGGTTTCCGCGCCCAGGCTCATGTTCTTGCCGAGAGATTCCGACTGAAACTTCCACCGCATCGCCATGTTGTGGTCGAACCCGCCGGCGGCCAGCACTACCCCGCGCCGCGTGGCGACGGTGACCTCGCGTCCCTTGTGGCCGACGACGGCACCGGTGACCTGGCCGCTGTCGGTGGTCAACCGGTGCAGTTCGGTGCCGGTCCAAATCGGGATCCCGGCCCGCAGAATCCCGGCGAACAGCCCGGCCGCCAGGGCCTGCCCACCTGCGACATAACGCCGACCGAGCAGCAGTCCGCCCACGCCTTGGCCGAAGCGTTTGGCGATGGTCGGTATCCCCCGCCGTGGAACCCGCGCCATCAAATTCATCCACCGGTAGTCGGCGCCGGTGGTGGGCATTGGCAGCTTGACCTCAAGCACCCCCGGTCGCAGTCGGGATCGGTACTCGCCGAGGATCGCCGAGTTCAGGGGCCGGCACTCGCAGGTACGGCCGACGGCGGTTCCGCCCGGTTCCTCGGGGTGGTAGTCCGAATAGTCCTTGGCCCACATGAACCGCATCGGCGTGGTGCGTCGAAGCATGTCGACGGTGGCGGTCACGTTGCGCAGATAGCCGTCGGACCGCTCGGCAGGAGCGCTGCCGGCCACCACCGACTGGAGATATGTCCGGGCGCGTTCAACGGTGTCGTGACCGCCGCGTTCGGCAAGGACGGAGCTCGCCGGCAACCACAACGCGCCGCCCGATCGGGCGGTCGAGCCGCCGACATACGACGACTTCTCAACGATCAACACGGTCAATCCGCGTTCCTGGGCGGCTAGCGCCGCTGCCATTCCGGTGCCCGAGCCGACGACTAGGAGGTCAACGGTGGTATCGCGGACAGGCAAACCGGCCGGGATAGTGCCGGAGGGAAAAGTCGCCACGACAATGACACTAGGTCGCCAAGTTGCCGCCGTGAGCTGTTCTCCCTGCCAGCGGGATGGCCACCCCGATAAGCCGACCGGCAGTCGTAGAACAAGGACATGACGTTGCAAGTCAACACCGACCAGATTCGGCACATCGAAGTGGAGGCCGTCCCGTCTCGGTTCGCTCGCGGCTGGCACTGTCTCGGCCTGGCCAAGGAGTTCGGCGACGGCAAGCCGCATGCCGTGCATGCGTTCGGACAGAAGCTGGTGATCTTCCGGAGCGGGGACGGCAGGATCAATGTCCTCGACGGGTATTGCCGCCACATGGGCGGTGATCTGTCGCAAGGTGAAGTGAAGGGCAACGAGATCGCCTGCCCATTCCACGATTGGCGGTGGGGCGGAGACGGCCGCTGCAAGCAGGTTCCCTACAGCAAGCGGGTCCCCAGGCTGGCCCGCACCGCGACGTGGACCACGCTGGAGCAAGACGGGATGTTGTTCGTGTGGAACGACCCGCAGGGCAACCCGCCGCCGCCGGAAGTCGCCATCCCGCGTATCGAGGGTGCGACCACTGACGAATGGACCGACTGGCATTGGTACACGACAACCGTCAATAGCAACTGTCGTGAGATCATCGACAACGTCGTCGACATGGCGCATTTCTTCTACATCCATGGGTCGCTGCCAACGCACTTCAAGAACATCTTCGAAGGTCACATTGCGACTCAGTACATGAACAGCGCGGGGCGCCCGGATGTCGGCGAACCGGGCACGTCGCAGATGCTCGGAACCACGTCAGTCGCATCGTATTTCGGGCCTTCCTTCATGATCGACGACCTGACGTATCACTATGAGGACGCCGACCACCAGACGGTGCTGATCAACTGCCACTACCCGATCGACGCCAAATCCTTTGTGCTGCAGTACGGCATCATCGTGAAAAAGTCCGAGGCGCTGCCCGATGAGCTCGCGGTGCAGACCGCGATCGGCCTGGGCGATTTCGTCAAGATGGGCTTCGAGCAGGACGTTGCGATTTGGAAGACCAAGGCGCGCATCGACAATCCACTGTTGTGCGAGGAGGACGGCCCGGTCTATCAACTACGCCGCTGGTATGAGCAGTTCTACGTCGACGTCGCCGACGTGACGCCGGACATGGTGGATCGCTTCGAGTATGAGCTGGATACCACCAGTCCGCGCCAGGAGTGGATGAAGGTGGTTGAAGCGAACCTCGCCGCGAGGTCTGCGGCGGGAGCCACCTGATGACTGCTCGGGTCGACAACCGGCTATCCGACTGTCCAATGGTGTCGGTAGCCTGCCGGCGCTGCGGCGCGCAGGTCCTGGCGCGAAAGAGCAGCTGGGATCAGACCAGCGTGCAATGGGATGCGCAAGCCTCCGCCCTTTGCCTTGAACGGCGGGACGCCCAGAACCTCGCCGCACACTCGGGACGCGGTGTGTTCCTGGCGTGTTCGGCGCTCAGCGGCTCGCTTGCCGACGCAGCCCGCCACGGCGACCTGCCGGTTGTCGATGAAACGGTCCAGATAGCAGGCACCCGCCGGTCACCTTAAGCCAACTGGAAGGCGCTGATCGGTGCTTCTTCCGGGTAGACCGACGGGCCGCCGAAGTCATAGGCCGCGTTGAGGGTGCGGATGAACTCCGGGTCGTGCAGCGGGTCGTCCGGCGTCGCGAGTTTGATGCCCTGCGCGTTGACATCTTTGACCAAGGTGTCGATAGCCTGCTCGATGGTCAGGTCATCGGAGCCGTCCATGTTCTTCTTCAACTCGTCGAAGTCGGAGAACACCTCCGCCGACCAGTGCACCAGGAAGCGCAGTTGGTCGGTGTGGTGGCGGGCGATCACGTCGTCGCCGTTCTTCAGCAGCCACCAGTCGCGCTCGGTCGGGTCGCCGGTAAAGACAGTGCCGAAGCTCAGCCCGGCGGGGATCTGCTCATCCAGGGGCCCGTTGGCTTCGCCGCGGTGCACCATCATCTCGTTTTGCACCACGACGCCGCGGTTGTATACCGGTGGCAGCACCCGCTGCGGCGGCTTGAGCGGCCCATCCGGCCAATAGGTGAAGCCGCTGCCCGAATCCAGTGAGAACCAGGTAATCACCTGCGCCATCTTGATCAGGTAATCCTGAAATAGCCCGGACTTGCCCATGACACTGGTCAGCCACGTCGGCGCGTTCTCATACCGCACACCGCGGAAGCTCGGCGAATCCAGATGTCCCGGGTCGCGATTGGCGCATGGGCCGTTGATGTTGAACAGCATCATCTGTGGTTTGGCGTAGTCGGCTTTCCAGTAGGCCTTGGCCATCTCCACAAAGCGCGCGTTGTAAAAGCAATCGTGCAGTTCTGGATACAGCACGGCGCCGTAGTTCGCCAGGAAGCCGCGGAAGGTCGGGGTCAGAAACAGATCCAGCGAGGGTTCGAAGCCTTCGGGAAATATGCCGCTCATGGTCGCGATGAGCTCTTCAGCCGACGCGAAGTGGTGAGCGAGGATCAGCTTCCACGGCCCGTTGCCGTGCACTGTGTCCAGCAGTAGCTCGCGCTGGTCGTCGGTGTAGACATCGTCGACCTCCCGTGGCGGCGACGCGGGCCGCAGGACGTTGGACAGTTCCATGCGCCGCTGATCGGTGAGCATCGGGTCTCCTCTTGGTTGCCGCTGGTTTTTCGATTCTGCGGCTGCCAGCGGCATTGCAGCGCGCAGGTGTCCGGTGATCGGGACGTCAAACCGTCAGAACTTCAACGGATGAGCGAACTTCGCACGCAGCAGCGCGCCGACTTCGGCGATCGCCAGTCGACCCCGTGCGGTGGCCTCAGAGCGCATCAAGAAGCCGTGATACATACCGGGGTAGCGGGTCATGGTCACCTGTACCCGGGCATTGCGCAAGCGGTTTGCATAGCGCTCACCCCAGTCCCGGATTGGATCGCATTCGGCGGTGACCATGATCGCCGGCGGCAGCCCGGAAAGGTCAGTGACATCTGCGGGCACCCGATACGCGTCGGTCCCTGTGGCGGCACCTCTGTCGGCCAGTTCGTGCATGTAGTTGATGTCGTCGAGGGAGAGCATCGGGGGGTCGCTCAGGGCCGTGATCGACGGTGCACTCATGTCGCGGTCGAGTCCCGGGTACAGCAACACCTGACAACAGATCACCGGGCCGTCACGGTCGCGGGCGGCCAGCGTTACGGCGGCCGCCAACGAGCCGCCGGCGCTGTCGCCGACCACCGCAAGCCGAGTCGGATCAACGTCGAGTCGGTCGGCGTTTTCGGCAACCCAGGTGGTCGCACGGTAGGCGTCGTCAAACTGTGCGGGAGACGGATTCTCGGGCGCAAGCCGGTAATCAACGGCGACCACCGTGGCATTGCTCTCGGCGGCCAGCGTGCGTGCCAGCGGCTCGAAGGAATGGTTGGAGCCGAGAACCATTCCGCCACCGTGGAAATACAGCAACACCGGCGCGTCGGTTGCACGGCTGGGCCGGTGGATGCGCAGCGGGATTGGCCCGCCCGGACCGGGTGCCGCACAGTCCTCGATGGCCGCCATTTTCGGCATATCGCCGGGAAGCGGCGCCGATTCGATCGCTTCCCGCACGGCGGGCAGGCCACGCTGACGCATGGGCGGAATGTCACCGAACGAGGCGACGCGCGCGGCGGCGTCGGGATCAAGTCTCACTGCTGCGAGGGGTCAAATCGGCGACCGCGTAACGTTGGGGGACGCTGCGAGACAAGGGCTTCGGCGCGCCCTGCCATAGCCGAGCCGACATACTCAGGCTGGGTGAGCAGGTAGAAGCGTCCTTCGGCGGCCTGGTCGAACAGTGCTTCGGCGGCGGCCATGGCGTCCATGGCGTCGGCTTTGATGTCGAGCATGACCGAACGCTGCGATTCTGCGGCGGCCACGTCGCCGTCGTCGACTCCGCCAGCGGACTCAAAGATGTTGGACACCACCGCGCCTGGCAGCACAGCTTGCACGTGGACATGATCGTCGTGCCCGGCCAACTGCACCTCTAACCGCAGACATTCGGTGAGCGCAAGCACCGCATGCTTACTCATGATGTAGGGCGCCTGGAGTGGCACGGCCGCAACCCCGCCGATCGACGACAGGTTCCACACCCACGCGGGTTCTGGCGTGGCCAGCATCTTCGGCAAAAACGCACGTACACCGTGAAAGACCCCGCTGATGTTGACGTCGACGACACGCTGCCAGTTCTGTACCGGCGTGTCCCACAGATACCCGAACTGTTCGACCCCGGCATTGTTGACCAGGAGGCGCACCGGTCCGAAGTCGCGATAAACCCGTTCGGCAAGCTGCTGTACTGCTTCGGGATCGCGCACGTCGCATACCACGTCCTGGGCTGATCCGCCGGCGGCACAGAGCTCTTCCCGGAGCGCGACGACCGCGGCAGCATCGACGTCGGCGAGCAGCACGGTCATCCCCAGCCGGTTGGCATACCGTGCCAGTCCGGCACCGATTCCCGCGCCGGCACCGGTGATGACGGCCACGCCGCCGCAGAATACTTCCCGGGCGTCCATCGGTTAGGAACCGGCGGCGCTGACGACGGTGGCCTCGGACAGCGGAACCGAGTCGGTGGTGTCGAGGACGATATCCATCTCGGTGAGCTCCAGCCCGTTGGCGCAGCGCCGTACAGCGACGTGGGCTACACCGCTGGACACCGCGAAGGGAATGAAGTTCGCAATCTGGTTGACGAATATGTAGAAACGCGCGCGGGTTATCTCGCCGTCGGTGCCGGCGCGGTGCACGTTGGTGGCGTGATGGCGCAGCGGGTACGGGCTTTGCTGGCGATGATCGGTCAGCCACTCCATCACCGCGTTGCGGCCGCGCAGCTCCGGTGACATCAGTTCTTCGAACGGACTGGCGCCCGAATCGCTTCGAGTCAGGTACCGGACGTTATCGGCATATCGCGCTGCCAGCTCGTCGTAGTGCGCCGCGTCGTAGTGGTACCAGAACTCGGCGATGAATTCTTGCAGCTCGGCCAGCGAGATGTCGTTGCTCACAGTTCTTCAGTCAAGCCGCTACGCGGTGGCGACGGAATCGTTGTTGACCGGTCAGTGGAACATCATCCGCGCCGGCGCGAAAGGCTTCCCGCTCAGTAGACACAACCGGGGCTGGGCAATCGGGCTGAGCTGATACTGGCGTCGACATGCGTACCCAATCCATGGCCACGGGGCTGCGGGCCAACCTGGAGCAAGCCGATCCCGGCGTGCTGGTCGCCGTGTTGGCGCAACTAAGCGGTGATCCCGCGATCGTCGACAAGTTCGGGCCGGCGATCTCACACCTGCCCGATCCGCCCGAACAAGCCGGTGTCACCGATCCGCAGACCGCCGCTGCCGTCGTCGACTCGCTGATCGACATCCTGACGGGAGTCTCGACGCCCGCCGGCGCGGTCGCCCATGACGATCCTGCGCTGTTCGCGCGGATCGCATCCATCGGGCTGGGCGTGGCGGTCAGCGACCGTGAAGTACCGATGCTGTTGGAACAGGGTGGTTTTCATAAGTCCCGTCCGGTGCTGCCGCGTACGGTCCCGATTCCGTCGGCAACCAAGGTTGCCATCGTCGGTTGCGGCTTGGCCGGCATCGCGACCGCGATCGCAGCGACCGCCGCTGGCGTCGACTATGAGATTTATGAGCGCCACCCAGAGGTCGGCGGCACCTGGTTAACCACCACGTACCCGGGCATCGGGGTGGATACGCCATCCACCTATTACTCGCTGTCGTGCGAACTCAACCCCGACTGGTCCAGCTACTACCCGATGGGGTGGGAGTACCAGTCCTACCTGCAGGCCGTCGCCGGCAAGTACAAGATCCGTGACCACACCTGGTTCAATACCGAGGTCGAGGCGCTGTGTTGGGACGACGAACAGCAGCGCTGGCAGATTCATGCCCGATCGGCCGACGGCACTCGCACTGTCAGCCACGCTACCGTGGTCATTACCGCGGCCGGCTACCTCAACAGGCCCCGGTTCCCGGAGCTTGAAGGTCGGGAGACGTTCGGCGGCATCAGCATTCATTCGGCGCAGTGGGATCCCGAACTGAACCTGACCGGCAAGCGGGTCGCGGTGATCGGGGCCGGCTGCACGGCGGTTCAAATCGTCGATGCGGTTGTCGACGACGTCGAGCACCTCACCGTGTTCCAGCGCCAGCCGCACTGGGTGGCGCCGCGCCGCCGGCCATCCGACGACGTGCCTGGCTATCACCGGTGGCTGGCCCGGCAGGTGCCGCACTACGCGAATTGGATTCGGCTGAAGTCGTATTGGTCGACAGCCGACAACAACTATCCGGTCATCCAGGTGGACGACGAGTGGTCGGCCTCGCACCTGTCGATCTCACCCGCCAACGATGTGCTACTGCGGTATTGCCTGGACTACATCGACCGTGTCTTCGGTGCGGGTAGCGAGTTGGCCAAAAAGGTCACCCCCGACTTCGCCCCGTACGGTAAGCGCATCATCCGCGACCCCGGCGGCTACTATGCCGCGCTCACCCGCCCGCATGTCGACGTGGAGGCCAGCGAGCCGGCACGAGTCACACCCAACGGGATCGTCACCGAGGATGGACGCGAGGTCGAGCTTGACGTAATTGTCTATGCCACGGGTTATTACCTCGACTTCCTGTCGACGATCGACATCCGTGGGCGCGACGGGCGGTCCCTGGCCGACGAATGGGCGGGCACCCCGCGTAGTTATCGCGGCGGCACGGTGCCGGGCTTTCCGAACCTGTTCATCACGTCGCATCCCAACGGCAGTCCGGGCCATGGCGGCGGTCACAACTTCGGCGTCGAGGTGGCCGTGCACTACATCATGGAGTGCCTGCAACTGATGGCGTTGCGGGGTGCGGGGTCGATGGAACCCACTCGCGAGGCCTACGACGAGTACGTGGCTCGTCTCGACGATGCGATGGAAGGGCTGGTTTGGCGGCACACCCCGACCGCGCACACCTACTACCGGGTGGCCTCCGGCCGCGTCGTGGTGGCCAACCCGCTCCGGATGATCGACTGGTGGGAAGAACACCGCGCGCCCGTCGAAGAGCACTTCGAGCTGCGATGACCCAACTGTTGTCTGGCAGAACGGCGTTGGTCACCGGCAGCAGCCGCGGCATCGGACGTGCTATCGCGCAACGATTGGCGGCCGAGGGTGCCGTCGTCGTGGTGACAGCACGATCCCATGAGCCCTCGCCATCGCTGCGCGCCGGTAGGGCTGCTGAACTGCCCGGGACGATCGGGGAAACCGTGGCATCGATCGAGCGGGCCGGCGGGCGTGCACTGGGCATCGCCGCCGACCTCGAGGACGTCGAACAGCGCGAGCAGTTGATCGACGAGGTGGTCGATCGCACCGGAAGACTCGACATTCTGGTCAACAACGCCGGATACGCCGATTACTCGCTAGTCGAAGACATGCCGCTGGAGACATTCGACCGGACGGTGGAGCACTACCTGAGGACACCGTTCGCGTTGACGAAGGCGGCGGTGCCGCACATGCGCAATCAGGGCGAGGGCTGGATCGTCAACATCGGATCGGCGACCGGGCTGGCCCCGATCCGACCGTATCGCGATTACAACAAGACCGCCGGTGACGTGGTCTACGCGTCGATAAAGGCGGCGTTGCACCGATTCAGCCAAGGGCTGGCCGCCGAGTTGCTTGATGCGAATATCGCCGTCAACTGCGTCGGCCCGTCCACCGCGGTGCGTACTCCCGGTGCAGCGCAATTGATTCCGGATACGTTCCCGACCGAACCTGTCGAGTACCTGGCTGAAACCGTGCTGGCAATGTGTCATTTTGCCGCGGCTGAGCGCACCGGGCTGGTGGCGTTCAGCCTGCACTACCCGTGGTCTCAAGGGTTGCCGGTGCACAGCCTCGACGGCAAGACGCGGCTGCCCCGGTTGGAGCCCCCGACGTCTGCCAACCCGAATATCTTGCCCGCCGGGCTGTAGCACCGCCAAGCCCTCAGCCGAGTACCGCCGTGTCAGCCCGGCAGAAGCTGTGGCAGACGCGATCGCGCACAATGACCTCAGGGCATTCGGGATCGAACCAGCGATCCACGTAGGCCCAATGAATCGGATGCATGAGATACGGGCCGGTCAACCCTTCGATGTCGGTGAATTGCTGCTCGAACACGTGCGTCCACCCCGAAGCGCCGGTGGCTTGTTCGACGTGGCTGAGCTGCCAGGCGGTGATGGTGCGCACGTATTTAGGCATCAACTTCAGGTCGGCCTCGAAACGGGCGAGGGTGGCGTCGTCTGTACGAGGTGTCACACGCAGCAAAAGTGTGCGGTAGACGGTGCCTGGGTCCTCTGACCAATCGGTGCTGGCGGGGCTGCCGGTGTAGCTGGCGCCGTTGATGTGGCTTATCGCGGAGTGTGCCAGCACACGATTGAATTGGTCTGCGACACAATTCCATTGGTGTTGATCGGCAAACCGCAGACGTATCAGGATGTCGCCACCGTTGCGGGAGCCGGGCAGTGTCGGCTCCACCAGCATGCGCTCGGCCCCGGTCTGGGAGGCCGCGCTGCGCAACGCTGCCAGCATACGGTCGCGGTTTTCCTCAGCGGCTACGTCGATCAGCCTGACGACGCTAAACACCGCACAGTCCGTCCACGTCTGTGGCGTCGGCTGCGACGCTGCGGGTGCGTTCGATCACCAGGTCGGCGAGATCGGCCCACCACTGCCCAACCGCGGGGTCGGGCCGAGCCTGCCAGATCATCTCCCACCAGGCCTGTGGGCTGGGCAGCGACCAGACGATTGTGACCGTGGTGGGCTGGTCGGCATCCCAGATCGGCGGACTGACCAGCACTCGCTGCAACGTCATTCCACGGCTACGTGCCCCTGGCGCGTAGCCGGACAGATACGTGTCGACGAACGTCTTGGCGCAGCCGGGCCGCGTGATGACCCGGTCAATCACATACACCTGACCATCAGCCATTCGCCGCGCCTAGGAGATTCCGGCCGATCGCTGGGCCAGTTGCAGTAGACGGGACAGCTCGCCGCAGACCTCCGCGCGTGCCCGCTGAGCCAAGTGCAGCACCGGCATCGTCATGAAACCGTGGATGCCGCCTTCGTAGTGGTAGTGCGCTGTCTGCACATTCGCCGTCTTCAGCGCGGCGACGAACGCACTGCCCTCATCCCGCAACGGGTCATGGCCGACGGTGACCACGACGGTCGGTGGCAGACCGCGTAAGTCGGCCTTTAGCGGCGACGCGTAGGGATGCTCGCGGTCGGCGGCAATGGGCACGTACTGATCCCAGTACCACTGCAGCGCGACGCGTGGGTTGTAGTAGCCCTCCCCGAACAGTCGATACGACTCGGTATCGAAGTCGGCGTTGACCATCGGGTAGACCAACAGCTGTCCTGCCAGCGATGGTCCGCCACGGTCGCGTGCCATCAGCGCCCCCGCGGCAGCCAGGTTGCCGCCCGCGCTGTCGCCGCCGACCGCGATGCGACTCGCGTCGCCGCCAAGTGCGTCGGCATTGCGGGCCGCCCACTGCGCCACTGCGTAGACGTCCTCGGCGGCGGCCGGCCACGGATGCTCCGGAGCCAGCCGGTATGCAACTGAAATAATAACGGCCGGAATGCGATTCGTGAAGCTGCGGCACAGGCCGTCGTGGCTGTCGAGGTCGCAGAACACAAAGCCGCCGCCGTGCGCGTACACCAGAATCGGCAGCAGTGACTCCGCGGCTGGCCGGTAGATGCGGACGCTGACGTCGCCAGGGATGGTCTGGTCGTGCACCGAGCCGACGCCTTCAGGCTGTGCCGGGGCGACGACTCGTGCCCGGATCGCCTCGCGTGCTTGTGCTCCGGTCATCGTCTCCACCTGTGGGAAGCCCGCGTCGAGTGCCTCTCGCATGTCCGCAATTTGCGGGTCGAGTCTCATGCGAACTGCAACGCGGCCGGTCTCCGTTCGGGACGCGGCGCTGAGATCGCGTGGCATGGGCGCACCTGCTGCAGCGTCGGCGCCACTCGATGCGCACCGTCATCGATGTTGTGCCAAATGCGCATTGCCGTCATGCGCACCGGCGCCGCCATAAGATGGTCGAACCTCATCCCGTTCATCGGTCCGCACACGGAAACGGCGGCGATGGCCTTGCCCGGGTCACCGATGGGCGCCGCCACACAGCCGAATCCGGCCAGCGACTCCTCGCGGTCGACCGCCACCCCGTGCGCACGCGTCTTGGTCAGTTCGGCAGTCAACTGTGCGCCGCTGCTGATCGAATATCTGGTTTTGCGGGTGGCGAGGTCGACGGCCTCGACGTTGTCGCTGTAGGCCAGCATCGCTTTGCCCACAGCTGTGCAGTGTGCCGGCTGCCGTCCGCCGACACGGCTGGGGATCGCCGCGGTCATCGGGCCGCCGATCTTCTCTAGGTACACCACGTCGGCGCCGTCCAGGACGGCCAGATGCACGACCAGCCCGGTAGACCGGTGCAGATCGTGTAACAGCGGGATGGCCGCGCGGTGCAGCCGATCTTGATGAACGGCGAGCGACCCGAGTTCGACCAGTCGCATGCCAAGTTCGTAGTCGCGACCATCGCGGCGCAGCCAGCGTAATTGCACCAACCGCTCCAGCATCCGGTGCGCGGAGGAGCGAGGTAGGCCGGTCCGGCGCACGATCTGCGCCAGCGTCAGCCGGCCGGGCCCATCAAAGGCATCCAGCACCAACGAGACCCGGTCGATGACAGCACTTGGAGTGTTGGTTTCGATAGCCACGGCACGCTCCTTGATATTTCTAATAGAAATATTCCTTTTTGTACCACATGGTGTGGTTGCTGTCACATAGCGGCATGGGATTGATGCAGCACACATCGCCGGTGTGCGAAGCGATGGTGGCAGAAAGACTCAGGCTTGGGCGGCGGCGCGGCCGGCACGGCGCCCGTAGAAGCTGCCGTCGCCGAGCGAGATGCCGCTGGCGTAACCCCACGCAGCCAAGCCCGCGGTGGAGCGGCCCGCCGCATACAGACCGGAGATCGGCTCTCCGCTCACGTGCAGCACTTCGGAATCCAGGGTGGTCTTCAGGCCACCACCGCCCGGCGGGCGCGGATCGTCGCGTCGATTCCGTACCGACGCGCACACAGGCCAACCACCCGGCCGTCGGACTCGACAACAAGGCGCTGCACCCGCACGTCGTAAATCGCTTGTGCGCCAGCCGCGGTCGCGGTCTCCACGAGGGGCTTCATCAGCATGTAGCCGGCGCTGGCCTCGCCCTGCTTCTTGTTCGACATCTGGGGGACGTGGCCGCGCGGGGCCGGCGTCGCGATCGTGTTGAAGGGGTGCGCATTCTCGCCACCGCTGTACATCAGGCCCTGGTCGCCCATCGGCTCCCAGCCGGGCTCGGAGAAGAACTCCGCTTTGAACGGCACACCGCAGTCGACAAGCCAGTTGAAGTGATCGATGCTGCCGGCACAGTAGTCGGCGATGCGGTTCTCGTCGGCGCCCGGTCCCATCGCGACGTTGAGGAATGCTGTCATGTTCTCGACGGAATCATCGAAGCCACAAGCCTTTTGCAGTGGCGTACCACCGCCGACATAGATGAAGCCACCGGCCATCGCCGCCGCGCCGCCCCACGAGCCCGTGCGTTCCAGTACCAGGACGTCGGCACCGGATCGAGCGGCTTCGACCGCGGCGGCCGCGCCGGCAACTCCGTATCCGGCGATGACGACGTCGGCCTGGTGGTCCCAGGAGCTGATGGTTGCGGCCGGGACGGGCGTGACGTCGGTGTCAGGTGTCATAGCCGCATTGCCGCGGGCATTTCTCCGACCCACTGGTGGCCCCAGTAGCTGTCGGCCGTGATTTCCTCTGCGGTGTAATATGTTTCATCGACGCGCATGCCATCGGTGCCGAATTCGATGTCCCAGTCACCGGGTGCGCGCACGTAGAACGACACCATTTTGTCGTTGGTGTGGCGGCCCAGGGTTGACGACAGCTGAAAACCCTCGGCGTTGACGCGGTCCAGCGCCTGACCCACGGCGTCGAGGCTGTCGACCTCCACCATGATGTGGACGAGGCGTGGATCACGCTGATGCGCGGCCGGGACAATCGCCAGACTGTGGTGTCGTTCGTTGATGCCGAGGAAGCGAACGCGGACTGGGCCAAACTCTTTCGGCAGTGGCACGCGGAAGGCGCCGCGGGAACGGAAGCCCAGCACATCGGTGTAGAAGTCGAACAGCCCGTTGGGATCGGTGGCCGGCACGACGACGTGGCCCAGTCCCTGATCACCGGTGACGAATTTCGCCCCGAACGGGGTGACGACAGGGCTGTGGTCAAGCACTGCACCGTGAAACACCTCTACCGTGGTGCCGGCCGGGTCTTCGAAGGTGATGACCTCTTCCACGCGGCGGGCCTCGGCCTCATCGAGGGAGAGCTGTTTGAATGCCACCCCCGCTCCATCGAGTGCGGCCTTGACGCGCTGCAACCCGGGATGGTCGCGCACTTCCCAGCCCACGGTAAGCACCCGGTCAGACTCGCCGGGCACCACGATGAGCCGGGCAGCGCGCTCGTCCATCCGCAAATACAGCGCCGACGAATCGGGTCCCTTGCCCTCCGCGAAACCCAGGATGTCGAAAGCGAAATGGCGCCACCGGTCGATGCCATTGGTCGAAATCGTGATGTAACCCAGGCTTTTCAGGTCGGTCACTGTCTGCTCCTAGATCAAAGCCCGCAGCGGGCCCTCGGGCGGGTCGACGCCGATCGAACTCAGCGCCGACGCGTGATAGGTGGTGCCCGGGACATGGATGGCGTGCATCTGACCGACGTGCACGTCGCGCCAATACCGTTGCAGCGGCTTGTCCATCCGCGCCGCGTTGCCACCCGAGCGGGCGAAAATCTCGTCGACCGCCGAAACCGCGCGCCACACCGCACGAATCTGGGTGCGGCGCCCGGCCGCGCGGTCGGCGAATGACACCTCCTTGCCGGCCGCGACGATGTCGTAGATGCGGTCGGCGTTGGCCAGTAGCTCCTGGCGGGCGGCGTTGATGTCGGCGGCGGCCTCGCCGATCGCGTGCATCACGTAGGGGTCGTCCTTGATCGCGGTCCCGGTGGCGCCCACCCGGCCGCGTTGGTAATCCAGGTGCGCGGCCAGCGCGCCCTCGGCGATACCGATGGTGGCCGCCGAGATGCCGAGAGGGAACATCGTCGACCACGGCATCAGGTATAGCGGCTCGGTCATCCCGGCCTCGCGCTGGGCGGTGCCGTCCATCACCTTGGTCGCATCCATCGTCCGGTAGGTCGGGACGAATGCATCTTTGACGATGACGTCCCTGGAGCCGGTTCCCCGCAGCCCCACCACATTCCACGAGTCTTCGACGATCTCGTAGTCGTTACGCGGCAGGATCATGTGCAGCATCTGCGGCGGCATCAACGGGATGCCTTTGTCGTCGCCGAGCATGGCGCCCAGGATGATCCAGTCGCAATGGTCGGTGCCCGAACTGAACTGCCAGCGGCCGTTGAAGATATACCCGCCGTCGACCGGCGTAGCCACGCCCTGCGGCGCGTACGGCGAGGCCATCCAGGTGTCGACGTCGTCGGCCCAAATCTCAGCAGCGACTCTCGGGTCCGCATAGGCCAACTGGTAGGGGTGCACACCCACCACGCCGACGATCCAGCCGGCCGCCGGATCCAGCGCCGCGGTGGCCATCGTCGTCTCGGCGAACTCGCGGGGACGAACCTCGAAGCCCTGGTATTGCTTGGTCTGCAGCAGCCGGATCAGGCCGGCGCCCTTCATCAGCTTGACGGTGTCGTCGGTGAGCCGGCCAATGTGTTCGGCTTCGGCGGCCTGGTCGCGCAACTGCTCCGCCATCGCCATCACCCGGTCGATTGCTCGTTCGGTCATGGTGTTGTCCTTACGTCGTGGGCCGCGATCGATGGTCTCCTGCCCGTGATGATGACACCTTTGGCGATCCCAGTGACCGGGAAGCAACTGTTGTTCGCGATCGAATGGGCCTACCGTCACGTCGTGACCCTTGATGCGGTGGTTGTCGGTGCCGGATTCGCCGGACTGTACGCCTTGCACAAACTGCGCTCACAGGGGTTGTCGGTGCGGGTTTTGGAAGCCGCTCCCGATGTTGGCGGCACCTGGTACTTCAACCGGTATCCCGGTTGCCGGTGCGATGTCGAGAGTGTCGACTACTGCTACTCGTTCTCCGACGAGCTGCAGCAGGAATGGAACTGGACCGAGAAGTACGCGACCCAGGCCGAGATCTTGCGCTACATCAACTGGGTCACCGACAAGCTCGACCTGCGTACGGACATCACCGTCAACACCCGTGTCTGCTCGGCGGTCCTCGACGAGGAGACCCTGCACTGGACGTTGACCACAGACGGTGGCGAGGTGGTCACCGCCCGGTTCTGCCTGATGGCTACCGGCTCGCTTTCTGCCGCGATGACACCCGATTTCATGGGCCTGGATACCTTCGCCGGCGAGGTGTACCACACTGCTCAGTGGCCGCATACGCCTGTCGATTTCACCGGCAAGCGGGTCGCGGTCATCGGCACCGGTTCCTCGGGCATCCAATCGATTCCGGTGATCGCCGAGCAAGCGGCGCAACTCTATGTGTTTCAGCGCACCCCCAACTTCAGCGTTCCTGCAGGCAACAAGCCGCTGACTGCCGCGGACGTGACCGCGATCAAGGCGAGTTACGCGGAGCGGCGTCGGCTTTCGTGGCGCAGCGGCGGAGGCTCACCGCATATCGCGCACCCGAGCAAGACGATGGAAGTACCCGCAGAAGAGCGCCGAGCAGCGTTCGAAAAGCGTTGGCAGCTAGGTGGTGTGCTGTTTTCCAAAACCTTCCCTGACCAGATGACCGACTCGGATGCCAACGAAGAGGCCAGAAGGTTCTACGAGGAGAAGGTACGCGCCGTGATCGACGACCCCGAGGTCGCCGACCTGCTGATCCCGAGCGACCATCCGATCGGGACCAAGCGTATCTGCACCGACACCAACTACTTTCAGACCTTCAACAAGCCGCATGTGAAGCTGGTCAGCGTGCGCAAGACACCGGTCACGTCGATCGACGCGACCGGTATCAACACCACCGACGCGCATTACGACGTCGATGCGATCGTGTTAGCCACCGGCTTCGACGCGATGACCGGTTCGCTGGCCAAGATCGACATCGCTGGCCGCGGAGGCCAAACACTGCGCGACGACTGGCAGGACGGTCCGCGCACCTATCTGGGCCTGGGTGTGGACGGGTTCCCCAACCTGTTCATGGTCTCCGGCCCGGGAGCGCCCGGCGTGCTGGCCAACATGGTGTTGCACGCGGAGGCACACGTGAACTGGATCGCCGATTGCATCGGCTATCTCGACGGGCACGGCTACACCGCGATCGAGCCCAGCAGGGAGTCGGTAGACAACTGGATTACCGAGTGCGCCCAGCGGGCCGGGGCAACGCTTTTCCCGAAAGCGAACTCCTGGTATCTGGGCGCCAACGTCCCCGGCAAGCCACGTGTGTTTATGTTGTTCACCGGCGGGTTCGCCGTTTACAACGACATCTGTGCAGAGGTGGCCGCGGTCGGCTACAAGGGCTTTAACCTGATCAAAGGGAGTTCACATGAAACGACTGGACGGTAACCGGATCCTGGTGACCGGAGCCGCGTCAGGTATCGGCCAGGCCACTGCACTGCGGCTGCTCGACGAGGGCGCTGCCGTCGTCGCCGCGGATATCGCTGCGGACGGACTGGACAAGACCCGTGCACAGGCCGGAGAGGCCGGGGTCAGCGAACGCCTCACCACACTGGGGATGAATGTCGGCGACGAGACGTCGGTAGTTGCCGGCGTGCGGTCGGCCGTCGACACGCTCGGCGGCCTGGATTCGGTGGTCAATGCCGCCGGCATGCTGCGCGCCGCGCACACCGATCAGATGACGACCGACCTGTGGAACCAGATCATCGGTGTCAACCTCACCGGGACGTTTCTGGTGGTACGCGAGGCGTTGCCGACGCTACTGAGCAATCCGCGCAGCGCGATCGTCAACTTCAGCTCGACATCGGCGTCCTTCGCGCACCCCTACATGGCGGCGTATGCGGCCAGTAAGGGCGGTGTCCAGTCGTTTACCCATGCGCTGGCGCTTGAGTACGCAAAGCAAGGGTTGCGCGCGGTGTGCGTGGCGCCGGGCAGCATCAAATCCGGAATCACCGATGCCACTGGCGGATTCATTCCGCCGGATGCGGACTGGACGCTGTTCGGCAGGCTGTCACCGATCATGCCCACCACAGAGGAATCCAGCGGAGCGCCGATGGCCGCTCCCTCCGCCGTCGCCGGGGTGATCGCCATGCTGGTGTCTGATGACGGCGCGTTCATCACCGGCACTGAGATCCGCATCGACGGCGGAACTCACGCATGACAGCCAGCGTCACCTACGAAGGCACTATTCGCGAAATCTCCACCGAGTCAGGTGTTCTGCGCTATCACGAGGCTGGCAACGGGCCACCACTGCTGCTGTTGCACGGGTCGGGGCCCGGGGTTACTGGCTGGCGCAACTTCCGCGGTGTGCTGGGCGCATTCGCCGAGCACTTCCGTTGCCTCGTCTTGGAATTCCCCGGTTTCGGTGTCAGCGACGACTTCGGTGGCCACCCGATGATCACCGCGTTCGACGCGGTGGGGCGGTTCGTCGACGTGCTGGGCCTCGGCACTGTCGATATCATCGGTAATTCGATGGGCGGGGGTGTCGCGCTCAACTTCGCCATGGCCCAGCCCGACCGGGTGGGCCGACTGGTAACCATCGGAGGTATCGGACGTAACGTCTTCAGTCCCGGCCCAGCCGAGGGCATCCGACTGCTGCAGGAGTTCACCGAAGAGCCGTCACGCGAGCGGCTGATCCGCTGGCTGCACTCGATGGTGTATGACCCTGCAGTGGTGACCGAGGACCTGATCGAGGAGCGCTGGCAGCACGCCACCGATCCCGCCACGCTGGCCGGTGCGCGGCGGATGTACAGCAGGGCGGCATTCGAGCAGATGATCCAAGCCATGGAGTCATCGAAAGGTCCGCAACCGTGGGCGATGATGCACCGGGTGATGGCGCCGACGTTGATCACCTGGGGCCGCGATGATCGGGTTAGCCCGCTGGACATGGCGCTGATCCCGATGCGCACCATCCCGAATGCCGAACTGCACGTATTCCCTAACTGCGGGCACTGGACGATGATCGAAGCGAAGGAAGGGTTCGAGAGCGCGGCGCTGGCGTTCCTTCTTCGCCGCGAAAGTGCAACTGGCGACGGGTCTACTCGAGAAATGCGTCGGCAGTTGCACTCTCGCGACAGGCCTAGTTGACGCAGGGCACTCCGCCACCATCGATGGGTGCGCCCTGATCTGGGGTCGGCTCGGTGCTGGTGGTGGTGCGTGAACCGTGGTAGGAGCCGGCCATCGGTGTGGCAGCAGATGTTGCGTCATGCGACGACCCGGAGTAGTCGTCGCCGACAAAGACTTGAACGCGATGAGCGGTCAGCGCCGAATCACTATGATCGGCCGCTTCGATGCCTAGCAGCGCCGCGATCGTCTGTGCATCGCTCTTGGCACCCGGCCCGTAGTCGACTGTCGTGGCGCTTGGTTCGCCGTATTCCCGGTCGCGCACAGTGCCCTTGGTGTAACCGCGGTGACTAAGGGTGCGTGACACGGTGCTGGCGAGTCCGGATGTGCTGCTGGCGTTGACGACGTCGACGACGGTTGCCGGGTTGGGCGCGGTGCTGGTTGTGGTGGTGGACGACCCGCCGGTACCGAACGCCGCTGCCACCTCGGCCTTGATCGCGGCGGGGTCGACGATGTTGACGTCCTGGCCGTTGATGTTGTCGTACCGGACGACCGGCAGCGTGCGGTATTCGATGTCGCCGCCGGCCAGCGCGCCCATCCGGCGGAACTGGCTTTCGTCCCAGCCCGCCGACAGCACCACATCCTTACGAGCAACGGACATCAGGCTTTTCAGCTTGCTCAGATCGGTGAAGGTGCCTGAACTTTGGAGTTGGTGCATGACCGAGGACAGGAACGCCTGCTGGCGGTGGGTGCGGTCCAGGTCGCCGTTCTCCAGGCCGTGGCGCTGCCGCACAAACGCCAGCGATTGTTCGGCGTTGAGTGTCTGGCGCCCGGCCGGGAAGTCGGCGCCCGAATAGGAGTCGTAGACGGCGTGTTTCAGGCATACCTGGACGCCGCCGAGGGTTTGGGCCAGGTCGTAGAACCCGGCCAGATTGACCTCGGCGAAGTAGTCGATCGGTACGCCGGTCAGGTTGCGCACCGCCCGCAAGGTCGCTGTCCGGCCGGCTTCGCGCCCTTTGGTCTCGAGTTCCCGCTGATCGCTGACGCCTTTGTTCATCAGCTTCTGCTCGGCGTAGTCCTTGGTGAGTCCGTACGCTTCTTTGATCTTGATGTGGTTGTATCCCGGGACGCCGCTGAACGGCACATAGTCGTCGCGGGGAATGGAGAATGCGGTGACTTTGTCGTCGGCGCCGACGTGCACCAGGATCAGCGTGTTGGTGTTGTAGCCGCCGGCGTCGGAGTCACCGGCGTGCAGCCGGTTCAGGATCGCGTTGGGCAGTTCGTTGCCGTCTTGGTCTTTGCGCGAGTCCAAGCCGATGAGCAAGATGTTCATCTCGCCGCCGCTGGAATGCGGGTCGTCGGAGCTCAACGCCTCGGACACCGTGATTCCGCCCAGTACCCCATGGGCCATCCACCAGCCGGCGCCGGTCGCCAGCACGGCCAACACCGACACCGTGGCCACCGCGCCGTGGGTCAATCGGCGGCGGATCTGCCAGGGTGCCGGTTTTGGGCGGCGGTGCCTACCGCCGGATTGGTTGGCCACCACAATCTCGACTCTGTCCTGAGCGCCGCCCCTGCCCCCGACGGCAATTTGCGGCGACGACGTTTAATGCTTGACGTCCAGTATGCCGCAGCTTGCTGCGAAGACCCTCGTCCAAGTGTGTGACCAGCGGTTGACGATGCATTTCGCGGATCCTGATAACCGTCTCGGGTCGCAGCGTTAGTGTCTGCGAAAGGCACTGCTAAGACGCTGGAGAGGGCTGATGACCGCCTATAAAACTGTGGTGGTCGGTACCGACGGCTCGGCTTCGTCGCTGGGTGCGGTCGAGCGCGCAGGTGCGATTGCCGCCGAATCGAACGCGAAGCTGATCATCGTGACCGGCTATGTTCCTGACAAGGAGGATCCGCGCGCCGCCGACGCGCTCGGGGACGAAGGCTACAAAGTGCAGGGCAATGCGCCGATCTACGCGATGTTGCGCGAGGGCCGCGACCGGGCCAAGGCGGCCGGCGCGAAGGACATCGAGGAGCGGCCGATTCAGGATGCTCCGGTCGATGCGCTGGTTGACCTCGCCGAAGAGGTTCAAGCCGATCTGCTCGTGGTCGGGAACGTGGGACTGAACGCACGATCGGCGATCATCGGACGGGTGTTTTCGATCCCCGGAAGTGTCGCCAGCAAGGCCAAGGTCGACGTGCTGATCGTGCATACCAGCGGCTGACCCGGTGTTGTTGGCGTGCGGTGATCAGGTTCCGTGCGTGCTGGCGTTTAAAGTCCGATGCGCCCGTCTATAGATGTCTAGCTACTCCGACCCGAAAGGCCGACGATGAAGTCGATTGTTCCTGTCACGATTGTGGCCGCTGCGCTGCTGTTCAGTGGATGTTCGGCCTCAGAGGTGATCAATACCGGCGGCGACACCAAGTGCAAGGACTTCACCACGCAGGACGAGAAGAAGCAAAACGAGGAGATCAGCAAAATGCTTAAAGACAAGAGCGGAGCTGACCCCAACAATATGGAGATCTCGGTTACGCGTTTGTCGGCGACGACCTACTGCCAAACAGTCGGCAAGCCGGATAGCAAGATTTCTGAGGCGCCCCACGGCTGACCAGAGGACCGCTCGTTTAGCGCGCCGCAGCGACGCCGCGACCCCGTCGTAGAATCGCCATGGCTCATCGAGCCGGCCCTGGCCGCGTTAGCTCAGTTGGTAGAGCGTCGCTCTTGTAAAGCGGATGTCGAGAGTTCGAGTCTCTCACGCGGCTCCATTACCTCTCGGCCCTCAGGGATAGCGCCGAGCCGCTGGCAGCCAACCCGCCTACTCCTCGATAACGCGCGGGGAACGCACGGGACGCGGCGTGGAGCGGCGCGAGGACCGCCGCGGTATCAACGGGATCCGCTCAGCGATATTGCTCAGCGGGTTGACCACCATCGTCAAGGCGATGACGGCCTCCTGCAGGGTCTCGATGGCCGGCTCCAGCGCCTCCATCCCCGGCGTCAGCCGGCTCAGAGTGTCGGCGACATCGGCGAGCTGTTCCAGCGGCCCGTGCCGGGCGGTCAACTTGTCGATCAGACCACCTTGGGCCAGCAACCGGTCAGCCAGCCCATCCTCGGCCAGGACGCGTTCGATCAGACCGTCGTCGGCGACCAGCTGATCCACCAGCCCGCCGGGCTTCAGCGCCCGCTCCAGACCACCGCCCTCTTCAGTCAGCCGGTCCAGCAGCCCGCCGGGGGCGGTCAGCATGTCGACAATCCCGCCGGGGCGCAGCAGCCGGTCCACCGGCCCGTCGGCTGCCAAGGCGCGTCCCAGCGGAGCGTCGTCGTCGAGAAGCCCGGCAATGCGGTTTGCTCGCACGAGCGCGTCATCGATGCCCAGCATGTGAACGACGGCGTTAGACCGGGTTTGCACGCCGGCCTCGCCGATAGTCTGCTTCGCCAGGCCAACCGCCGAGGCCGCAACGCCCAGGCCCGCGTCGGCCGCGGTCAGCCCGACCCGCAGCGGTGCGGTGGCGAGCGTCGCCAGGCTTTTCCCGAGATTCATCCCCCGAGTCTATGCGCGCCGACCTGCGCTGACCCGGGACCGCGCAGATCAAACTGGCAACGCATTCACAGGAACATCACAGCTGCCATGGAGGTTCCGTTCAATGAAGTGCGAGGAGATTAGCGATATGGCATCGGCATCCACAGACGGAACCATCCCCGAGGCTCGAGTCCTTGTCGTCGACGACGAAACCAACATCCTGGAACTCCTCGCAGTGAGCCTCAAATTCCAGGGCTTCGAGGTCCACACCGCCGCCAGCGGGCCCGCAGCCCTTGACTTGGCCCGCGAAGTCAAACCGGACGCGGTGATCCTCGACGTGATGATGCCGGGCATGGATGGCTTCGGGGTGCTGCGTCGTCTGCGCGCCGACGGCATCGATGCGCCCGCGCTGTTTTTGACCGCGCGCGACTCGTTGCAGGACAAGATCGCCGGCCTCACCCTCGGCGGCGACGACTACGTGACCAAACCGTTCAGCCTGGAAGAAGTCGTCGCTCGGTTGCGCGTCATTCTGCGCCGCGCCGGCAAAGGCATCACCGAGGACCGCAACGCCCGACTGACGTTCGCCGACATCGAACTCGACGAGGACACTCACGAGGTGTGGAAGGCTGGCGAGCCGGTGTCGCTGTCACCCACCGAGTTCACGCTGTTGCGCTACTTCGTGATCAACGCCGGCACGGTATTGAGCAAGCCGAAAATCCTCGATCACGTCTGGCGCTATGACTTCGGCGGCGATGTCAATGTCGTCGAGTCCTATGTGTCGTATCTGCGACGCAAGATCGACACCGGCGACAAGCGCCTGCTGCACACATTGCGCGGAGTGGGATATGTGTTGCGCGAGCCGCGATAGCGCGTCGTAGGCGAAGAATACAAGAATGGCCAAACTTCATCGAGGAGCGCTGCCGCTCCGGGTGAGCCTCGTCGCGGCCACCCTGGTGCTGGTAGCGGGTGGCTTGGCGACCTCGGGTATCGCGGTCACGTCGATCCTGCGGCACAGCCTGATCAATCGGGTCGACCAGAACCTGATCGACGCATCCCGAGGTTGGGCACAGGCTCCGCGCCACACGTCATCACGCGCCAACGAACGGCCGAACGCCGATCGCCCGCCCTCAAACTTCTACGTGCGCAGCATTGGCAAGGACGGCCGCACCTGGACGGTGGTCAACGATCGCAACGCCGAACCCGCGCTGCCCAACAACAACGATGTCGGGCCCGAGCCCACCACCATCGGCTCCGTCGACAAATCCGGTGTGCAGTGGCGCGCGGTGTCGGTGCGGGGACCGCTCGGTCGACTGATCACCGTCGCCTATGACCTTTCCGACGTCCAGCACACCGTGCGGTCACTGGTCTGGTTGCAGGTTGGCATCGGCGCGGCGGTGCTATTGGTTCTCGGCATCGCCGGATATGCGGTCGTGCACCGAAGTCTGCGGCCACTGACCGAGGTCGAGCAGACCGCGGCCGCGATCGCGGCCGGCCAGTTGGATCGCCGCGTCCCCGAGCGCAGTTCGCGAACCGAGGTGGGCCGATTGTCCCTGGCGCTCAACGGCATGCTCGCACAGATTCAGCGTGCGGTGGCGTCGTCCGAGTCCTCCGCGGCGAAGGCACGCAGTTCAGAAGATCGGATGCGACGCTTCATCACCGACGCAAGCCACGAACTGCGCACGCCGCTGACCACGATCCGCGGTTTCGCGGAGTTGTACCGCCAGGGCGCGGCGCGCGACCTCGAGATGCTGATGTCGCGGATCGAGAGCGAAGCGAGTCGATTGGGCCTGTTGGTCGAGGATTTGCTGCTGCTTGCCCGATTGGACGCCCAACGCCCCCTCGAGCGTCGCCGGGTGGACCTGCTGGCGCTGGCCAGCGACGCAGTGCACGATGCGCAGGCGATCGCCCCCAAGCGCAACCTCACCATGGATGTGCTCGACGGGCCCGGCACCCCCGAGGTGCTCGGCGACGAGGCCCGGCTGCGCCAGGTCCTGAGCAACTTGGTGACCAATGCGTTGCAGCACACCCCCGAAAGCGCCGACATCACCGTGCGGGTGGGCACCGACGGCGACAACGCGGTGCTCGAGGTCGCCGACGAAGGGCCGGGGATGAGTCAGCAGGATGCGCTGCGCATCTTCGAGCGGTTCTATCGGACCGACTCGTCGCGGGCGCGAACCAGCGGCGGCACCGGGCTGGGCCTGTCGATCGTCGACTCGTTGGTCCATGCCCACGGCGGGTCGGTGACGGTGACTACCGCTCCCGAGGAGGGTTGTCGTTTCCGTGTCAGCTTGCCGCGCATCGCCGACGTGCCGGCACAGGTCAGTTGAGCATCACGTCAGTTCGGCTAGTGCAGCCTTAATTTTGGCCTGCGCCTCATCCAGGGATTGCGGCGACGGGTTGCGATCGACGTTGGCGAAGCCGAAATCGCTGAGCCTGCGGGTCGGGAAGACATGCACGTGGAGGTGCGGAACTTCTAACCCGGCGATGATGACGCCGGACCGCTCGGTGTTGAAGGCTCGGCACACCGCCTTGCCGATCAGCTGCGCCACCGCCATGATGCGGGCGAACGCAGCGCTGTCGACGTCTTGCCAATTGTCGATCTCTGCGCGCGGCACTACCAGCGTGTGCCCCTGCGTCATCGGCTCGATGGTCAAGAACGCGACGACCTCGTCGTCCTCATACACGAACCGTCCCGGAATTTCGCCGTTGATGATTTTGGTGAACACAGTGGCCATACCGACCAGCATATGGGCCGACCGTCGTCGAGTTTGCCCCGACGGTCGCGATCACTGGCTAAGTGCGCCCTCGATCAAACCGGCCAACTCCGTCACCGACCACGGCGGCGAGTCGTGGTGGTCGCGGTATGCGATGAAGGCCGGCGACGGCCGCGGAAACCGGCCGATGAAACCACCTGCGGCGACGAAGATTTCACCGGTCACCTGCGCGGCCAGGTCGCTGGCCAGATAGACATACGTCGACGCGACGTAGTCCGGTGATGCCACGTCCAGCGACCCGCGCATGCTGACCTCGTCCAGCAGACCCCGCCGGTGCAGGTCCCTGATATGAGTCTCGTAGTGCTGCCCGGTGGATAACCGCGTCTTAGCGCCGGGGCACACCACATTGGCCCGGACCCGCTGTTCCTTGAGCTCGGCGGCGATCGCCAGGGTCAAGCTGTTGACCGCGCCTTTGCCGGCGGGATATCCAGTGCCGCCGTAATCACCGAGGAAAGCCATCGAGCTGGTGTTGACGATGCTGCCGCCGCCCTGGGCGGCCATCTTTGGTGCGGCCGCGCGGCAGGTGGCGAACACCGTGCCCACGTGCGCGTCGAGCAGCTCGCGAAATTGCGCTGCGCTGATGTCGAGGATCGACGAACCCGGTGGCTCGGCGATGCCCGCGCAGTTCACCAGGATATCGATGGCGCCGAAATCGTCAATACATCTGTCCACCAACGCTTCTGCAGCCACCGGCTCGGCCGACGAACCCGGGTGAGCCACCGCGCGGCCGCCGTCGGCGGTGATCGCATCGGCAGTGGCCTGAGCGGTGGCGGCATCTCGGCCGTTGACCACCACAGCCGCGCCGTGCTGGGCCAGCAAGCTGGCTACCGCCCTCCCGATACCCCGGGACCCGCCGACCACGACGGCAGCGCGGCCGGCCAGCAGCCGGCTCACTCCGGGGGGCCGAATGTCATCGCGTCGAGGTTCCAGTAGCCGCGCATGTTGGTGATCAGTCCGGTGTCGTTGACCCGGTAGGTGAACACGCCGCGCACCGAACTGGTGATCCCGTTGTCGAACTTGCTGTCCAGCACCAGGATATGGGCGATCTCGTTGGGGGAGCTGGAAGGGAACGTCTCTTCGCAAGTGATCGTCAGCTGGTTGGCGGCGATGTTGGTGTCGTAGAACCCGGTGACCCCGTCCTTGCCCCGCACGCCGGTGCCGTCCGGGTTGGTGATCGCCTTGCCGATCGGGTCCTCGATGACGACGTCGTCGGCCATCAACGCCAACCAGCCCTCCCGGTCATGGGCTTGCACGCAGCGCCACGACGACTGTGACGCAGCCAGCGCCGGCAATTGCTGAACGGTTTCTTCTGACATTCTCACTCCAATCATCAAATGGCACAGGCGGCACGGGCGCCGTCCTCGGTTGCCTTGCGGATTAGTCCCAGCCCGGTGCAGTCGCCGGCGGCATGTACCTCAGTGTCGGGCATGGCAGCCACCACCGCGTCGAACAAGGCGGTGTCGGACTCGGGTGTTCCTGCTACGACGACGGTGTCGGCAGCCAACTGGCGGGTTGTGCCGCCCGCCGGAGTGAAGACCACCGCGTCGTCAGCGATGCGTTCGACGGCCGCTCGGACGTGCACGGTGACTCCGAGGCGGTCGAGACGATCCATGTGTTCGGTTTTGCGCTTGCTGCCCACCTCCGGGGCAATGGCTTTGCCGGATTCGAGAATCGACACGAAACGTCCTCTTTTTGCCAGGAATTCGGCGAGTTCGAGGGCGACCAGGTCACCTCCGATGATTGCGACGCGCCGTCCCATCGGCATCCATGCGCGGGTGGCGAATCGGACTGCTTTCGGCGACACCAGCCGCGGTGTCCATTTGGCCAGCAACTGGCGCAACGTCGGTCCGGTCTGCACGTGTGGGAGGTGATCGCCTGGGATCGCCGGGACGACGATGCGGCCGCCGGTGGCCACCACCACCGCGTCCGGTTTCAACTCGACGACGTCGGTTATCGACGCAGCTTGGCCCAGCACCACTTTGGTGTCGCTGATCCTGATCTCGTCGCGCAGGTATCGCAGAAACGGCTCGTTCTCCGGATGCAGGATCGCTGCCCAGCGCAGCGCGCCACCCAGTTGCCCAGCGCGCTCGAACAGCGTGACACGATGTCCCCGTGCGGATGCGACGCGCGCGGCTTCCAAGCCGGCGGGACCGCCGCCGATCACCACCACCCGCTTGGCGTGCCCGGCCGGCTTGGCCGCCAAGTCACGTTCCTTGCCGGTACGCGGATTGACCGCGCAGTCGACCGAAAACCGCTGTTCCATGGCGTCGATGCAGTTCTCACACGAGATACATCTGCGAATGCGGCGCGCCTGGCCCATCCGGAGCTTTCGCGGCAGCTCTGCGTCGGCGAGCAGTGGCCGTCCCATTGCAATGAAATCGGCGCGGCCCTCGGACAGGATTTTCTCGGCGCGCACCGGGTCGTGGATGCGGCCGACCGCGATCACCGGCACGTCGACCACCTCCTTGACCGCGGCGGCGGCGCCCACGTTGAGTTCGTCGCCGTCGTCGGCGCCGTTGACCATCTGGGTGACGAGCCGGTCGATCACCCCGCCGCTGACATGGAAGGCGTCCACTCCGGCCGTTACCAATTCCGGTGCCACCTGCGCGGTTTCGTGGATCGGACGGCCGCCGGCCACCCGCTCGTATCCAGAGATCCGCAGCGTGATCGGCAATGCGTCGCCGACCTCGGAGCGGATTGCGACCAATGTTTCCAGCACGATCCGGATTCGGCCGCGAACCGAGTCGCCGCGATAGTCGTCGGTGCGCCGATTACGCTGCGGCGCAAGGAACGACCCCAGCAACATGTAACCGTGCGCAGCGTGCAGTTCAATGCCGTCGTAGCCGGCTTCGGCGGCGCGACGCACTGCAGCCTTGAACAGGTCGAGTACTTCGGTGAGCTGTCGTGTGCTGATCTCCTCCGAGGGCCGTCCGGTCAGATACGACGGGATCACCGACGGGCCCAAAGAGGTCACCCGGTGCATTTCCGGGCCCAAGCCGTCGGGTCCGGCGTGCACGATCTGCGGCTGGATCTTGGCGCCGTGTTCGTGCACCGCGTCCACCAACTTGCGGTGCGCATCGACCGCGGCGTCGGTGCCCAAATGCAAGCCGCCCGGTGTTTCCGGATGCCGATGGTCAACCCCGGTGGCTCCCACCGTGATCAGGCCGATCCCACCTTGCGCGCGCGCGGCAAAATAGTCGCAGCTGCGCTGTGACGGCAGCCCATCAGGTGTGCCGTACATCGTCTCCATCGGCGACATCACCAGCCGGTTGCGCAGCGTCATGGCACCGATGCGCCCCGGCTGAAGGAGGTTCGGAAACTCTTTCACCTGCTGAAGCGGCCCGCGAACGCGCGCAGCGGTAGATCGGCGCTGGTGACGATGCCGGGTGGCGCGTCGACAACCGCTCGGATCGCGTTGAGCGCCGGCAGCCCGGTCACCGTCATGCCGATCGCCGCGAACGCGTCAGACGACGAGAAGTCGGTTCCCGGCTTGGGCAAGATCAGATGCTTGCTGTAGATACACGGATCACCCTGGATCTTGGTGATGTAGCAGCCCTGAATGTCCCAGTGCGGGTCGGTGTGCGGCGTCATCTGCCATTCCAGATGCAATTCCACCCGAGGCACTCCGTCGCGGATGCCGACGTACTGGAATGCCGCGCCGCCGACGGACCCGGCCGGCAACTGGTACCAGCCCAGATCCACATCCTTGGTGCAGGCGCCTAACTCGAAGTTGAACCTGACCTCGTCGAGCGTGATGTCGAGACAGTCGGCCATCAGCCGCACCCCGTCCTCGAACACCCGGGTGCCCACCTCCAGCAGCCGCGGAACCTCCGGATCGCCGACCGGCCGGCCGAAACCGCAATTCGCCCACGTCGGAGCCGAGTGGTGACACGACACGTCCACCGATTCGATGCAGGTAACGTTCTCGATGTCGGCCACGTCGGCGCTGTGCACGATCGTAAGGATCTGCGCCAGACCAGGGTTCATCCCGGTGCCGTAGAACGTGGCGTTCCCGCGCACACATGCCGCCTGCAGCACCTCGGACTCGCTGCGTCCGTCCGGCAAGCGGTGGTTGGTGTCGCGGTGATAGCCCGTGACCCAGTCCGCTGTGGTGACGATGTTGATCCCGCCCGCCAGCACCTGCTCGTAGAGCGAAAAATCCGGCCATACGCCGTGGAAGGTGACGCAATCCGGCCGAGCGGCGATGATGTCGTCGACCGTTGCGGTGGCAGTCACCCCGATCGGCTCGATACCGGCGATTTCCCCGGCGTCACGCCCCACCTTGTCTGGCGAATAGCAATGCAGTCCAACCAGTTCCAGATCGGGATGACGGGCGATTCGTTTGACCATCTCGGTTCCGACGTTTCCGGACGCCACCTGGAACACCCGCAGCGGGCCGGTCATGTGGCTACCGATCGTCGTCGGTGTAGCGGATGACGCCGCGAATGTTCTTGCCGTCCAGCATGTCCTGGTAGCCGTCGTTGATCTGCTCCAGTTTGTACTGTCGGGTGATCATGTCGTCGAGGTTGAGCTTGCCCACTTTGTACATCGACAGCAGCTGCGGGATGTCGAACTGGGGGTTGCCGCCGCCGAAAATGGTCCCCTGCAAGTTCTTTTGCATCAGCGACAACATCGCCAGGTTCAGCGTCACCTGGGTGTCCAGCAGGCTGCCGATCGCGGTCAGCACACAGGTGCCGCCTTTGGCGGTGACGTTCAGGTAGTTGTCGACGTCGGCGCCGTGCAGTTCGCCGACGGTGATGATCACCTTCTTGGCCATCAAGCCGGCGGTGACCTCCATGATGCCCAGCAGCGCGGCTTCGATGTCCGGATAGACATGGGTGGCACCGAATTTCAGCGCCTGGTCGCGCTTCCACTCCACCGGGTCGACCGCGAAGATGTAGCGGGCACCGGCGTTGACCGCACCCTGCAGCGCTGCCATGCCGACGCCGCCGATACCGACGATCGCGACGTCGTCGCCGGGGCGGATGTCGGCGGTCCGGGTTGCCGAACCGTAGCCGGTAGTCACACCGCAGCCCACCAGGCAGGCCACTTCGAACGGGATCGACGGGTCGATCTTCACCACCGAGCTTCTGTGCACCACCATGTACGGCGAGAACGTCCCCAGCAGCGTCATCGGGTAGACATCTTGGCCGCGGGCCTGAACGCGGAAGCTGCCGTCGGTCACCGATGCACCGTTCAGCAGCCCGGCACCCAGATCACAAAGGTTGCGCATGCCGGCCTGACAGGTTGGACACTTCCCGCAGGACGGGATGAAGGACAGCACCACGTGGTCGCCGACCGCGAAGTCTTCGACGCCCTCGCCCACTTCGACCACAATGCCCGCGCCCTCGTGGCCGCCGAGCACCGGGAATCCGGCCATCGGGATGCCGCCCGTCACCAGGTGGTGGTCGGAGTGGCACATCCCCGACGCTTCCATCTGGATTTTGACTTCGTCCTTGCGCGGGTCGCCGATCTCGATTTCCTCGACCGACCACGGCTGGTTGAACTCCCAGAGCAGCGCGCCCTTTGTTTTCACCGCGAACCTGCTTTCAGCTTGTTTGTCAGGACTCGAGCGTCAGCGTAGTGACGTGGCTCACCACAGCGGTACCGGGGTCTTTCCAAGCGGGTAGTAGCCGGGCAGCTTCTCACCGGCCAGGCTGCGCTCGATCCGCTTCTGCATGCCCGCCGACAGCTTGCCCGCCTTCATCAAGTCCATGTACAGCGTCTGGACATGGCCGAAGTCGAAGAAGTCGCGCTGCCACTCGATGAGTTTGTCGGCGCCCAGCCGAAACCAGCTGCCGCCGATGCCGTAAATCTCCTGTTGACCGCCGTCGCCGTCGACCACCACTTGTTTCCAGAAACCGACGATCTCACCCTGCTGGTCGTCGATGATCACCTTTTGATACGGGTACTGCCAGTTCTCCAGACCCTCCATCTCCAGGCCGAGCGCGATCTCGCGGATCTCGTCGATCCCGACGCACATCACGTCCTCTTTCGGGCCGATATTCCAGCCGTAGGTCGCTTCGGGGGCGTAGAAATCTGCCAGCGGCTGCCAGTCGCCTGACTCCTCGCAGTCCTTGTTGGCCTGAAGCCAGGCCTGCACCCACTGTTCGAGTTCAGCGCGGGAAAATCCGGCCACCGTTATTCTCCTGTCTCGTGGATCGATAGGGCTTGGGTCGGGCAGGCCCACACGGCTTGCTCGATTTGTCGGCGGGCCGCTTCGGGCGGCTCGTCGTCAAGGATTTCGACTTGTCCGCGTTTGGGCACCCGGAAGTAGTCGGGGGCCTCCAGTTCGCACATCGCGTGTCCCTGGCACAAGTCGAGGTCGGCCTTCACGTGATAGCCCATCGTCAGTCCCCGGCGCGGCGGCGGTAGCGCACTTTGCCAGGTTGGGCCAGCTGCACCACCATTTTGGAATGGTCGTTGCGGTAGCTATCCGACGGCTGGGCCATCTCGAACTCATACTCGCGCAACAACACCGAGAAGATGGCCTTGATTTGCATAGTGGCGAATGCCGCCCCCACGCACCGATGTCGTCCTGCGCCGAACGGAATCCAGGTCCAGCGGTTGATCAGATCTTCCTGGCGTGGCTCGTCATAACGTTCGGGCACGAAGTCGTTCGGGTCGGGGAAGTCCTCGGGGATCCGGTTGGAGATGGCCGGTGAGGCGGCAACAAAATCGCCTCGGTGAACCGGGTGGCCTTCCACCTCGAATTCGCCCTGAGCCACTCGCATCAGGATGATCAGCGGCGGATGCAGCCGCAATGTCTCCTTCAGCACGTTCTCCAGCCGCGGAATCTGGCGCAGCGCATGAAAACTCACCGATTGGCCGTCGGCGTAGAGTTCGCCGAGTTCCTTGATCACGTCGGCGTAGACAGCCGGGTGGCGCATCAACTCGATCAGCGTCCACGACGCGGTACCCGAGCTGGTGTGGTGACCGGCGAACATCAGCGAGATGAACATCCCGGTGACCTCGTCGGCGGAAAACCGCGGGTTGCCGTCGTCGTCCTTGATGGACACCAGCACGTCGAGCATGTCCCGATCCGCTTTGTCGGCAGGCGGATTGGCCATTCGGCCGTTCATGATCTCCTGAACCAGCGCCACCAAGCCTATTCGAGCCTCGTCGCGCAGACGGAAGCTGTCGATCGGCAGGTACGGATCGACGTAACACAACGGGTCGGTGCCACGTTCGAGTTCGTGGTAGAGGTGGGCGAACCTGGAGTCGAGTTGCTCGCGGAACTTCGGACCGATCAGACAGGCGGTCGAGGTGTAGATGGTCAGCTCGGCGAAGAAGTCCAGCAGATCGATCTCTCCGCTGTCACCCCAGTTCTGGATCATCCGACGCACTTCGCGCTCGATGGTGACGGCATGGCTTTTCATGTGTTCGCCGCGCAGCGCGGAGTTATGCAGCATCTCTTTTCGCCGCTCGGGGCTGGCGTCGAACACCACGCCTTTGCCGAAGATCGGTGTCATGAACGGATACGCCTCGGCCTGGTCGAGGTCGTCGTCGCTGGACCGGAAGAAGAACTCGTTGGCCTCCGCGCCGGAGAGCAACACCACCTGCTTGCCGGCCAACTGGAACCAGCCGACGTCGCCGCATTCGTCGCGGACGCGTTGCATCAGCCCGATCGGATCGGTGCGGAACTCCTCGAGGTGGCCGTGCTCCTCCTGGCCGCCGGATACACGTGGAACGTCTTTGAGCTCTTGGCTGGTCACGGTTCCTCCGGGTACTTCAGTTGCTGGCGTTCGACGGGCGCGCTGGACAGCGGCGCCTCGGGTTGAATCTCCATCGATGTGACGAACCCACCTCGCGGTGTTTCGGCGACGAACGCGATTGCGCGGGCCAGGTCAGCCGGACGCAGGAAGTAGTCGTGGCGGGCTTGGCCCCATTTGGCCCAGTCCTCCAGCATCGGCCCGATCGATTCGGGTGGCAGGCTCCAGCCCATGCCGGTCTTCGTCGGGCCCGGGTGCACGATCGAGGCGCGCACCCCGGTGCCCTCCAGTTCCATCTGCAGGTTGGTCACCATGGCCAGCAACGCTGCCTTGGCCGCTCCGTAGGCGCCCATGTGCGGACGCTGGCGCAGCGCGACGTCGGACCCGACGAAAATCAGATCGCCGCGCTGGCGTTCCAACATTCCAGGCAGCACCGCGGTGGCCAACCGATTGGCGCCGATGAGGTGGATCTGCACCTGCGATTCGAAGACGTCGGTGCTGATCTCATCCAGCCGGCCGAAGAAGGTGTCACCGGCGCCGGTGACCAGCAGCTCGATGTCGCCGAGCTGTTCGGTCGCTTGGTGGACGAAGCCCTTGACCGACTCGGGCTCGGTGACGTCGAGGTGCAGCGCGACGGCTTCTCCGCCTTGTGCCCGGATCTCGTCGACCAGTTCCTGGCATTTCTCGACACGGCGGGCGCCCAGCGCTACCGGGAAGCCGCGACCGGCGAGCTCGATAGCGGTGGCGGCGCCGATGCCGGACGATGCACCGGCGACGATGGCGGGCCGACGTGTCGGATGGGGTTGGAAGCGAGGCATTTACATGGTCTCCACGGTGATCGGCAGACAGGCGAATCCGCGTACGTTGCTGGAGTGGACGCGCACGGCGTTCGCCTCGTCCACCTGATAGCCGCTGATCCGGTTCAACAGTTCGGTAAGTGCTACTCGCGCCTCCATCCGGGCCAGATGTGCGCCCAGGCAGAAGTGCGCGCCGCTGCCGAAACTGACCAGCTTGGAGCCGATCTCGCGGCCGATGTGGTACTCGTCGGGCTGGTCGAAAACCCGGTCGTCACGGTTGGCCGAACCCGGCAGCAGCAGCAGCACATCGCCTTCGGTCAGCGTGGTGTCGTACAGCGTGAACTCATGAGCCACACTGCGGGCCAGGATTTGACTCGAGGTGTCGTAGCGCAGTGTTTCTTCAACCCACAGCGGGATTTTCGAATGGTCGGAGTAGACGCTCGCCAGCTGGTCAGGATTCTTGAAACCCCAATACGCGGCGTTGGCCAGCAATTTGGTCGTTGTCTCGTTGCCGGCGACCACCATCAAGAACAGGAAAGCCATGATCTCCTGGTCGCTGAGGCGGTCCCCGTCGATCTCGGCTTCCAGTAGTGCCGAGGTCAAGTCCTGCGATGGCTTCTTGCGACGCTGGGCGACCATGTCGGCGTAGTAGACCATCAGATCGGCCGATGCTTGGATCGCCGATGCCGGGACATCGGCCAGACCGTCGTCGCGGTGCATCACGCCGTCGGCCAGCTCGCGGATGCGGGCACGGTCCGGTTCGGGCACGCCCATCAGTTCGGAGATGACATCCATCGGCAGCTTGCCGGCGAATTCGGCGACGAAGTCGAAGCTTTCGGACTGCAACGCGGTGTCGAGGTGCATGCGCGCCAGCTCGATCACCCGCGGTTCGAGTTCACGGATCCGGCGCGGGGTGAACCCCTTCGACACCAGCGTGCGCAGCCGTAGATGGCCGGGATCGTCCATCGCCAGAAACGACATCACCTTGTGCGCGTCGGGGGTGCGTGAAACCGGATCCAGCGACACGCCATAGCTATTCGACAGCGCGGTGCTGTTGCGGAAGCCCTGTAGCACATCGCCGTGGCGCGACAACGCCCAGAAGTTCAGCACGTCGTTGCGGTACAGCGGAGCTTCGTCCCGGAGTCGTCGGTAGTAGGGGTACGGATCTTCGTGGAAGTCGTAGTCGTAGGGATCGAGCACCAACTCGGGCGTCTCGACAGTCATGAGCTTTCTCCCAGGATCAGACCCACCACGTAGGCCAGCCGATCGGCGATCTGGTGGTAGGTGAAGGCGCCGCTGCCGGCGTTGACCAGCGCGCCGAAGAAAGTCATCTCGAGTGCCGAAACCGTGCGGGGATCGGCATCCGGGCCGATCGCCGACGTGATGCGGCGATGGATCTCCGCGCCGATGCGATCGCGCACGGTACGGACCGCAGCGTCGGCGCCGCCGCCGAGCAGCGCCGTCGTGCATGCCGCCGCGACTTCGGGCTCGTCGGCGACGACCAACGCCAGATGCCGCAGCGCCTTGTCCACCCGCACCGGCATCGGATCGTTGACATCGGTGAAGTAGGGCACCTGACGCACCAGGTCGAGGTAGACCTCGGCGATCAGATGGTTCTTCGACGAGAAGTACGTGTACGCCGTCGCCGGGGCCACTTTGGCCCGCGCGGCCACCGCGCGGACGGTCAAATCGGCGTAGGACTTCTCTCGCAGGACTTCGACCCCGGCGGCCAAGACCTTGCGGAACGTTTCTTCTTGCCGACGGTTGCGCGGCGTCTCCCCAGACTGGCGGTCACGATCCGGCGTGATCGCTACCACTGCATCGCTGGACACTTGTCCAAGTTATCCGATGGACGCGCCATCAGGCAAGCCCGTGCAGTAAAACCGCTGCATAGCGCGCTGCAGGGCCGCGGCGCGATCGCCGCGCCCAGCCGACCCTTGCACCCTGCGCAGCCGGACCGCTATGGTTCGACTGGATTATTCCGGACAACTGTCCACCGTAGAAGGCGGTATTAAACGATGGCATTACTGGCCGACGGCGTCAGCGCTCTGCTCATCGACGGCAAGTTGGCGCCCGGCAGCGCCGGCACCTTCCCGACCATCAACCCGGCCACCGAGGAATTGTTGGGAACGGCGGCCGACGGCAATGCCGACGACATGGGCCGAGCCGTCGAGGCGGCGCGCCGCGCCTTCGACGAGACCGATTGGTCACGCAATACCGAGTTGCGCGTGCGGTGCGTGCGCCAATTGCGCGACGCGATGCGCGAACACGTCGAGCAACTGCGTGACATCACGATGGCCGAGGTCGGGGCGCCGCGCATGCTCACCTCCAGCGCCCAACTCGAAGGACCGGTCGACGACCTCGCATTCAGCGCGGACACCGCCGAGTCCTACCCGTGGCACCAGGATCTCGGCGAGGCGTCTCCAATGGGCATCCCCACCCGCCGCACGATCGCGCGGGAAGCGGTCGGCGTGGTCGGCGCCATCACTCCGTGGAACTTCCCGCACCAGATCAACCTCGCCAAGCTTGGGCCGGCGCTGGCCGCGGGCAACACCGTCGTGTTGAAGCCTGCCCCCGACACCCCATGGTGCGCAGCGGTATTGGGAGAACTCATCATCGAGCACACCGACTTTCCGCCCGGTGTGGTCAACATCGTCACCTCCAGCGACCACAGCGTCGGTGCGCTGTTGGCGAAAGACCCGCGGGTGGACATGGTTACGTTCACCGGTTCGACCGCCACCGGCCGCAGCGTGATGGCTGACGCTGCCGCCACCATCAAGAAGGCCTTCCTGGAACTGGGCGGCAAATCGGCGTTTGTCGTGCTCGACGACGCCGACATGGCCGGCGCCGCTTCGGTGTCGGCGTTCTCGGCCTGCATGCATGCCGGGCAGGGCTGCGCGATCACCACCCGGCTGGTGGTGCCGCGAGCCCGCTACGACGAGGCGGTCGCCATCGCGGCGGGCACCATGTCGTCGATCAAGCCCGGCGATCCGACCGATCCGGGGACCGTCTGCGGTCCGCTGATTTCGGCACGCCAGCGCGACCGGGTACAAAGCTACCTGGATCTGGCTGTGGCAGAAGGCGGTTCGTTCGCGTGCGGTGGCAGCCGACCGGCAGACAGGACCGCCGGCTTTTTTATCGAGCCGACGGTGATCACCGGGCTGGGCAACGACGCACGGGTGGCGCGCGAGGAGATTTTCGGGCCGGTGCTCACCGTCATCGCCCACGACGGCGACGACGACGCGGTGCGGATCGCCAACGACTCGCCATATGGACTGTCGGGCACCGTGGTCAGCGCCGACCCGGACCGCGCCGTCGCGGTGGCATCGCGCCTGCGGGTCGGCACGGTCACCGTCAACGGCGGTGTCTGGTACTCGGCCGATGCACCGTTCGGCGGCTACAAGCAGTCCGGTAACGGCCGCGAGATGGGCCTGGCGGGCTTCGAGGAGTATCTCGAGACCAAGCTCGTTGCAACAGGAATCTGACTTGATAAGTGGCCACTCGGCCGAAGGGAAGACAATGAGATTCGAGAACAAAGTGGCCATCGTCACCGGCTCCGGTGGCGGCATCGGTCAGGCGTATGCCGAGGCGCTGGCGCGTGAAGGTGCAGCGGTTGTCGTGGCCGACATCAATGCCGAGGCCGCCGAGGGCGTGGCCAAGCAGATCACCGCCGACGGCGGCACAGCCATCAGCATTCCCGTCGACGTTTCCGACCCCGTTTCGGCCAAGGCGATGGCCGACCGCACGCTGTCCGAGCTCGGCGGTATCGACTACCTGGTAAACAACGCCGCGATATTCGGGGGCATGAAGCTGGATTTCCTGCTCACCATTGATCCCGAGTACTACAAGAAGTTCATGAGCGTCAACCTCGACGGCGCCCTGTGGTGCACCCGTGCGGTGTACAAGAAGATGGCCAAGCGCGGTGGCGGCGCAATCATCAACCAATCGTCCACCGCTGCCTGGCTGTACTCGAACTTCTACGGCCTGGCCAAGGTGGGTATCAATGGCTTGACGCAGCAACTTTCGCGGGAACTGGGCGGACAGAACATCCGGATCAACGCCATTGCGCCGGGCCCCATCGACACCGAGGCCAACCGGACCACGACTCCCAAAGAGATCGTCGACGATATCGTCAAGGGCCTCCCGCTGTCTCGGATGGGAACTCCCGATGATCTGGTCGGCATGTGCCTGTTCCTGTTATCCGACCAGGCCTCCTGGATCACCGGCCAGATCTTCAATGTCGACGGCGGACAGATTTTCCGATCATGAGCCGCGCCGGCGACGATGCAGAGCGGAGCGATGAGAAGGAGCGGCGCCATGAGCGCTGATGTGAAGCTGGGCTACATCGGGCTGGGCAACATGGGGGCGCCGATGGCCAAGCGGCTGGTCGACTGGCCCGGCGGGCTCACGGTCTTTGACGTGCGGGCCGAAGCGATGACACCGCTGGCCGAGGCCGGCGCCACATTGGCCGACAGCGTGGCCGACATCGCGGCCGCCGATCTCATCAGCGTCACCGTGCTCAACGACGAGCAGGTCCGCGAGGTCGTCGCCGAGCTGGCTGCCAACGCAAAGCCGGGTACCGTCATCGCGATCCACTCGACGATCAGTGACACAACAGCTGTCGAATTGGCCGAAGAGCTGAAGCCGCAAGACATTCACATCGTCGACGCCCCGGTCAGTGGTGGCGCTGGTGCCGCCGAGAAGGGCGAACTGGCCACCATGGTGGGCGCCGAACGCGAGGTGTACGAGCGGATCAAACCGGCGTTCAAGCAATGGGCATCAATGGTCATCCACGCCGGGAAGCCGGGTGCGGGCACCCGAATGAAGCTGGCCCGCAACATGTTGACGTTCACCTCTTACGCTGCCGTAGGCGAAGCGTGGAAGCTAGCCGAGGCCAGCGGCCTGAACTTGCAGGATCTCGGCAAGGTGGTACGCCACACCGACAAGCTGACCGGCGGTCCCGGGGCGATCATGTATCGCGACGACACGATAACTCTTGACCCGGACCACTTCCTCTACGAGGGTTTTCTCCATACTCGCGGGCTCGGGGAAAAGGATCTGGGCCTCGCGCTGGCGTTAGGCACGGCGTTGTCGGTCCACTTACCACTGGCCGAGTTGGCACTTGAGCAACTGGCGGTGGGTCTTGGAGTACCGCACGTACAGAAAGAGACGTAATGGACGAGTTACGCCGCAAGGGCCTTGAGAAGATGAACGAGGTTTACGGCTGGGAAATGCCCAACATCGAGGGCGACGCGTACTTCGATCTGACCGTCGATCACTTGTTCGGCAGCATCTGGACCCGGCCCGGATTGTCGATGCGCGACAAGCGCATCATGACGCTGACGGCGGTCACCGCAATCGGAAGCCGCGACCTGGCCGAGATCCAGATCAACGCCGCACTGCTCAATGAAGAGCTCACCGAGACCGAACTGAAGGAGATGGCGGTCTTTTTGACTCACTATCTCGGATTCCCGCTGGGTTCGGGGCTCAACGGCGCGGTCGACACCATCGTGGCAAAGCGCAAGAAGGCCGCCGCCAAAGGCGCCTCCGAGGACAAAAAGGCCAACGTCGACGACGCGGTGCGGATGCACCAGGGAAAGGGCTAACCCGGCACCGTCGCGCCCACCCAGCGGCGCAGATATCGGCGCAACTCGCCGTCGCGCCGGGGCGGACGTCCGGGATCGATCACGAACGACTGAATGATCCGCAGCAGGTGCTCGCCCAGTTCGGTCAAGTCGTCGTCGGTCAAACCCGCTGCGGCCCAATCGACATCGAATCGCCGCAACATCGAGTCGGCGAATTGCAGCGCCACCTCCGAGGTGACATCAGCGGTGAATGCGTTGCCACGGTCGCGGGCGAGCAGTAGGCCGATGTGTTTGTCGCTGGGTAGCCACTCCAGGGCGGTGGCGATTCCTTCGGTTACCGCGTCCACCGGGTCGGTGATGCCCGACAAGTGCGCCGCCAACCGGTCCAGAAAGCCGGTCGCCGCCTCGGTGGCCGCCGCGACCAGCAGCGCGTCGGTGCTCGGAAAGTAGCGGTAGACGGTTTGTCGCGTCACACCCAGCGTGCGGGCCACATCGGCGATGCTGATGTCGGCGCCGCGCGCATCGATGGCCTGGCTCGCTGCGGCCAGGATCCGCGCGACGGCCTCCTCGTCGCTAGTCGGGGCTGCGCCGCCCCAGCCGTGCGTGCGCACTAGCCGTGATAGGAGACGCGCAGATCCTTGACGCCGTTGATCCAGCCGGACCGAAGCCGTTGGGGCTCTGCCAGTTTGGTGATATCCGGTATCTGGTTGGCGATCTCGTCGAAAATCAGCCGAATCTCCATGCGGGCCAGGCTTGCGCCGATGCAGTAGTGCGTTCCTTGTCCGCCGAATGCCAGATGCGGGTTGGGGTTGCGCAGAACGTTGAACTCAAACGGCTTGTCGAAGACGTCTTCGTCGTAGTTGGCCGAGCTGTAGAACAGGCCGACACGCTGACCCTGTTTGATCGCCACGCCGCCAATCTCGGTGTCCACTTTGGCGGTGCGCTGGAAACAATGCACGGGCGTCGCCCAGCGCACGATCTCGTCGACCGCGGCTTCGGGCCGGTCGCGCTTGAAGATCTCCCACTGTTCCGGGTTTTCGGCAAAGGCATTGATCCCGTGCGTCATGGCGTTACGAGTGGTCTCGTTCCCGGCCACCGCCAGCAGGATCACGAAGAACGCGAACTCCGTTTCGCCCAACGACTCCCCATCGACGTCGGCCTCGATCAACTTGGTGACGATGTCGTCGGCCGGGCAGCGCCGGCGCTCCTCGGCCATCGTGTAGGCGTAGCCCATCAGCTCGGCGTTGGCCATCGTGTAATCAGTTTCGAAGTCCGGGTCGTCGGTGTTCATGATCGCATTGGTCCAGTGGAACAACTTTTCCCGATCGTCTTCGGGGACCCCGATCAGATCCGCGATCGCAAGCAACGGTAGTTCCATCGCGATGTCGTCGACGAAGTTGCCGCTGTCCTTCTCGGCGGCGGTCTTGACGATGTCGTGGGCCGCCGAGGCCAGCTTCTCCTCCAGGACCGCGACCGCCCGCGGGGTGAACAACCGAGAGACCAGCTTGCGCAGCCGGGTGTGCTCCGGTGGGTCGTGGTTGATCAGCAGCGCCTTGGTGAGCTCCAACTGGTCGCGCGTCGTGCCGTCGGGTAGCCGCATCACGGCACCGTTCACATTGGTTGACCAGACATCGTTGTCCCGGGAGATGTCCTTGATGTGCTGGTGCTTGCTGATCACCCAATAGCCGCCGTCGTCGAAGATCGTCGCGCCGGGCGGCTGCTCGTTCCACCACACCGGCGCGGTCTTGCGCAGCTGGGCGAACTCGGCGATCGGGATCCCGCGCAGCAGGACGTCCGGATCCGTGAAGTCGAAGCTGGCCCCGAACGGACAGGCACTTTGTGTCGTGGTCACCTGGCACCACCCTTCTTGCGTGACGTGAACCACATTTGTACTAGACCATACACTCGAGCGTCAAGTGTATGGCCATCGGATTCCGGTCGGGCGGGTCCATGTCACTCGGCTAAGGTGAGCTTTCGTGCGTGTCCTGGTGATCGGTTCAGGTGCCCGTGAACATGCGCTGCTCTTGGCGCTCCGCGACGACCCCGAGGTTGACGCGCTGGCCATTGCGCCGGGCAACGCCGGTACCGCTGCGCTGGCCGACCAGCACCAGGTCGACATCCTTTCCAGCGACGACGTCGTCGCGCTGGCCCGGCAGGTTGCGGCCGACCTGGTGGTTATTGGCCCGGAGGTTCCACTGGTGCTCGGGGTGGCCGACACCCTGCGTGACGCGGGCATCGCCTGTTTCGGCCCCAGCAAGAACGCGGCCCGGATCGAGGGCTCGAAGGCCTTCGCCAAAGACGTGATGGCTGCCGCCGGCGTGCGCACGGCTTCGAGTGAGATCGTGGATAACCCCGCGCATTTGGATGCGGCACTGGATCGGTTCGGGCCGACGGCCGGCAACCAAGCCTGGGTTGTCAAAGACGACCGGTTGGCGGCCGGTAAAGGCGTAGTGGTCACGGCGGACCGCAGCATCGCGCGCGCCCACGCCGCCGGGCTGCTGGAGGCCGGGCACCCGGTGCTACTGGAGTCCTACCTGGACGGCCCCGAGGTTTCGCTGTTCTGCGTGGTCGACGGCACAACCGTGGTCCCGTTGCTGGCCGCGCAAGACTTCAAACGAGTCGGTGACGGCGATACCGGGCCCAACACCGGCGGCATGGGCGCTTATGCGCCGCTGCCGTGGCTGTCCGACGACGTTTACCGCGATATGGTCAACCGTATCGTGGAACCCGTTGCGGCGGAACTAGTCCGGCGTGGAAGCCCCTTCACGGGATTGTTGTACGCCGGTCTGGCGATCACCGCGAACGGGCCCGCGGTGATCGAGTTCAATTGCCGCTTCGGGGATCCGGAGACGCAATCGGTGCTGGCGCTGCTGGAATCACCGTTGGGGCAACTGCTCTATGCGGCAGCCACCGGTGAGCTGGCTGGCTTCGAGGAACTGCGCTGGCGGGATGGTGCGGCGGTGACGGTGGTGTTGGCAGCGGAGAATTATCCGGGCCGGCCGCGGGTCGGCGACGTCATCGTCGGGGCGGACGCCGACGGCGTGTTGCATGCCGGAACGGCCCGCCGCGACGACGGCGCGGTGGTCTCGTCGGGTGGCCGGGTTCTTTCGGTCGTGCGCACCGGCGCCGACCTGGACGCCGCACGCGCAGCCGTCTACGCCACCTTGGGTTCAATTCGGTTGCCCGGCGGTCACTTTCGCACCGACATCGGTCTTGCCGCCGCGGAAGGGAAGATTTGGGTCTAGCACTACTTCGCGCGCGCGGCGGCCAACGTGAAGTGACGTGGTCTTCGGGTCGGCGAGGTGACGAGGATCGAGTACAACGGGAACCAACCCAAGCTGACGCTGGCGACCTATCGCAACCGGCTGCATGTCATCCGTCGAATGCCGCGGGTCCGCATCGGCGGCACCACTGTGGTAGCTGCGAAGGCCGTTGAGTCCTTGCGGCTAAGAGCCCGTTGCGTCCGGATGGGTAGGTCCATGCGTCTGCGATGCCACTCGAAGGTCATGCCCGATCCTAGACCTGCATCACGCAGAGAGGGCTCGTGACGGCCTTGGCCCGCTTTGGGCAGAGTCGATTTACATGCCCAACTTCATCCCGGCGCCGCCGTCAACAAAAAGCTGTTGGCCTGTGACATAACGGGATTCATCCGACGCGAGGTAGACCACGGCGTGTGAAACGTCCTCGGGTTCAATGTAAGGGATCGGCATCGCTTGCAGGATCGGGAAGACAACTTCGGCGTCCTCGCGGGTCGGCTCCGTCAGGTCGGGGCGGAAGACGCGATACATCGGCAGGTTGTGCAGCATGTCGGTGTTGACGCTGGTCGGATGCACGGCGTTGACCCGGATCTGGTGCGGCGCCATCGTCAGCGCCAGCGCCTTGGTGTACTCGCGGACCATCTTCTTTGCCATGCCGTATCCGGCTCCCCCGGGCCCCTGGGGCCCACCACCTGAAGCGAGGTCCTTCTGCTCGACCAATCCGGCAATCGACCCGGTGACGATGACCGACCCGCCGGCCGTCAGATGGTCCAGGCTCAGGTGCGCGGTGTTGACGACCCCGACGAAGTCGACATCGAAGGCGTCGACAAATCCCCGGAAGGGAATGTGCTTGCCTTGAGGGCAGATTCCGGCATTGGCGACCACGACGTGCAGACCACCGAGTTGGGCCACGGCGTCATCGAGGGCGACTTTCAGCGCCGCTCGATCCCGGACGTCGACCGCCGCCGTCACCACTCGTTGCCCGGACTTTTCAATCAGCTTGGCGGTCTCGTCGAGATCGGCGGGTGTCGCCAGGGGGTATTCGTTAGAGTCGATGTCAGCGCAGATGTCAAGGGCGATGATGTCGGCACCCTCGTCGGCGAGGTGCACGGCATGGCTGCGGCCCTGGCCGCGGCCCGCACCGGTGATGACGGCGACTTTGCCCTTCAGGCGATTCATGTACCCTCCATGCGGTCCGTCTGCGTATTGCGAAGCGATCGTTGGATAATAGAACACTCAGTGTTAATCTGTCATGCGCGGAGTCAAGGGGAGCAATGGTGCTGCGTCGTGATGCGGTGTCCCTCGACGGTCGGGTAGCTGTGGTGACCGGCGGAGGGGCTGGTATCGGGCGTGCGATCGCTGCCACCTTCGCGGAATTTGGCGCACGAGTGGCGATCTGGGAGCGGAGCGAGCCGTCCGCAACTTCGGTTGCCGACGAGATCGATGGGCTCGCATGTGTCACCGACGTGCGAGATCACGACCAGGTCGACGCCGCGCTGGCCCAAACGATAGAAAAGCTCGGGGTTCCCAGCATTTTGGTGAACAACGCGGGCGGCGTGTTCTGCTCGGGGGTGCTGGACACCTCGCCCAACGGATGCGAGTCGCTGATCCGGATCAACCTCACGCAGGTGCTGCTATGCACCCAGCGCGTAGCACGGGCGATGGTTGACGCCGCAGTAAATGGGAGCATCATCAACGTCAGCACCATCGAAGCCGTGCGCGCGGCGCCGGATTCGCGGCCTACGCGGCGGCAAAGGCGGGCGTCGTCAACTTCACCAAAACCGCCGCGTTGGAGCTAGCGCCGCACGGCATCCGGGTCAACTGCTTGGCGCCAGACTTCACGTTGACGGAGAGCCTGGCCACGATGGCGCCAGCCGGGGCGGAGAACGCCAAGCTGATGGTCCCGCTCGGACGCGCAGGCCACGTCGACGAGATGGCCAGTGCCGCGGTTTTCCTGGCCGGCGGGTTGAGCTCGTATGTCACCGGCCAAACCTTGCACGTGGATGGTGGTACTGCCGCCGCCGGTGGCTGGTATCACCACCCTGACGGGGAACATTACATTTTGGGCAACGCAACGCCTGTCAACCGCCAAGCCAACTAGATCGGCAGGGCCGGATCACATAACCGTGCGGCTGTCATGCCCCATCGCCGCCGGCTCGCGTTGGAACTCCCGCACCATCGCTTGGATTACATACGACGCTGCCAACCGGCCGTCGCGGGCGAACACCTTGCCGTCGCCTTGCACCAGGCCTTGGCCCGACCAGAACGCGCGATTCGTGTACAGCAGCCATTCGGTGATATCGACATCGTCGTGAAACGCGATGGTGGCCTTCATGATTCCGGTCGACAAGCTCCGGTGAGCCCGGGCTTCGCCGAATCCATGATGCGGCAACATCCCCGCAGCAATCGTCCAATGCGTGGTCGACTGAGCCAGCAGCGCAGCGTGCAGGTAGCGCTCAGTCGGCGCGTCGCGGTACCGCGCCCAGGCGTTGATCTCGGGTGGGCCGACGCGGTCGGGATCGGGATCGTAGGCCGCATCGACCACCCGGATGTCTCGTCCGGTCATCCCGAATCCCGCAAACGGGACGGCCGCATCGGGTCCGGGAACCTCGGGCATCGCGACAGCGCCGCGGATCACGTCGGGCGCGCCCGAGTCGCACAGCAGGATGGCGGCGCCGCATAGGGAGCCGTGCTGAGACACCCTGACTTCCGCTGTGGAGAAGGTCCCGCCCCGGCGCAGTACCTCGACCGCGACATCGACGGGTGCGCCGAACGAGGCGGCTTTGGTGAAGATCATCGACGCCGACGTGACCCGCTGCTGCGGGACAGCTTTCGATGTGGCGACGATGGCTTCGGCCAATAACTGCCCGCCTTCCACCACGTCACGGTGGGTCGGCCCGTGAGCAGGCCCGACAAATCGCCGATCATCGATCTGCTCGACGTCGACGAGCCGCAACAATTCGGAGGCGTCGCCCCAGAGCGGGAATTTCGCCGCAACCTCGGTGCCGTCGGGCCAGCGTTCCCGCAACACGACTCGAAGCGCGTCGTCGTAAAACGACACGTGTCCCGCGATGCCGGCGACCTCCGGCAGGGGAGAGCGATATGTCCACACCACGTTCGGCATCGCCGGTCCGGCACCCGTCAGGCTCCAATACGACGCTCGGCCCTTGAACGGGCATACGGTGGTGTGCTCCGTCGCGGTGAACAACGCCCAGTTGACGGAGGGCTCTGGAAAGTACAGCCGGTCAACATGATCGGTTTCGGTGACGACGAGACAATTCTCGCTTTCAGCCAGCAGGCGGTCGCCGAGCCAGACCTGCCCGACATGCGCGCACGGTGCAATCCCGATTCGGTAGTCGGGATGCGACGGCCACGCCGACTTGACCTGCGTAGTCATCGAATGGGCCTCCTATCGAGTGCGGGCCGACCGGCTATGCTAGCCCTTCCGGTGGCGCCAGTGTCCAGGACAGTGGTCGTCGCCGCAGCCTAGTCGCTGGCCGGAAGGGGTTTGGCCTCTTTGAGATTCAGCGGCGACTCACCGACGGTGAGGGTTCCCGCGCCCGCCTTGGTGACCAACACCTCGGCGCATGTCTCATCGGTGTAACGCTTACCCATCACCGTTCCAGACGAATATCGAGGATCCAGTTCGCCGCAGCGCGCGGCCCCGATCGGCACCATCGGTGCGCCGCCACAACGCAGATCGCTCAGGCTTTCTGCGCTCCGGACAACGATGACTTGTGTGTCGTCGACCTGGCTCTGTAGGCGGGTGCCGTTCTTGATCACTATTGTGCCCCTTTCCTCTCACGCGACGAGCAAGGTCATGGGCGCATCGGGGCGGATGGCGATTTGACGACGATGTGCTCCAGACCGATGTCGGGGTAATCGGCGGCGCTGGCATAGATCCCGGCCAAGACATCGGCGACGCCCTCGGGGGTCATCAGGTTCTGTTGGACCAGGCCCCGCGCGATCCACTCGCCCGACACACTGCCCAACAGGTTGGGATCGAACGCCGAGGTGAACTCTGTCGGAACGGTGCCGCTGACTTCCACGCAGCTGAACCGGTAGCCCGGTTTCTCCAGTCGCCACGAGGCGAGCAGCCGTTCCAGTGCCGCCTTGCTGGTCGAGTAAGCGCCAAGGCCGATGTGCGGGGCGCGAATTGAGTCCGACGACAACACGGCGACAATCGCCGCTGGGCTCAGCAAAGGAAAGCAGGCCCGGATCACTTCGTGAACGCCAATCGCATTGGTCTGCAAGACTTCCAGCAGGTCTTGCTCGGTGGTGTCTGCGAACATCTTCAGCGGCGCATAGCCGGCTGAGATCAGCAGCAGATCGATTTGGCCAAGCGCCTCGCCAGCCGCCTCGGCGACCCGAAGGCAGTCTGATGGTAGGCAGATGTCCATGACTACCGCAGATCCGCCGCCGGCCTGCTGAATGACTTCGGTGAGGCGATCCTGCCGCCGGGCCGCGACGACGAGCCGGGCACCCTCTTTGCCGGCCCTGACCGCGAACGCCCGGCCGATGCCGGCGGACGCGCCGACCACGACCACCCTTTTTCCTGCCAGGGATCGTTCACCCATCAGGATCCCCTTCTGCCACAGCGCGCTGCGCTGTCACGACGCCCGTCTCGTCGAAAGCCCGGCGCACTGCCGCGATGGCGGTGTCCATATCTGCCGAACCGTTGTCAGCGGCGACCAACCGTCCGTCGATGAGCAATCGTTCTTCGCGCCAAACGCGTGACATGGATCTCCTGAGTCGAGTGACCTGTGGGGAAAATCCAACGTCATCCGGCCATGAGGGAACAATAGTACATCGACTGTTCAGTTGCCCCCATTTGGGGAACAAGGTCAGCGCAGACCGTTGATTGCGAATTTTTCGACGTACCGGCGCACAGTCGCGGGCTTGGACATGTCGAACGTCTGCGCCTCATTGACCGTGGAAAACGAGTAGATGATCCGCGCGAGCCATTCGCTGGCGGCGGTGACGTCGACACTCGCCCCGACCTCACCGCGCTCTTGGGCCTCGCGCACATAGGGAACCAGGAACGCTGTTGTGCGCCGTACGGCCGTGTCGCCGTCGGAGACCATGTGCCGCATCAACTCGGCGTCGTCGGCCATGAGCCGGTTCCTCGTCCGGTGTTCGAGCAAGATGGTGGCGTGGGTTTCGGCCATTGCGCCGACCTTTTCGGCTAAGGTCGACTTCTTGGCCATGGCGGCGGCGACTTGCTGGTAGAACCTTTGCGCGCCGAACTCGATGGCCGCGTCAATCAGGACGTTGCGGTCCTCGAAGTAGCGATAAACGGTGCCGCGTGACACCCCGGCCATCCGGGCGACGTCCTGCACGCTGGTGCGCTGGATCCCGAGTTGCGTGAAGCACTCGTTCGCCGCCTCGAGAATCTGGTCACGGCGGTCGAACTCATCTTGATGGTCGTTGAGCTCGGCTGTGACTCGCTCAGTCGACATGTCGCTCCTCGCCGCGAAATCAGTTTGTCAAGTCCCCCATGGTACGCGCGACACCGGCTGTTCCGATGATCCGGCACACCCGGCAAGCTGAACTGCATTTTTACGGAGCCCGCTGGTTAATCACCGCTACATATTGCGTTCTATTGTTCAATATGCCAACTTATCCTCGATCCGCCGAGTCGGCGAACTACACCAAAAGCGAGGAGGAGCGGAGTTGGACCTCGGGCTGCGCGGACGCAATTTCGTGATCGTGGGCGGCAGCACCGGTATGGGGTTCGCCGCGGCCGAGCAGCTTGCCGGCGATGGCGCCAATATCGCACTGCTGGCGCGCGACGGCGACCGCGCCGCAGACAAGGCGAAGCTGCTCTCCGACCGGTTTCGTGTGCGCGCTGTGGGCATCAGCGTCGACGCCGCCGCGCCCGGTGACGGCGTCGATCGCGCGGTTCAGCGGGCCGCCGACGAATTGGGACCACTGCGCGGCCTCGCCGTTACCGCCGGCCCGATGAAGCAGCAGGGCCCGTTTCTGGAGCACGGCGATGACTCGTGGGACTGGTACTACCAGATGATTTTGATGGCTACAGTGCGCTCCTGCCGCGCGATCATCCCCCACCTGACGCGCAACGGCGGCGGGACGGTGGTGACCACGGCCGCCTATTCGGTGCGGGCGCCCAAGATCCTGATCCCGCCCTACAACGCACTCAAGGCGGCGGTGCTGACAATGTCGAAGATCCTGGCCAAAACCCACGGGAAAGACGGGATTCGGGTAAACACTGTGTGCCCTGGTCTCTTCGATACCGAAGTCAATGACTTTATCCGCGCTGAGCGGGCGCAGCAGTACGACGTTCCGCTCGAAGATGCCATCTATACGCATCTGGCGAGCAACCCGGCGTGGAACATGCGGGTGGCACTCGACCGCGGCGGGCGCCCGCACGAGGCCGGTGAGCTGATTGCTTTTCTACTCAGCGATCGGGCCGCGTACCTGACCGGCGCGACAATCAACATCGACGGGGGCACCGACTTCTAGGCGCGCACTCGGTTCAGTGGCCCGGCGGCGCCCGGCAAAGCCGGAAACCAACTGAACATACGTTGTCTAGTTGTTCCGCTACTGTTACCTGAAGATGGGCGGTAAAGGCGGGAGGTCCAACATGGCCGTTGCCACGGAAATCGATACCAGATGGTCGCGCGACCGGGACGAGGGCTTCGAATTTCGGCTCGACGTTCTCGCCTACAGCACCGCTGATTTAGTGCAATCGGCCGGTGGTTGGCTGTTTGACCGGGCCGCCCAGGGTTGGGATGTGGCCGTGGGGGTCGTCGATGATGACGCGGCGCTGGCACTGCGCATCTTGGGTGTGCGCGCCATGCCGCTGGTGACAGCCCTGGAGCGGTTCACTGAGGGCCCGCCGGCGCGCGAGGTCGCAGTGGCGTCGCAGGCGTGGACGCAGGAGGCTGGGGTTGGCGACATCGTCGACGCCGCCCTGGGCGCTTGCCGGTCGGAGCTGACGTTGTGGGGCGCCCCCAGCGTGCTGGCGGGCGACCCGCGACTACATGATGCCGCTCATCGGCTAAGCGCTGCTGCTCGTGTGTTCAAGGCACACGCACTTTTGGCCACCGGGTTGCCGACCCGTCCGGTCTGTACCTCCGAGAACTTTCGCAGTACCTGCGAACCCGCGGCCGTGACGGCAGCGTGGACTTGCACGCGTCCCCGGCAAGGACGTGATCAGATCCCAATTCGATCCGCCAGCAACCGGCGGTGGTAAGCGGCGTCGCCCAGCAGGTGCCCGGATGACTCGGCCCGTTTGAAGTACAGGTGGGCGGGATGCTCCCAGGTGAAGCCGATCCCACCGTGGATCTGGATGTTGGCGGCCGCGGCGCGGACGTAGGTGTCCGAACAGTACGCCTTGGCCAACGACGCGGCGGCGGGTAGCTCCTCGGAGAGGTTCGCCGCCACATGTAATGCGTATTGCGCTGCCCCGCGGGCACATTCGACATCCAACATCAGGTCAGCGCACTTGTGCCGGATGGCCTGGAAGGAGCCGATCGGCCTGCCGAACTGGCGGCGCGTCTTCGCGTAGTCGACCGCCAGGTCGAGACAGCGCTGGGCACCGCCTACCTGCTCTGCGGCCAGACCCGCGGCGGCGATGTCCAATGCGCGGGACAGTACGGGCCAGGCGGCGCCGTCACTGCCGATCAGCTCTGCCGAGGTGTCGGAGAAGTCGAGGCGCGCCTGACGTCGCGTGGGGTCCAGCGTGGACAGCGTCCGTCGGGTCAGGCCATCGGACGTCCGGACGGCGAACAACGAGACGCCGGCATCGGTGCGCGCGGCAACCAACACGAGGTCGGCGATGTATCCGTCGAGCACAAACATCTTGGTGCCGTTGAGGATCCAAGCTTCCCCCTGGCGCCGTGCCCGAAGCTGAATGCTCTCAGCGTCCCAGCGGCCGGACCCTTCGGTTAGCGCCAGCGTGGCGATGGTGTCTCCCGATGCGATCCCGGGAAGGTAATGGGCTTGAGCTTCGTAGTCGTCGCACTGCATGAGGGCGTTGCCGGCCAACACCACTGAGCCGAAGAACGGACCTGGCAACAGTGCGCGGCCCGCCTCCTCGAGAACCACACCGAGTTCGACGAAGCCGAAACCGGTGCCCCCGAACTCTTGTGGAATGGCCAGACCGTGCAGCCCCAGCTGTTCGGCCATCTGCCGCCACACGGCAGCGTCATAACCTTCCGGCGTCTGCATGACGCGGCGCACCTCGGCCTCTTGCGATTTGAGCTCGAAAAATGAGCGCACCGTGCGGCGCAGTTCGAGTTGCTCATCGGTCAGGACGAAACCCTCAGCGGTGCTGGCCATCTCACGGATCTCGCTCATCTGTCTCGGCGCGTCCGGTCGGGTTTACCCGAGGAGCGTCTGCATTCCGCCGCAGGGTACGCAGCCACGCGCCGACGGGAGCGGGTGCCGGCACCGGGGTGTCCAGGCGGCCGGGGTCGGCGACCCAGAACTCCTGCCAAGACGGGAACGCGTCGTGGAAAGCGCCGTCGTGCCGGGCCGAGCCGGGCCAGCGCATCTTTTGCGGGCCGACCGGCGGATCGGTGATATCGGTTTGGTACCAGAACAATGGGACGCGCCGCGCGAAGTACCAGCGCCCTTCACGGCGCTGGTAGCTGTCGAGATAGGCGAGCAGTTCTATGACCCACACGGACTCGGTTTCCAGGTCGTTGCGCGAATAGACCAGTCCGGTGGCACGGCCGGCGTCGTGGACGTCGATGATGTGTCCGAGCACGCCGTGGGTGCTGCCCAACAGGTCGTGGCGCAGTTCGGTGTCATACCAGGCGCGCAGGGCAGCGCGGCCGCTGCGCTTGCCGGGCACGCCCACGTCGTCGACGAACAGGTTCACCAACGCGTCCAGATCGCGCATGTCCAGGGCGACAGCGTATTTCGCGGCCAGCTGACGGATCTCGTCGAGCGCTTCCAGGCGTTCGAGGCGTGCCTGCAGGTCTGCGAGCGACGTCACGACAGTTGTCCCGTCGAAACCAGCGCGGTCAGCCGGGCCTTGTCGATCTTGTTCGTCGTGGTGTAGGGCAGCCCGTCGGCGTCGGGCAGGATTACCCACCTCTTGGGCACCTTGTATGCGGCCAACTCTTTGCGGCAAGCGGCGACCAATTCGTCGGGCGCGGCGCTCGCACCTTCGTTGAGTACGACAACGGCGCCCACAACCGCGCCCTTGTCCGGGTCGGGAACTCCGATGACATAAGCAATCCGGACGCCTTCGAGTCTGCCGATCGCAGCCTCAACCTCGATCGGCGCGACGTTGGCCCCGGACGTTTTGATCATGTCGTCGATACGGCCGGTGAAGTACAGGTGCCCGTCGTCGTCAAGGTAGCCTGCGTCCTTGGTGTGATACCAGCCGTCGGCGTCGAATACCTCCGAATGCTGGCGCCCGACGATGCCGCGCATCATTGCGAGACCGCGAACACAGATCTCACCCACGGTGCCGTTGGGCACCTCGTCGCCGACTTGGTCGACGACCTTGTGCTGGTAGCCGGGCGCGGAGAGGCCCAGCGATCCCCGTTTGGATTCGGGCACCTGTTCGTGTGGCGGCCACCAGGTATGGGAGCTGCAGGTCTCGGTCATGCCGAGTTGAGCGACGCGAAGCGAAGGATCGTCGGCGCGGCGGTCCGGCGTCAACAGCACCTGCTGATAGCCCTCGCGCAGAGCGGACAGATCGGTCGAGGCGAAATCGGGGTGGTTGGTAAGCGCGGGCCCGACGTGCGGGAAACCGGTTGCATACGTGGCGCGTTCGGCCTGTAGCAAGCGCAGCACATCGCCGGCGTCGAACCGGTGCTCGGTCAATATCGTCACGCCGAGCTGCATCGGGCCCAGCAGACCGAATACCAGTCCACCCACCCAGAAGAATGCCATCGGGACGTAGACGCGGTCGGTTGATTCCCATCCGTGCTGGCCGGCGATGAACCGCGAGTGAGCGATCGCCGTCGCGTGCGTGTGGATGATTCCTTTGGGATCCGATGTACTGCCCGACGTGTAGATAACCATCAGGTCGTCGGCTGGGCGGACAGTCGCTTCGCATGCGTGCAGAAAGGACTCCGACGCCGGTTCGGGCCAGCCGGGGTCGGGTTCACCCAGCCGAAAGACCTTGCGTAGCTGGGGAACGCGTTCCAGGTAGAGCGTTCCGTCGGCGTTCGTCGGTCCGCCGATGGTGTCGACGATGCGCTGGTGGATGTCTTTGCCGAGCAGCGTGTCGACGGACAGCAGTGTATGGATGTCGCCATCGCGCAACAGCCAGGCCAGTTCGGCTGGTTGGAAGAAGGTGTTGATCGGCACTGCCACCGCACCGATGCGTGTCGTCGCCAGAAAGGCCACGGCGAAATCTGGACCATTGGGCGCGAGTATCCCGACGCGCGTGCCCTTGGTCACCCCGGCCGCAATGAGTCTGCGGGCCATCTCGGCAGATCGCGTGTCGGCCTGTGCATAGCTGATCCGCTGATCGGTGCCGTCGCCCACCGAGGAGACGATGAACTCGCTGTGGTTATGCGCGGCAACCACTTCGGCGAGCATTTTCGGCATCACCGGCTGATAGGGGAGGGGGTCGTAGGCGAATGTCCTCAATCGACAACCCATCGCGGCTCTCGCTTCTCGGCGAAAGCGACCATTCCCTCGCGGTAGTCGGGGTGCGTCATTTGATGCTGCAGCACATAGCGATACGCGACGTCGTTAGCGGCGTGCAGGCCGACGTCCAGGCTGGTCCACATCGCCTTGATCGACGCCTGCACGGTGGCCGGTGACAGCTGTGCGATCGACAGCGCGATCTCGCGCGCACGCTGCTGCAACCGCGGCGCGGGTACCACCTCGTTGATGAGCCCGATCTCGTAGCCTCGCTGCGCGGTAATGCGTCCCTCTTTGGTCATCAGTGCCAGCTGCATCACCATCGACAACGGCATCCGGCGCAGCAGGACCGCGGGCTCGAGTGCAAATACGTTGCCAACTTTCAGATGGGTATCGATCAGCTCGGCGTGCTCGGCAGCGATGATCAAGTCGGCATCGGCGACCTGGTGCAGTCCGCCGCCGACGACCATCCCGTTGAGCGCGCAGATAACCGGCTTCCATACGTTGTGGTGAAGGCGTGAACCGGGCACTTTGTTGCGGATTCCGCCTTCGGCGGTCGCACGGATGTCCTGGCCGGCGCAGAACGCGCGGTCGCCGGCGCCGGTGATAATGGCTACCCGGATGTCCGAGTCGTCGCGCACGCGAGCCCACGCCATACCCAGCTCAGTGCGGGTCAGGTCATCGGTGGCGTTGAGCCGGTCCGGCCGGTTGATCGTGATCGTCGCGACATGGTCGCTGACGTCGAACAGTATTCGCCTCAAATCCACGAAAGTCCCCTGCCTCGACCGCCTAACGACGCTAGACACTTTAGCAGGAAATGTTTCATCGTTCCGCCTGGGGATATCAGGGCATCCACTGGCCGCCGGAGACCGAAATGAGCTGGCCGGTGAGGTGTTTCGCGTCGGGTGAGCACAAGAATACGACCACGCGGGCCACGTCGCCGGGTTCGCCGATCTGCCCGGTCAGCGTTGAGGCCCGCATCTGTTCGATCTCGCTGTCGGACTTGCGCGACAGCAGCCACGGGGTTGCGGTGGTGCCGACCACCACCGTGTTCACCCGGACGCCGAGCGGTCCGAGTTGCACGGCCATCAACCGGCTCAGGCCTTCGACGCCGGCTTTGGCCGCGGCGTAGGCCGGGGGGCCGGTGCGCACGCCGTGTGCCGACACCGAGCTGATATTCACGATGGCTCCCGTCCTCTCGTCGACCATCTGTCGGGCGACCACTTGCGCCATGATGAATGTGCCCTTGAGGTTGACGTCGACGATGTGGTCCCAGTCCTCGTCGGTCTGATCCAAGAACGTGGCCGGCAGCGTCATCCCTGCGTTGTTGATCAGTGCGCGAATCGGACCATGTTGGACGGCTAGGTCGTTCATCGCCGCCTCGACCGCGGCACGGTCGGTAATCGACAGCTGCAACGGGATGAGCAGTCCGGCGCGGGCCGCATCAGTGTCGTGGGCGCGCCCGATCGCTTTGGCGTTCACGTCGACGACGGCGGTCCGGTAGCCGGCCTCGATCAGCTCGGCGACGATCGCCTCGCCTATGCCGCGCGCTCCGCCGGTGACCACCGCAAGTGGGCGTCGCTCATCCGACACGGCGCCCCCTGCTCCCTTTGACCGCGCGCTCGATGCGGGTGATTGACGGTCGCATCAGCGCGACTGTTTCGGCCATAGTGGCGACCAGGTCATCCGTTCCGCCACCGGCCACCCAGACGTCGATCGCGGCGCGGTTGGCGCCGTTGATCACCGTGGCGGCCAGCCGGGGCCGCACATCAAGGTGCGGGTCGGTGCCCAGCCAGCGCGCCACTTCTGCGGTCATCTGATCGATCCAGTCTTCGTTGATCCGCAGCATCGTCGCACGTAGTGCGGGTAGACGGTGGTACATCTGTGCCCGGACCAGAAAGATCTCCGGCTGTTCGCTGATGGCCAGCGCGACGGCCTCGGAAGCTTCGGCGAGCGCACTGGCCAGCGGGCCCGACTTCGATGCGCGAAAGCGCCGGGTGGCTTCCTCGAGGCGCTCGGCATAGCCGTGAAAGAGGATGTCGTCCTTGGTAGAGAAATGATGAAAGAACGTTCGTGGGGCGACCCCGGCCGCCGCGGAGATCTGTTCGACAGTCGTCTGGTCGTATCCGTTGGCGGTGAACAGGTCGAGGGCCGCGGCGATCAGCGACTCCCGATTGCGTTGGCCGCGGGCTCGCCGTTGATCCATGGTCAGCATCCCCTCATGGTGGCCGCGCCGGCACTGAGCGCGACAACGTCACCTTGCCGGGTCTGAAATCGGACGGAATCGCCAGTGCGCCAGATAGCGGTGCACAGTTCAGCGTCGAGTTTGACCGGCTTGGCGAACCGGCATTCGATCGAGGTCAGCCGTTGGGGGACACCGCCGCCGACCGCCTTGATCAGCGCCCGCGCGGCGAAGCCCAGGGTGCACAAGCCATGCAGGAAGACGTCGTCAAAACCGAATTTGCGCGCTGCGGTGGGATCGATGTGCAGTGGGTTGCGGTCCCCGCTGAGGCGGTAGATGGCGGCCTGCTCAGGGCGGACCACATCGGCGTACACCGAGTCGGGTGTGCTCGTTGGGTCCGCCGCCCGCGCTGGGCCGCGGGACCCGCCGAAGCCGCCGCCGCCCAACACCATCGTCTCCCCGGTTGCGGTGAACAACGGGCCCTCGGAGTCGACGCCGCGTGAGGTCACCTCGATTGCGGCATGCTTGCCGGTGTCCCAGATCCCGGTGACTTCCGCTGTCACATTCACCTCGCCGCTGGAATCAACCGGCCGGTCGAGTTGTAACGACTGTGCCGAGTGCACGATCGGCGAGGATCCGAGATTCAGCGTGGCGCGCAGATCCTTGACCGCCCACCAGTTGGCAATCAACGCGAAGGTGGGAAGCACCTCCGGCCCCCGGTGCTCGTCGAGCAGGTTCAGTTCGCCGGGCGGACGTGCCCCGACGCCAAGCGCGTAGAGGACGACGTCGGCGCTCGTCCACCGGAAGCTCGTTGGTGCCAGGGTGGTGCCTACCAGGGTGTCGGAGAGGGTCGCGGGCACGGTCACAAGGCCTCCACTGGGATAGAACGGATTGACGATACCTGTTCGATCGTGCAATATAGTGGCAGTAACTGCAACTATATTTTTAGACGGAGGTGTCGGCATGCGGTTCGGCGTGTTCATCCTCGGCGACAAGCCCCACAACCTCAGCCACCAGGAGGTTTTCGCCAATGTGCTCGAGGAGGCGCGGTGGGCCGAGGAGCTGGGCTATGACGAGATCTGGCTGGCCGAACACCACTTCTCGCCGTATGGCTCGCTTGCCGATCTCCCGCTGGTGGCCGCGGCAATCGCCGCGCAGACGGAGCGGATCAGGATCGGCACCGCATGCATGGTGGCACCCTTCCACGACCCGATTCACCTGGCCGAGCGCATCGCCATGGTCGACAGCCTGAGTGGCGGGCGCTTCGATGCCGGCTTCGGGCGTGGGTATCAGGCGCACGAGTTCAAGGGCTTCGGCATATCGATGGACGAGGCCACCACCCGCTACCAGGAGTGCGTGGAGATCGTCGATTTGCTGTTGACCCAGGACAACGTGAGCTACCAGGGCAAGTACTGGCAGCTCGAGGATGTGACCGTTGAACCGCGCCCGGTGCAGAATCCGATCCCAGTGTGGGGCACGGTGATGAAGACACCGTCGAGCTTCGAGTGGCTCGCCGACAAGGGATTCGGCGCCATCATCGGCAACCCCTATCAGGTCGACCCGGACCTGCAGGGCGCGCTTGACATCTACCTCGAAACCCAAGCCAAGAAAGGTCGGACGGCGCAGACGAGTGGCGTCTGGGCGCTGCTGAACGCGTTCTGTCACACTGACGACGAGTTCGCCCGCACCTATCCGCGCGAAAGCGTCGAGATGTCCATCCAGACCCATCGCCAGTACTCCAACCCATTCGAACGCGGCGGTGAGATACCGGCTGACTACAAGGCCTACTCCGACTGGTTCCAGAAACATGACAAGCAGAGCTACGAGCAGGTGCTGAATTCTCATCTGACGCTGATGGGTGACCCGGACCGGATCATCGAGAAGATGCGCACCGTGGTCGACATGGGCTGGCGCAACATCATCCTCCGGATGTCGCGGGGTGGCGCGATGGACCGGGCCAAGGTCTACGAGTCGATGAAACTGTTCGCCGAAGAGGTGATTCCGGCGGCGGCCGAGCTCGCGGCGGCGCCGGCTTGAGCCAACGGCTGAGCGCTCGAATCCGCGCAATCCTGGCGCTCGATCCCTCTGCCCCTGCGATCGAGTACCAGGGCGTCTGGACCGACTGGCAGGCGATTGGCGACATCGCCACCGGAGTTGAAAGCTTGTTGAGATCTGCGGGTTTGAGCGAGGGGTCTCCGGTTGGCGTCGTCCTGCGCAATCATCCTGCGATGGTGGCGGCATTGCTTGGCGTGATACTGGCCGACGGCTGCATTGTCACCATCAACGCATCCCACGGCGACGCCGGACTAGCCGCCGACATCGAGGAGCTACGGGTTCCCGCGGTGATCGGGCTCGGCGCGGACTGGGAGCGAGCCGGCGTCGCCGCGGCCGCATCCGGCTCACTGGGGATCGAGGTGGCCAGCGGACCCTCGCTCGTGTCGGCCGTTGCGGGGCTGGGCAAGCTCGGCGACGGTCCGTTCCGGGAAGAGCCCGACGGCATCGCCGTCGAGATGCTCACCAGCGGGACCACTGGACCGCCCAAGCGAATACCGTTGGCGTATCAAGCATTCGAGCACACCGTGGCGGCTGCCTCAGCGCACTACGGGTCGGGCGACACCACCGACGACCTGCGGCTGCGGACCGGGGTGGCGATCGTCAGCTCACCGCTGGTGCACATGTCCGGGCTGTTTCGCGCCCTGCTCAACATCTGGCAAGGGCGCCGGATCGCACTGCTGGACAGATTCCGGGTACCCGACTTCGTCGACCTAGTGGTGCGTCACCGTCCCAAAGCGCTCAGCCTGGTGCCGTCCGCGCTGGCGATGGTGCTCGACGCACAGGTTGATCCCGACGTGTTCTCGAGTGTCGAGGTGGTCACCTCGGGGACCGCTCACCTTCCGGTGCCCGTTCAGGAGCAGTTCGAGGAACGCTTCGGCGTGGCGGTGCTGCCGTCCTATGGCGCCACCGAGTTCGCCGGCGGCGTCGCGGGCTGGAACCTCGCGTTGCACCGCGAGTGGGCAAAGGCCAAGCGCGGCAGCGTCGGTCGCCCGCAAAGCGGACGCGAGATCCGCATTGTGTCTGTCGACGACGGCGCCGAGTTGCCGATCGGGGAGCAAGGTCTGATCGAGATTCGCACCCGGGGCGGCGAATGGGTACGCACCACTGATCTCGGCCGGGTCGACACCGACGGTTTTCTCTACGTCGAGGGCCGCACCGACGATGTGATCATCCGAGGCGGGTTCAAGGTCGCTCCCGCCGACATCGTCACGGTGCTGCGCAGCCATCCCGCCGTGCGCGACGCGGGGATCACCGGTATTCCCGACGAACGGCTTGGCGCGGTGCCGGTCGGTGCGGTCGAACTCGCCGACGGCGCCCGAGTCGAGACCGAAGAGCTGCTCGACTATGCACGCGAGCGCCTCACCCGCTATCAGGTGCCGGCCAAGCTGGTGATCGTCGGCGAACTGCCGCGAACGCCGTCGCTGAAGGTCAGCCAGCCCGGACTGCGCGAACTGTTCGAAGGGAAACGGAGTTGAGTGTCGAAACCCGAGGAGCGGCCGCGGTAGTCGGTGTCGCCGACGAGGTGTCGCCGTCCGGCGTCATCGACGTACCGCTGCGGGAGTTGGAGGCCCGCGTCGTTTCCGCTGCGCTGGCCGACGCGGGGTTGTCGCTGCGTGACGTTGACGGGCTGTGCAGCTGCACCGGCGGCACGTTGATGCATTCCGTGGAGCTGGCCGAATATCTGGGAATCACACCAAGATTCACCGACGCCACGCAAATCGGCGGCGCGAGTTACGGACTGTATGTCGAACACGCCGCCGCCGCCATCGCCGCCGGCCTCGCGGAGACAGTGGTGATCGTGTACGCCTCGACACCGCGCGCCGCGCGCAAGCGTGGTGAAAAAGGACTCGGGGTGTTCGCCACCCCCGAACGACTGGAGTGGGAGATGCCGTTTGGGGTGATGTTGCCGATCAGCGCATACGCGCTCGCGGCCAATCGGCATATGGCGGTCTACGGCACCACCGCCGAACAGCTCGCGCAGATCGCCGTCGACACCCGGGCATGGGCAGCGCGAAATCCGCGGGCGCACCTTCGTGACCCGATCACCATCGACGACATACTTAGCTCGGGGTTCCTCGCCGAGCCAGTGCACAAGCTCGAATGCTGCCTGGTGACCGATGGGGCGGCCGCCGTCGTCGTCACCAGCGCCGAGCGGGCCCGCTCGCTTGCCAAGCCGCCGGCCTACGTGCTGGGCGCCGCGTCGGCCGCATCGCACGCGATGATCTCGCAGATGCCCGACCTCACCCTCACGCCCGGCGCCATATCGGGACCGGCGGCCTTCGCCGCCGCCGGGCTGACTCCGGATCAGATCGACGTGGTGCAGCTCTACGACTCGTTCACCATCACGGTGCTGCTGGCGCTGGAAGACCTCGGTTTCTGCGCGAAAGGGGAGGGCGGTGCCTTTGTCGGAGACGGCGTCTTGGCCCCAGGCGGCGCACTGCCGGGCCAGACCAGCGGCGGCGGACTCGCCTACACCCACCCTGGTGCTTTTGGCGTCTTCTTGCTCGTCGAGGCCACCCGGCAATTGCGGGGCGAATGCGGCGACCGGCAGGTCGCGGGCGCGCAGACCGCGCTGGCACATGGCACCGGCGGTGTGCTGTCAGCGACGTCGACGGTAATCCTGGGAACGGAGGCAACCTTATGAGCGACGCCCTTCCGGTACCCGAACCTAGCGCGGCGTCGGCTCCGTACTGGGAAGCTACCCGCCGGCACGAGCTGACGATGCAGCGCTGCGATTCCTGTCGACGTCTGGTGTGGTACCCGCGCTTTATCTGCCCACACTGCGGCGAGTCGAAGCTGTGCTGGGAGAAGCTCAGCGGAGACGGCGTCGTCTACGCGGTTAGCGTGCATCACCGCGCCGCATTGCCCGCGCTGGCCGACACGGTGCCCTACTCGGTGGTGCTGGTGGATCTCGATGAAGGAGTTCGCCTGATGTCCAACGTCTTTGGTGTCCCTCCCGCGGTCGGAGATCGCGTTTCGGTGGCCTGGGTGCCGCTCGACGGCGGTCGCAACCTTGCGGTGTTCGAGCCCCGATGACAACTCAGCTGCAACGGCACCGACAAGACCTGGTGCTGCGGCACGTCGACGCCGAAAATGCTCGCGATGTTGATGCGGCGTTGGCCACTTTCACCCATCCCCGATACGAAATAATTCCTACCGGAGCTGTTTTCGACGGCGATGCAGCGGTACGCGGCATGTTGCTGCAGCAGTGGAAAGATCTTCCGCTGCTGCGCTATTCGGCAGAGGCGCTATACCACGGCGACAACGGGTTGGTTGTCGAGACCCGGACCACCGCGCCGGGCACGACAATAAACATGCTCAGCATCAACCTCTTCGGGTTTCGTGGGCCCGACCTGATACTGGAGCGCTGTTACTTCGACCGCATGCTGCTGGCCGACCAGCTGAACTCCCCGACAGCCGCACTCTGAGAGACATCGAACGAATGAACAAAATTCGTCATATTGTAGACTCGTGGCCAGTCCATCTCATAACAGGAGAAGTGATGGCCACGCAGCTAGACACCGGGCGTGAAACGCTGAGCAGCGATCGCGCCATTGAGTTGTATCGCCTGATGAGCAAGGTCCACCACGCCGATCAACGGGTTCGAAAAGGCTTGTCGTCCGGAGAGATCGCGATGAGCTACTGGCCGGTGGACGGGCAGGAAGCGATGTCGGCCGGCGCGGCACTGGCGTTGTCCCACTCCGATCAACTGGTCACCACCTATCGCGGGCTGGGCGACGTCGTCGCCAAGGGGATCGACCTGGCCGGTTACTTCGGTGAGATCCTCGGGCGGCGCACTGGCCTGTCGAAAGGCAAGGCCGGCGCCATGGGCATATTCGATCCCGACCACGGAATCGCCTGGACAACCGGCATTGTCGGCGCCGGCCCACTCATCGGCAATGGCATCGCGTTGGCGGCGTCGCATCGCAAGACCGGGCAGGTGGTGCTCGTCAGCTTCGGCGACGGCGCCACCAGCATCGGCTACGTCCACGAGGCGATGAACATGGCCGCGCTGTGGTCGCTGCCCGTCGTATTCTTCTGCCAGAACAACGCATGGGCCGAATGCACAGCGATGGCGCGGTACACCCGCTCAAAACGGTTATCGGACAGGGCCGCCGGCTACTCGATGCAGGGAGCCACCGTCGACGGCACCGATCCGCGGGCGGTCTACACCGCAGTCCACGATGCAGTCGAACGGGCCAGGTCAGGCCACGGCCCGACGTTCGTAGAAGCTGTCGCCTACCGGCTCCAGGGCCATTACTTCGGCGACGCCATGGGCTACGCCGACCCCGACGAGCTCGCCGCCAAACGCGCCGACCCGCCGTTCGCCCGGTATCGCAAGAGTCTGATCGAGGAAGGCGCCGCCACGGCGGCAGACCTCGACAGGATCGATTCCACACTGGCCGCCGAAATCGAGGAAGCGTTCGCGTCGGCGCGCGATGCTGCGCAACCTGACGTTGACGAACTCACCCGTGATGTATTCACCGGCAACGGATCCGAAGTGGCCGTGCGCGGGCAGGTCCATGCGACGCTGCCGCGCGGCGACACCGAAGATCTCGGGCTGGTCCAGGCGATTCATCGCACCCTCGACCGGGCGATGGCGGCCAACGATTCGATCATTTTGCTGGGTGAGGACATCGGGGACGCCTCAGGCGGAGGCATGTTCAAGATCACGGCGGGTCTTTCGGCGAAGTACGGCGACAATCGCGTGCTCGATACCCCGATTGCGGAATCGTCGATCATCGGTGCGGCCCTCGGTGCTGCGCTGGGCGGGCTTCGCCCGGTTGCCGAGCTGATGTTCATGGACTTCCTCGGTGTGGCGATGGATCAGATCGGCAACCATGCTGCCAAGGTCCGTTACATGTCGGGTGGCCGCAAAGGCGCACCGATGGTGATCCGCACAATGGTGGGAACGGCTGCGGGACCGCAACATTCCCAAGCCTTTGAAGCGTGGGCGATGCACATTCCCGGAATCAACGTGGTGTGGCCCAGCACCGCGGCCGACGCGGTCGGCTTGCTCAATGCGTGCCTGGCCGAGAACGATCCGTGTCTGTTCATCGAGTCGATGAAGCTTTACTATGGCGGCGGAAAAGGCCCTGTTCCCGTTGCGGATTACGTGATTCCACTTGGCCAGGCCGACGTCAAGCGGACGGGGGGCGACGTCACGATCTGCACCTATGGCGTGATGGTGCATGCGGCGCTGGATGCAGCCAAAGAGCTTGAGGCCGAAGATGTTTCCGTTGAAGTGGTTGACCTTCGAACGCTCGTACCGCTGGACCTCGTCACTGTCCTGGACTCTGTCCGCAAGACCAAGCGTCTGGTGGTTACTCACGAATCGGTTGGTTTCTGTGGGCCGGGCGCTGAGATCTCCGCTGCCGTCGGCACGGAGCTGTTCGGTGAGCTGTCGGCGCCCATTCAACGAGTGGCGGGCACCTACACGCCCGTGCCGCGTGCCGCGAGCCTGGAGGCGGCATGTCGCCCGAACACCAGCCAGCTTGTCGAGGCGGTCAGGAGGATCGTGTGACTGAGGTGCGAATGCCCAAACCGGGCGACGCGATCACCGAAGCGGAACTCACGCAGGTCCATGTGGCGGACGGGCAGTCGGTCACGGAGGGCGACCCGCTGTACGAGATCGTCACCGACAAGGTCGATATGGACATCGAAGCCCCGGCCAGTGGCGTGGTGACCTGGAAGGTGGACGTCGGGGGCAGCTACGGGGTCGGCGAGTTGCTCGCCGTGATCGAGGCACCGTGACGCAGCTGCCCGAGTCGGTCGACCTCGGCGCGGCCGAGCTGGCGGGTCGTATTCGCGGAGATACCCTGACCGTGACGATCGACCGGCCGGAGAAGCGCAACGCCCTGACCGCCGACGGCTATCACGGCATCAAACGTGCCGCGATGATCGTGGCCGACGAGCCCGACCTGAACTTTCTTGTGCTCACCGGGTCTGGTGACGCATTCTGCGCCGGCGGCGACATGAACGCCGTGGGAAACCCTGACCGCGGCTGGGACGCCTTCACCGAGGCCTATGACGCGACACCCTTTGAGACGCTCGGCAAGATTCCCAAGATCGTTCTGTGTGCTGTGAACGGCATGGCCCTTGGCGGCGGTCTGGTGATGACGCTGTTCGCGGACCTGGTCATCGCCTCGGATCGAGCAAAATTCCGTGTGCCCGATCTCACTCGCGGGGTATTCGAAGCCTTCATCGCGGCCCGTATTCCGCAACGTGTCGGCACATTACGGGCGAACCACCTCATCTACGGAAACGACTGGATCGACGCGGCCGAAGCCGAACGGCTGGGCATCGTCGGCAAACTGGTGCCGCACGAGTCGCTCGAGTCGGAAACCGAGACGCTGCTGGAACGGGTCCGCATGACCGGCCCCGCCGCCCGCGCGGCGATGAAGCGCGAGATGTGGCGGGCGTTGCCCCCGGTGGACGTATCCGGTTACTGGGCGACGATGGGCACCGCCGAGCAGATCGAGGCTTTCACGGCGTTCTTACAAAAGCGATCCCCCAACTGGACCGCGGGTCACGAGCGAGACGCGTTTGTCCAGACCCGCAGACCGGCGTGGATGCCGTCCGACTCCTGAAAGGAATCGACTGCCGTTGATCACGACAAGATTCACCGAGGTGTTCGGTGTCGAGCACCCGATCGTACAGGGCGGGATGCAGTGGGTCGGTCGTGCCGAGCTTGTTGCAGCCGTCGCGAATTCAGGGGCACTCGGTTTAATCACCGCCTTGACACAGCCGAAACCCGCCGACCTGGCGAACGAAATCGCGCGGTGCCGCGATATGACAGACAAGCCGTTCGGGGTCAACCTGACGATCCTGCCGACGATCAATCCGCCGCCCTACGACGAATACCGACGGGTGATCGTCGACGCCGGCATCAAGATCGTCGAAACCGCCGGGTCTAATCCCGCGCCGCACCTGCCGATGTTCCACGACAATGGCATCAAGGTCTTGCACAAGTGCACCTCGGTGCGCCACGCGGTCAAGGCGCAGAGCCTCGGCGTGGACGGCATCAGCATCGACGGATTCGAGTGCGCGGGCCATCCCGGTGAAGACGACATCCCCGGGCTGGTGTTGATCCCGGCCGCGGCGGCCAAGATCGAGATCCCGATGATCGCCTCGGGCGGCTTTGCCGATGCCCGGGGGCTGGTGGCCGCGTTGGCGCTGGGGGCCGACGGGATCAACATGGGGTCGCGGTTCATGTGCACGGAGGAGTCCGCAATCCACCAGAACGTCAAGGAAGCTGTCGTCGCTGGCAGCGAGCTCGACACCGACCTCATCTTCCGGCCGTTGCGTAACACCGGCCGGGTCGCGAGCAACGCGGTGTCTCGTGAAGTCGTCGAAATCCTTGATCATGGAGGGAAGTTCGACGACATCGCTCATCTGGTTGCGGGGAAACGCGGTGCGAAGGTCTATGAGTCCGGGGATCTAGACGCCGGCATCTGGTGGATCGGGACCTCGATGGGTCTGATCGACGACATCCCTACGGCGGGTGAGTTGGTGTCCCGAATCGTGAGTGAGGCCGAAGAGATCATCAACGAGCGCTTGTGCGGGGCTCTACGATGACCGGGCTGCCACCCGGCACGTCGGAGCTCACCGGATGTGAGGAGATCTTGGTGGCCAACGACGGTCCGGTGCGGATCGTGACGCTGAACAACCCTGGCGATGCCAACGCGGTGAACAATGCGATGCACGGTGCGTTCGCCCGGCTGTGGAGCAGGCTTAGCGAAGACGCCGACGCGCGGGCTGTACTGGTGACCGGTACCGGTGACTACTTCTCGGCGGGCGGAAACCTCGTCGAGTGGCTCGAGACCCATGTCAACAACCCGGTGACGCGCCGCGCCGGCATGCGCGATGCCAGAAGGATCGTGCGTGACATGGTCGACTTCCCGCTGCCGATCGTCGCCGCGGTCAACGGACCCGCGGTCGGATTCGGTTGCAGCATTGCAGTTTTGTGCGACATCGTGCTGATGTCCGACCGCGCATTCTTCGCCGACACCCACGTTGCCAGCGGTCTGGTCGCCGGCGATGGCGGTTCGGTCTTATGGCCGCTGTTGATGAGCCTCCTTAAGGCCAAGGAGTACCTGCTGCTCGGAGAGCGGATCAAGGCGGACAAGGCGGTGGAGCTCGGCCTGGCCAATCGGGTGGTGTCGCATGAGTCGATCAAACAGGAGGGGCTCGCCCTGGCGCACCGGCTCGCGGCGCTGCCGGCGCGCGCCGTGCAGGACACCAAGCGCACGCTGAACCTGCACGCTGAACGGGCGATCACCGCAGTCCTAGAATATGGAATTTCCGCGGAGACTGAATGTTTCACAACTCCCGAGCATCGGGCCGCTATCGACAAGTTCCTGAACAGGTAAGTGGTCGATGGTCGATACCGACGCAGCTCTGATAGTGCGTGAGGACCACGGCGCCGTCGCGCGGGTGATGCTCAATCGGCCCGGTCAGCGCAACGCGTTGCGCTACGAGTCGTGGACGGAGTTGTCGCGCGTTCTCGCCGAGGTGGTGGCCGACGATGATGTGCGCGGCATCGTCATCGCCGGCACGGGCGGGTTCTTCAGTGCCGGCGGCGATTTGAAGACCGGACCGGCGTACGGCTCGGGACCTCTAGGTCCGGCGGGTCGCGTCGAGCACGCGCAGCGAGTGATGGAACAGCTCAAAGCGATGCCGGTGCCGACCATTGCGGCGGTCGAGGGTGCCGCGGTCGGTCTGGGTTGGAGTCTCGCGCTGTCGTGCGATCTGGTGATCTGTGCCTCCGATGCGTTTTTCAGCGCACCCTTCGTCGCCCGGGCGGTCGTCCCCGACGGGGGGCTGGCCTGGCGACTGACCCAACAGCTCGGCCGGCACCGCGCCGCCTCGCTGCTGTTGCGCGGCACGCGATTGTCCGCTGTGGAGGCCCAGCACGTCGGCTTGGTGACCGACGTCGTCGAGCCCGGTTCGGCGATCGCGCACGCCGAACACACCGCCGTGCAACTCGCGAAGTCCGACGCGGGCGCGATCGAGATGACCAAGCGGCTGATCAACGCCGCCGAAGCGGCGCAGCTGTCGGCGTTTCACCCCCTGGAGTTGGCGATGGCCACCGTCGCCCAGCAGCGTTCCGCTAGCGGGGAAGCCCGAGGCCCGTGGTCGAAATGAGATCACGCTGAATCTCGCTCGTCCCACCGCCAATCGTGTGCAGCAACGACAGCAGCAGACCCTCCGAGAAGTGACCGTGCAGCAGCGCTTCGGGATCGTCGGGCATCAACTCGCCTGCAGGACCGAGGATCTTGGCACCGAGCTGGCGCAGCTCGGCAGTGAGCTCGGAGTGGTAGAGCTTCGACAGCGACGGAAGCGCCCGGTCCAGCGCACCCGCGGCCTGCAGGTGCGCCACGCGGTAGGACAGTGCGCGGCCCACCTCCACTCGCTCGACGGCACGCGCCAGGGCCATCCGGTTCATCGGATCGGCCAGCGGATCGTGGGCCGATCCGCGCTGGCCGTGGCACCAATCGACAAGCTCGTCGAGAAAGCGCTGTGCCTGCCCAGCCCGGGTGACGTTCGACCGCTCGGCGTCCAGCAGCGCCTTGGCTACTTTCCAGCCTTCGCCCTCGCCGCCGACCAGATTCGCCGCCGGGACGCGCACACCGTCGAAGAACTCCTCGGCGAAGGTCGGATAGCCGGTCATCGAATTGATCGGGCGACGGGTGATCCCCGGCGTCGACAGGTCGACGAGGAAAAACGATATGCCGGCTTGCCGCTTGTCACCCACGGGCGACGTTCGGGCAAGCACAAAGATCCAGTCGGCGAGCACGCCATTGCTCGTCCATGTCTTCTGCCCGTCCAGCACGTAGCAGTCGTGGTCTCGACGAGCGGTCATCCGCAGCGCCGCGAGATCCGAACCGGCGTCGGGCTCGGAGTATCCCTGCGCCCACATCCGCTCCGAGCGTGCGATAGCTGGTAAGTGCTCGCCTTGTTGTTGCGGTGTACCGAACGCAAACAGCACCGGCGCAAGCATGTTGACGCCGTTGGTGTTCACTATCGGGGCGCCGGCGTAGGCAAGCTCTTCGCGGATGACCACCTGCTCGACGACGCCGAGGCCACCACCCCCGTATCGGGCTGGCCAGTGCGGCACGAACCAGCCCTGGCCGTGCAGCTCGCGGCAGAACCCGACCGCTCGCTCATGCGCATCACGGGGCAGGTAGTCCGGGTTGGCGGCAGTGCGCCGAAACTCGTCGGGCAGATGTTCGTCGAGCCACCTGCGCACCCGGCTCCGCAGCGCATCGACGTGCTCGCCGCCACCGAACCGGACGATCGGTTTCAGCGGCATAGCTCAGACCCGGTCGGCGGGCTTGGCGGCCTTCTTCATCAGTCCGGCCATGTATTCCTGGAATTCCCTGGACCCGGTCACGACCGCCTGCAGATCGTTGCTGGCCTGCTGGTGAGTCCGGAAACCCATGTTCTCCCAAGCCCGCAGGATGCCGGCCTTGGTGGCTTGCAGCGTGATCAGCGGCGCCTTGGCGATCTTGGCGGCCAGTTCCTCGACGGCGGTCTCAAGCTGATCCGCGGGAACGACGCGGTTCACCAAGCCGAACTCGAGCGCTTGTTCGGCGGTGATCTTCTGCGCGGTGTAGAGGTATTCGGCGGCGCGCTTGTAGTTCATGAAGACCCACGGCTCGAACATCGTTTCCGATCCGGGCAGGCCGAACCCGGGAACGAGCGGCATCTGGAACCACGCGTCATCCGAGCAGACCGTGATCTCGGGAACCAATGCCCATGTCGTGCCGCCGCCGATGGCGTAGCCGTGCACCTGTGCGATCACGGGTTTCGGGAACTCCCAGAGCTTGAGCACCGGCCACAGGAACAACTGCGCGGCCGAGCGCCAGACTTTTCCGGACGCATCGAGTTCGGCCTTGAACTCCGGATAGCTACCGTCAGGCACGTGCCCAGAGCAGAATCCCTTTCCGTTCGCCTTGATGATGACGACCTTGATCGCGTAGTCGTACTGGGCATCGTCGAGGGCCTCGTTGACGCTGTGCACCATTTGGGACGTCTGGGCGTTGGCGCGTTCCGGATTGTTGAGGATGATCCGGGCGATCGGGCCGTCCTTCTCGTAGATGACGTGATCGAGAGTGCGCGTTTCCAACGTGTCTCGTCCCTTCGACGCCACTGTTAAACAGAGATACGCGCAGTGTACCATTGTTTAGCGCCCCGTCCCGTCCGAGGAAAGGACTGTGCCGATGGTGACCGCGGATTTGCGCTGGGATCCGTTCGACCGCACGCTGCACAAAGACCCGTACGGGGTGTGGCGACGTCTGCGCGACGAGGCACCGCTCTATCACAACGAACAATACGACTTCTACGTGTTGAGCAGGTTCGCCGATGTCATGGAGGCGTCGTTGGACACCGACACGTTTTCCTCGGAGCACGGCGTGACGCTCGACGCGATCACCGACGAACCGTGGGCATCGCCGAAGGCGATGATCATGATGGATCCGCCCGACCACACAGCGATGCGAAAGATGGTGAACCGCACGTTTTTTCGCAGCAAGGTCGCCGAATTAGAGGATCGAGTGCGCACATTGTGCCGCGGATACTTGGACGGCTATGTCGGAGCCGGTGGGTTCGACTACGTGTGTGATTTCTCAATGAAGCTGCCGGTGATGGTCATTAGCTCGTTGTTGGGGTTTCCCGAGGAGGATCACGACAGCCTGAGGGAGTGGTCGGATGCACAGCTCCACCGCGAGGAGGGCAGCCCAGAGCTCGGCGAGATCGGTAAGCAGGCCAACGAGAAACTGATCGGCTACTACTACGATCAAGTCCACAAACGGCGGGCCACCCGGACTGAAGACATCGTCAGCAACCTGATGGATTCCGATCTTGTGCAGCCGGGACACAAAACCCGTCGGCTCGATGACGGCGAGGTCTTGATGTTCATCGCGCTGATCAACGTGGCGGGTAACGAGACCGTCGCCCGGCTACTCGGATGGGCCGCACTGACGTTGGCGCGGTATCCACAGGAGCGCGCAAAGCTGGTCGAGAACCCCAGCCTCATCGGCGGAGCGGTCGAGGAACTGCTGCGCTACGAGGCCCCGTCACCGGTGCAGGGTCGCTTCACCCTGCGGGATGCCACCTACCATGACGCCGTAATCCCGGCGGGATCCAAGGTCGCCCTGTTGACCGGCTCGGCCGGGCGCGACGAGCGCCAGTACCCGAACGCCGACGTTTTCGACGTGAATCGAACGGGTATCCGCCACATCAGCTTTGGCCACGGATCGCATTTCTGTCTCGGCGCCGCGCTGGCCCGCCTCGAGGCGCGGGTCGCGATCGAGGAGACCCTGGCCCGGTTCCCCACCTGGGACGTCGACGACGACGCGGTCGACTTCGTGCACACCAACTCGGTCCGCGGGCCGTCGAGCGTTCCGATCCGGACATGATCGACGGGCTTGATGCCCGCACCAAGGACTCGGTGCGCTGGCTCGTGCTCGACCGGCCCGACACCGGCAATTCGATAACGCGAGCGATGCAGCGTGACCTGATCGACAACTTGGGCAAAGCCTCGGCCGATCCGGAGATCAGAGCGGTCGTGCTGACCGCCAGTGGCACAAAGCACTTCTGCACGGGACCCAACCTGCGAGACCCCCAAATGCGCCCGAGCCCGGACAGGGCCGCCGGCGAGGCCGCCCGCATCCTGCGAACCGGGTCGCAGGCCGTCGTCGCGGCGTTGCAAGACTGCGAGAAGCCGGTCGTCTGCGGGCTCAACGGCGCGGCCGCCGGGGTAGGCGCCAGCATGGTCTTGGCCTGCGATCTCATCGTTGCCGCCGAAAGTGCCCGAATAATAGAGCTTTTCGCGCGCCGAGGACTGGCTCCTGACGGCGGTGCGGCGTACCTTCTCGCCCGCAAGGTCCCATTCAACGTGGCTAAGGAGCTGCTCTTCTTCGGCGCCGAACTTTCTGCCCCGGAGGCTCAACGGATCGGTTTAATCAACAAGGTGGTGCCAGATGCCGAGTTCGTCGCAGAGCTGACCGACTGGGCGGGGCGCCTGGCCAGCGGCCCGACCCGCGCACTGGCCGCCGCGAAGGCCATGCTCAATCATGCGCTGGATGCCGATCGGAGTACGGCGCTGAAATTCGAGGCTCTGTTGGTCGAGCAGGTGGCGAGCACCGATGACGTCGCGGAAGGCGTCGCGGCATTCATGGAAAAACGCGATCCGCACTTCCGTGGACGCTGAGACCAGCGGTTACGGAAGGCGAAAACCATTGCGTTTCATCATCACCCACCCGATGCACACGCATCCCTACAACCCCGAGCTGGTGACAGGATCTGCGATCGGCGCGGTGGCGTCGGCGGCCGAGCAGGCCGGATTCCACGGCTTCGGCTTCACCGATCATCCCGCGCCGACCCAACGGTGGCTGGAATCCGGCGGCCACGATGCGCTGGATCCCTTTGTGGCCATGGCCTACGCCGCGGCGGCCACCACGACGTTGCGGCTGATTCCCAACCTCGTCGTACTGCCCTATCGAAATCCCTTCCTGGTCGCAAAATCCGGCGCCACCCTCGATCTTTTGTCCGGTGGCCGATTTATGTTGGCGGTCGGGGTGGGCTATCTTAGGGCCGAGTTCGCCGCGCTCGGCGTGGATTTCGACCAGCGGGCCGCCCTGATGGACGAGGCGCTGCAGGTTGTCCGTGCCATTTGGACCACCGACAATGTCTCCTTCATTGGCAAGCACTTCGCCGCGCAAGGGATCACGGCGCACCCCCGTCCGGCTAGCTGCCCGCCGATCTGGGTCGGCGGTAACACGGCGGCCGCCCGGGAACGCGTCGTTCGTTACGGCGATGGGTGGTGCCCCTTCGCTGCGGCACCGCTTCTGGCTCGGGTCACCAAGACTGCGGCCATGGACGCCGGGGACAGCCTTGCCGCCGGAATCGAGGACTTGCGCCGTCGCAGCGACACCGCGGGGCGAGACCACTCGACGATCGTCATCACGTTCAACGGCTTGCGAGGCACCCCGGGGACAGCCGAATTCAACGTCGACGCCTACCTTTCCGAGCTGGAACGACTCGCGAACCTCGGTGTGAGCGCGGTGCAGCTGAGCGTGCCGGGCGACAGCCTCGCGCACGCCCTGGAAGCCATCGAACAGTTCGGTACGTCGGTCATCAGCACACACTCGGGGAGATTGAATTGACGGACATCATGCAGGCACTACGAGTCCCGGACACGATCGTGCAGCCACTGGTAAGTGCGGTCCGGCTGAACATCGGCGCTGCGATCCGAACGCGACGACGCGGGTACCGCGGCTGGGCCGGGGCGGTCAATACCGATTACGACCCGATGGATCGGGCCACCGCGGCGCAGCCGTTCGAGGCGTACCGCGCCCTGCACCGCCGCGGTGGGGTGCACTACAACCCCAAGCGCTCAACGTGGATTCTCAGCCGCCATGAAGATGTCCGCGCGGCGCTGCGCGACACCGACGCGGTCACCAGTGCAGAGGGTGTCACGCGTTTCAAGATTTCGGCGCCGGTCCTGGTGTTGTCCGACGGTGAGGAACACGCGCGGCTGCGCAAGCAGGTGCAGCCCGGATTCAGCAAGGGTGCTATGGCGAGTTGGCAGGCCATGACTGACAAACTGGCTAAGGAGTTGGTCGCCGACGTGCTGGCGAACCCCGGTTGTGACGTGGTGCAGCGGCTTACGATTCCGATGCCGGTGCGAATGATTGCTCATATCATGGGCATTCCCGACTGCGACGTCCAGCAGTTCCGGCACTGGTCCGACGCGGGCATCCACATTGTCGACTTCGAACCGACGCTGCACGGCATTGTTCGGTCTGCAAAGGCGGTGGCCTCGATCGCCGCCCTGCAACGATATTTCAAGCGACAGTTCGCCGCCGGCGGACTCAAGGGCTCGGACACCGTGCTCGGCAGGCTGCTCACGCACAACGACGATGGCGCCCTCACCGATGACCAGTTGTTCTTCATCGCGATGTTGTTGCTGATCGCGGGCAACGAGACGACGACCAACCTACTCGGCGGCATGTTCGACACACTGGCTCACAACCCCGATCAGTTCGAGCTCATTCGCGCCAACCCCGATCTCGTCGGTATGGCAGTCGAGGAACAGTTGCGGTTCTCCACACCGATCCAGAATCTGTACCGCTACACCCGTTCCGACTATCGCGTCGGCAACGTGACCATTCCCGCCGGCTCGCGGATCCTGCTGTCGTTCGCGGCCGCCAATCGAGATCCCCTGGTTTACGAGGACCCCGATGAATATCGGGCAGACCGCAACCCGCGCAGCCACCTCGCATTCGGTTACGGTGCCCACATGTGCCTCGGCGCTCCGTTGGCCCGGATGGAGGCGCAGGCGGTACTTCGCGAACTGATCACCCAGGCGGCCGCCATCGCCCCGGCAGGAGAGACGACGTGGTCGACCAACACCTCCCTGCGTGGACCGACGCATTTGCCGGTCCGCCTCACGCCGGCCTAGCTCAGACGGCGTGCCCGAAAAGCATTGGTGGCCAGATAGATCGGATAGCCAATCGACAGCGCGATGTTCAGGTTGCGGGTTCTCCGGCTGATCATCGTCAGACCCAGCGTCGTCTCAATTGCTCCATTGGCATAGACGTGCAGGCGTGTGCGCCGGCTGAATCCGAGTGCTTTGTTGAGTGGTTCGAACCGCTGTGGCCACACGAAGTGGGCCACTCCGCCGGCAGCGACGGCGAGACCCACACCGACTCTCCGGCGCGGAGATTCGTGAGTCATCAACGTGTTGCCCTCAGGCCAGGAAGGTGGTCTTGGTGTCGAGGTACCGGCGCCTTGGCGCGGCGCGCGCCGCCGGCCGCGGTCGCTGTCACTTCCTAAACGACAATACATAATGTGTACTGTTGTAAGGACCGTCAGTTGGCTTCCGGCCTGGAAGCCGTGTTCTGAGGGAGACACGATGAGCGCCGATATGGCCACGATGCTGCCGGACGGGTAGGGCGCGCCAGGTGAGTGACCTGATCGGCCGTGTCGCGCTGATCACCGGCGCCAGCGGCGGCATCGGACGTGTGTTGGCCCGCCGCTATGCGCACAGCGGCGCCAAAGTCGCATTTGTCGCCCGGCGGCCCGACGAACTGAATGTGACCGCGGCCGCGATCAGCGAAGAAGGTGGCGATGCTCTCGTCCTGGTCGGCGACATCCGCGACGAGCAGCAGTGTCGTGACGTCATTGCCGCGACGGTGTCGCAGTGGGGGCGCCTCGACGTGCTGGTCAATAACGCTGCAGTGCCCGGTGCGGACCAAGCCGTTGCCGAGGCCAGCACCGAAAACTGGAACAACGTCCTGGCGACCAACCTCGTCGCACCGATGGTGCTATCACGAGAGGCACTGTGCCAGGCGATGATTCCGGCGAAAGCGGGCAACATCCAGTTCCTCTCTTCGGCTGCCGCTCACAATGTCCAACCGCTCAAGGCTCACTACGCTGCCGCCAAACTCGGCTTGACGGCGCTCTGCCAAACCCTCGCGTTGGAGGTCGGGGCCACCGGCATCCGCGTCAACACGTTGGTGGTCGGCGCCGTAGCCGGCGAGCTGTTCGACACCTACGTCGGCCGGCGTGCACAGGCAGCGGGGGTCAGCCCGGTCGAGATACGTCGCAGGCTGGTCGGGCTCAACAAGTTGGGCCGGCTGGTGCAGCCCCACGAGGTCGCCGAGCTCTCGATCTGGTTGGCCGGAGACGCTTCTTCGGCGATCACCGGACAGGACATCCACGTCACGGGAGGCTGAGGTAATGAGTGAACCGGCTGGTCTCACGGCGCTGCTCGCGCGGGAGGAGATCCGACAGCTTCCCCTTCGGTATGCCGTCGCTATCGAGGCGCGCGACACCGACGCGATGGTCGAGCTGTTTTCGCCCCATGCCCGCTTCGGTGAGTTCGGTGATGGGCCTGACGGGCTGCGACGGCTTATGGCACAGCGCCTCCAGGACAGCGTCTTCGCAGTCATCCTTGTCGCCAATCATCTGATCGAGCTCGTGGGCGACGAGCAGGCCCGTGGTCAAGTCTGGGCGCACTGCTTCGCTCAGAACCCCGTCGACGGATTTGTCGAGCAACTCATCAAGTACGAGGACCGCTACGAGCGTTACGGCGGCCGCTGGTTGTTCCTGCATCGCAAGCATCGACTGTGGTACGGCGTCTCCCACCGTGAGTCGCCCTTGGACCAACCGGCCGCAGACTGGCCGGCCAGTCAGATCGGTGTAGGAGACATCCCGTTGTCCGACAGCTTATTTCGGGACTGGTGGGGGAGTCGTCGATGACAACGACCGCCCGATGCCTCGTCGACGGCCTCGCATTCCCGGAGAGTCCGGTCGCATATGAAGACGGTTCGGTGCTGGTCTCGGAAATGGCCGCGGGGCGCATCACCAGGGTCCGGCCGGACGGGTCGACTGAGATCGCCGCGCACACGGGCGGCGGACCCAACGGCGTCGGCCGTCTGCCGGATGGGCGCCTGGTCGTCTGTCAAAACGGTGGCTCGCGATTCGGGATCGGGCCGTGGCCGTATGACTTCGACGGCGCTGCGATGCTGTTCCGCCCGACTGGGCCCGCGCAGACGCCGGTGACCCCGCAGCTGCAACTGATTGACGCGACCGGGCGTTCCAGCACGCTCGCCACCGAATTCACCACGCGCAGCGGCCAGAAGCAGCCGCTCGTCCGCCCCAGCGACGTCTGTGTCGATGCGTACGGCGGCTTCTACGTCACCGACGGTGGAGCGGTGCACGGGCGCACCCGCAGCGTGACCGGGCTGTTGTACGGCACCGCCGACGGCGAGTTGCGCGAAGTTGTCTATCCGCTCGAAATGCCAAACGGGACCGCGGTTTCACCTGATGGAACCAAAGTTTATGTGGCCGAAACGAGGACGCGCCGGATCTGGGAATTCGAGCTCGACAGTCCTGGCAGGGTGCGGCGTGCACGCGGGCTCGCGACCGTCCCCAGTGGGGGTCCGCTCAACATCGGTGGCGCCGACGGACTGTGTGTGGACGCCGAAGGTCGAATCCTGGTGGCGACACTGGGCGCCGGTGGGGTGACCGTCTTCTCGCCCGACGGTGATCTGTTGGGGGCAATCCCCGCTGATGATCCGATGACCACCAACATGACGTTGAGCGCGGATGGCGCGGCGTTGTACATGACGCTGGCTTCGTCGGGTCGGCTGGTGGCCGTCGATGACTGGCCTGCGGAGATCAAGGACGCTAGCTCGACGTGATGGAGCTGTTGCGCCGCAAGCATTATCCGGCGCCGGCGCGTCCTAGCTCTCCTTATTGGCCATCTGCTCGGCGAGATTTTCGAGGAATGCGTTGTAGCCGACACCGCCATGGTCGGCCATGACCGCGTCGTAGTCGTAGTCCGATGGCTTTCCATCGTTGGGGCGCCATCCAGCGTCGGCCATGCGCGACTTGAAGCCTTCCTCGGGGAACGCATACCAGCGGCGCGTGTTGAGTTCCACGATTTTGTGGGCTTCTACGTCGGGCACGTTGGCGAGCATCTCTTCGGCGCGAGCACGGCTCTTGGGCCAGAATGAATCCGAATGTGGGTAGTCGCACTCCCAGGTGATGTTGTCGACGCCGATCGCGTTTCGCAGCGACATCCCCACCTCGTCCTCGATGAAGCACCCAGAGATATTGCGGTGGAACAGCTCCGACGGGGCGACGGTGGGATGGATGTTTTGGTAGTACTTGTGCTTGCGCCAGACGTAGTCGGCACGTTCGACTAGGTAGGGCATCCAACCCACGCCACCCTCGGAAAATGCGACCTTCAGATTGGGGTGTTTGTGAAATACCGGAGAGAAGATCAGCTCGGTGGCTGCTGCCATCGAGGTGGTACCCATCAGAGTCACCATTACCGCGAACGGCGCCTCCGGAGCGGTCTGCGGCGGGAATCCGCCCGAACCGAAGTGCATCACGGCAGTCAAGTTGGTCTCCTCCAGCGCCGAGAACACCGGATCCCAGTCCGCGGTGTGATAGCTCGGCAAACCCAAGTTTGTCGGGTTGTCCGGAAGCCCGATTGCCCGCGCTCCTTTGGCGGCCACCCGCTCGATCTCTGTGACCATCAGCTGGGTGTCCCACAACGGCGTGATTGCCATCGGGATGAACCGGGCCGGATCGGTGGCGCACCATTCGTCGAGCGAAAAATCGTTCCAGGCTCGCACACCCAGCAGCGCCAACTCCTTATCGTCGCCTTCGAGGAACACCGTCCCGCAGAACCGGGGGAAAGAGGGGAAGCACAACATGGCGTGTACGCCGTCGATGTCCATGTCCGCCAGTCGGGCTTTGGGGTCGTAGCAGCCCGGAATCATGTCCTTGTAGCGCACCGGATCGACGCCGAACTCCTCCGGTGACTTCCCCGCAACGGCATTCAGGCCGATATTCGGATAGGCCCGCCCCTCATACACCCATTGCTGTACCGGCTCGGCGCCCTTTTTCGGGAACTCGACGATGCGCGGACCCTGCTGCAGGTATTTCTTCGGTAGCCGGTCCGACCAGACATGCGGGGGTTCGATGAGGTGATCGTCAACGGACAACAGCTTCATCGATGGTTGCAGCGGCATCGCGCGATCCTCAACCCTTCCAGGCTATAATGGTGACAGTACAACTAAACATATTCTGCTCAACTGACTATATCGCTGGATGGGGGCCGGGCTCAACCGGCCGCTTTCCCGCAGGAGGCATCCGATGGATCCCAAGGACCGCATTCCGCACGACGACTGGGCAGACCAGGATCTGCTGACGCGCGATGAAGCGGCCGAGCGGCTCGAGGCTGAGATCGCCGACCTGGGCAAAAAGGCTGAGGCAGGCCAGGCGGACGAGATCCAGCAGCGCAGGTTGGATGCGATGAAGGAGGCGCTGGCGCGCATGCGCGAAAGCTGAGCGTCAGCCGCGCGGCAATCGCAGGACCCGCTGCGCGACGATATTGCGTTGAATCTGGGCGGTTCCGCCATAGATTCCGGCCGCGCGCGACCAGACGTAGATGTCCCATTCCAGACCCTCGGCCAGCAACGGCTCGCCGGCCCGGAGGTCCATCATGGTATGTCCGAAGACCTGGTCGGCGCGTGTCATCAAGAGCTTGTCGACGGATCCCTCCGGGCCGGGCAATTTGCCTCGCTGCCGGTCGCTCAATGAGCGTTGCACCTTGATCTGCAGCGCTCGCAACTCCACATACGCGCGCCCCAGGCGCGCGCGGGTCGACGGCGAGTCCGCCAGCCTGCCGAGACGAACGTCCTTCTCCAGGTCCCGCAGCTGTCGCGACAATCGACTGATCCAGTTGATGTCGCTCGGTCCGCGTTCATAGGCCAGCAGCTGGTTGGCGATCGACCAGCCCTCGCCCCGCCGGCCGAGCAGGTTTTGCACCGGAACCTCGACATCGTCGAAAGTGACTTCGGCGAACTCGCGGTTGCGCGCCGCGTTGACGATGGGCCGCACCTCAATCCCCGGTGAGGACATCGGTACCAGCAGCACCGAGATTCCGTCGTGTTTCGGGGCATCGGGTTCGGTGCGGCACAACAGGAAACACCAGTCCGCGACGGCGGCGAAGCTCGTCCAGATCTTGCGGCCGGTGACGCGGAACAGTAGCCTGCCGTCGACCGTGACGAGGTCTGCTTTGGTCTTCAGGCCCGCAAGGTCGGAGCCTGCCTCCGGCTCGCTGAAGCCCTGACACCAGCGGACGGCCCCGGAAAGCAGGCCGGGCAACAGGTCGGCGCGCTGCTGGTCGGTCCCGAATAACCGGAGGGCGTTGCTGAGGTGGCCGACGCCTTCGATCGGGGGCGCTCCCGCCCGGCCCAATTCGTCATTGAGGATCGCTTCGTAGATCGGTGGTAAACCATGGCCGCCGTATTCGACGGGGAAGGACAGTCCGATGTAGCCCGCTTCGTAAAGCGTTTGGTGCCAGGAGTTCTGCGCGTCTGCCCGCGCTGCGGGGTCGTCGGGAATGCTCGCCTGCGCGCTGTGTTCGCTCAGCCACTGCCGCAGCCGGGCGCGAAACTCGGCTTCGGCGGCGGTGTCGTTGAAGTCCATCGGCTACCCCAGATCCCCGTCCGCCAGCCGCATCGCGGCGATCGCGTCGTACTGTATCGACTCGTCGCCGAACAGACGCCGGTCGAGCAGCATCCGACGAACTCGTAAGTGCGCGACGTGTTCCCAGGTGATCGCGATGCCGCCGAATACCTGAACCGAGGCCTCCACAACCTCGCGTCCGGCATCGGCGGCGTAGGCCTTGGCGGTCATCGCGGCCAGCCGGGCGTCGTCGGGCGGCAGGTGATCGATAGCCCACGCCGCGTGCCAGAGACAGCTTCTGGCGCCTTCCACACGCACGAGCGCATCGGCCAGCAGGTGCTGAATCGCTTGGAATGTCCCGATCTTGATGCCGAACTGAGTGCGCTCTCCGGCATAACGCACCGCATCGTCCAAGGCGCCCTGCATCACGCCGACCAAATCGGCGGCAGCCCCGACCAAGGCGAGAGCCTCCACCCGATGCCACCGATGTGGGTCGATCGGCTCTCCGATCGGGGTTGCGAACTCGTCGAGATCACCGACCAATGTCCGCAATTCGCGTGTCAGGTCCAGGCCGGCGCCCTCGCCGGTGAGGGGGACGCAGACGAGCTGTCGTTGATCGCCGGACGTCGTGGTGAGCAGTGCATGGGTGGCGCCCGCGGTGTCGAAGGCGACCACCGGTGCGTTCGGCGTCCCGAATCCCAGGAGATCGTGCGACAGCGCCGGTGCCAGCCGCCGGGTGCCTTCGGCGACGAGCCCGAGCTCTTTCTCCGCCCCTGCCGCGTCGAGTAGTTCGGTAGCGAGGACGGCCTGGCCGAGGACGGGGACCGCGCATAGTGTCCTGGCCAATTGCTCGACGACGAGGGCGGTTTCGACACCGCTGGCGTCCAGCCCGCAAAGGGCGGGGGATCGCAGGGTGGGCACACCCAGTTCGACGACCTGACGCCAGTGATCGTCGAGCGCTTCGCCTTTCGGAATGTCACTGGGATCGGCCGTCGCCACGTTGTCGGCAAGCCGCGAAGCCGTGTCGAGCAACAGTTGCTGCTCGTCGGTGAGCCCGATGTGCATTGCTACCAGACCTACCGGCGCTCAGCCGGCCAGATCGTCGTCTCCGAGTTCGAAAATGTCGGGTGCCAAACCCACACACACCGCGTTGGACTCGCACAGATCGGGATCCACCTCCACGCGCATCCAGTTCCCCTTTCCTGACGTTACCGGTGAAGCCAACGGTGACGGCCCGGTATGCCAACCGCCGGGACGATCTGACATATTGTGAATGATAGAACGTTCAGTGTTCAATTGTCCTATCCGGGAGGCCGTACCTTGTCTCGGTTGAGTAACCGCAACGCCCTCGTCTCAGGCGGTGCGCAGGGGCTGGGCCGGGCGATCGCCCGCCGGCTGGCAGAAGAGGGCGCCCGGGTCACCGTGGTCGACCTCAACGAGGAAAAAGCGCGCGAATGCGTCGAGCTGATCACCTCGGCGGGCGGCACCGCGGAATTCGCGCGGGCCAACGTGGCCAAACGTGAGGACATCGAGGCCGCGGTGCGCATCGCGGCTGTCGACGGGCGACTCGACGTGTTGGTCAATGCCGCCCAGTACTTCGCCATGCCCAAGGCGTTCGAACTGGTCAGCGACAAGGACTGGGAACTCTCCGAAGCGACCGGGCCCAAGGCCAGTTTCCGCTTCATGCAGGCCGCGTTTCCTTACCTACGAGAGTCCGGCAAGGCGTCGGTGATCAACTTCGTGTCCGGCTCTGCGCTTGCCGGAATCGCTTACACGGCACCATATTCGGCGGCCAAAGGAGCTGTCCAGGCGTTGACCAAAGTCGCCGCCAACGAGTGGGCCCGGCATGGTATCCGCGTCAACGCGGTCTGCCCCTTCGCGCTCACCGACGTGCAGCGGGACATGATCGGCACCGAGTGGGACAACTACACCCGGACCGCGGCGGCTTCACCGATGAAGCGCGGCGCCGACCCCGACTCCGAAATCGCCCCCGCCGTCGTCTTTTTAGCCAGCGACGACGCCAATTTCATCACAGGCACCGTGCTGCACATCGACGGCGGCATGACCGAGCTGTCGACGGTGGATTACTCGGAGTCGCCCGGCGTTTTCCGATAGCAGCACCGGGCTAGATCAGCGCAACGTCATTTCCACGCTGGTGTACCCGCGCACGGTCGCGGTGAGTACGCGCTCGCGGGCGCCGATCGCGTAGTCCGGAAATTTCGTCGCGATGTAGTCGAACACCAGCTGGGCTTCCCTGCGCGCCAACCACTGTCCGAGGCAGATGTGGATGCCCCAGCCGAAGTACACATCGGTCCCGCGCGGCCGGTTGAGGACGAACCGGTCGGGATCGTCGTAGCGGCGCTCGTCTCGGTTGGCGCTGCCCAGCAGCAGCAGCACCCAGTCGCCGGCGTCCATCCTGACGCCGTGCTTTTCCACCGGGCGAGTCAAGGTGCGCGCCACCCAATGGCTGGGCGTGTCGTAACGCAATGCTTCGTTGACGGCGGCCGGAATCAGACGGCGGTCGTTGACGATCCGCTGCCACTGGTCCGGATGCTCGTGCAACGCCACCAGCCCGTTGGAGATCAACTTCTGAGTGGTTTCGGAGCCTGCCGCCGATAGCAGGTTGGCGAACATCAACACCTCGTGCGGCGACAGCGAGCGTTTTTCGCCGACCTCGGGATCGTCGAGCGTCGCCCGCAGCACGACGCTGATGAGGTCGTCGCCGGGATCGGTGCGCCGCGCTTCGATGAGGTCACCGATGTAAGCGCTGATCTTGCGGTTGGCCTCGACGGCGGCGCGCGGCATCGACGCCTCGCCCTCATGGCGGGTGAGGAATGCCTCCCACCACACGCGCAACTGCTCACGATCAGCGTGGGGCACACCCAGCAGGTCGCCGATCACGTCGGTAGGCACCGAGAACGCGAACGCCTCCATGGCGTCGATGGTGCTGCCGCGGCTCAATCGATCCAAGTGCCGGTTGACCACTGCCTGCAGCGCGTTCTCCATCGCGGCGACCGCCCTGGGGTTGAAGAAACCCTTGAGGACTCCGCGGATCCGGTCATGGCGCGGCGGATCCATCGAGATGACCGAATACTTGCGACCATCGTCGTCCGGATTCTCCGGGGCAGGCCCACGTTTGGAGGAGTAGGTCTCCCAGTCCCGAAGCGCACCCGACACGTCGTCGAACCGGGAGAGCACCCACCATCGCGCGTTCGGATCGCGATAGACCGGCGCCTCGTCGCGCAGTCTGCGATACACCGGGTACGGGTCGTCGAAGACCGCCTTCGAGAACGGCGAGTACATCAACTCGCTGGTGGCCGGCACGGCCAAACTCTACCATCAGGCTGAACAATCGAACGAATAGTGCCTAATTGCTCAGCTATTGCCCAGTCGGGGGTGCACGCTCGATGAGCTCAAGCCAGTTACCGTCCGGATCGGTGAGCATCAGCCCGCGATTGCCGCCGCCGAAGACGGTTGTGCGCTCGGCGTGAAGTTCGCCGCCCAGCCGCGTGATCGCGTCCACGAGGCGGTCGGGATCGTCGACGCGAAACGAAAGATGGGTAAAGCCCAACGCGTTCATCGGGCGGAGCCCGCCGCAATCGACGGTTCGCGGTGTGGCATATCCCAAAAGCTCCAGGCGGAAGCCATCCCGTTCCAGATAAACCAGCTCCAGCACCAGGCCGGGCACACCGAGCAGTCGGGCGCTCGCGTCGTCGTCGACCTTCATCCGGCCCACTTCGCTGAATCCCAGTGCAGTGCGATAGAACTCGGTGGAGCGTTGGATGTCACGAACGCACAACCCGATGTGGGTCAATCGGTGGCCCGTGTTCACGTCTGCCGTTCGATCAACGTGTGCAGCAATGAGTTGTGTTCGCCCAGCGACGGCGGCCGCGCGGGCGCGACGGTCGGCGTTTCGCTGAACAGGTACGGTGTGCCCGGATAGGTGATGGTTCTGCCCAGTTCCGGGTGGTCGACGCGGACGTGGAAGCCCCGGGCGACGGTGTGGTCGTCGTCGAAAGCGGCGTCCGGCGGTAGCACGGCGCCGGCCGGAAAGCCTCGGCTCTGGCTGGTGATGAAGAATTCCATGGCCGGCAGCCGGGCGGCGATGAGCCGGATGGCGTCGCGGGCCGCGCTCAGGATCGCTGTCGTTTCATCGTCCGCGCCGATCATGGCGAGGTCTACGGGTGTGTCACGCTGCGCGCCGAGCTCGAGAAACACCGCCTCGGGCAGCTCGTCGGTGAGATTGAGTTCGTCAAGCCAGACCGACAGCCGCGCGAAGTCCTCGGGCTTGCGCGGCAGTACTCCCGTGGTGGCGTAATACCCGTCGGCGCAACGCACCTGAACCGGCGCGCTGGGTTCGGGGTAGGCGTGCCGGCCGGTCTGTCGCAGGCACACACCCTGATTCACCAGCCAGTGGTAGGTCGTCTGTTCACACGTGACATTGCAGGCGGCGCTGACATTGAGGTCGACGAGCTGGCCCTGCCCGGTCTGGTCCCGGAAGGCCAAGGCCGCGAGTGCGCCGATGGCGCAGTACATTCCCGCGACGTTGACCGACTGGTCCCCCGCGCCGCAGATCGGGGGCAGCGTGTGATCGTCATACCCGCAGTTCCACACCGGGCCGCCGCCGGCGAGCATCGTCAGGTCGGTCACCGGCTGACCGCCACGGGCGCTGTGCAGTCCGAATGGGCTGACCGAGATCCAGATCAATCCGTCGTGGCCACCTCGACTGCGCTGGTAGCCGACCGCACCGTCGGCGAGTTGGTCGCCCTCGGCGATCACGACGTCGGCCGTGCCGATCAGCCGCTGCAGCGTCTCGATGCCCTCGGCGGTGTCGAGGCCCACAGTGACGGCTCGTTTGCCGGCATTCTGACCCCACCAGCGCAGGCTCCGGTCGTCACCGCGTTCGTCGTCGACGAACGGGGGACGGGACCGCTGCGGCGACCCGTCCGGCGGTTCGACCACCACGACGTCAGCTCCGAGCTCGGCCAGCACGCGGCCACCCACCGGGGTGTACTGGCCGGTGAGCTCGACGACCCGAATATCGGTTAATGCGCTCAGATCACACCTCGCTCGGACCACGCCGCGAGTTCGTCGTCGCTATGACCCAGAAGCTCGCCGAACACCTCGTGATTGTGCTGGCCCAACCGGGGCGCCGCAGACGCGATATGCCACGGCGTTGCCGAGAATTGCATCGGAATCCCCTCCACCCGGACCTCTCCGATGTCCGGGTGCACCACCGTCGGAAACAAGCCCATCGCGGCCAGCTCGGGGTCGTCGTCGATGCGCTCACGTGGGCTCTTGACCACGCTCGCCGGCACACCGGCCGCAATCAGATCCTCGGCGAGCAGCACAGCGTCCCGAGATGCGGTGGCAGCACCGACGATCCGGTCCAACTCGTCGCATGCCCGCACCCGCTGTTCGAGGGTGCCGAACCGATCGGATGCCAGCGCCGGTTCATCGAGCACCTTGGCAAGCAGTCCGAGTTCCCGATCGTCGCGGCACGCAATGGCGATCCAGCGGTCTTCGCCCTGACATGGATAAATGCCGTGGGGAGCCATCTCGTCGAAGTCGGCGCGATTGCCACCAGGCATACTGCGACGCCGGTTGACGGTCCAGTCCAGCACCTCGGTCGGCAGCATCGCGATGGCCGCCGGCACGGTGGCCAGATCAACGTGCTGTCCCACGCCGGTGCGCTCGCGGTGGTGCAGGGCAGCCAGGATGGCGATCGTCATGTAAAACGCGGAGCCGTGATCCATGTACGAATAGCCCCATCCACAGGGTTCGGTGTCCGGGAGGCCGGCCGTGAACGTCAGCCCGCTTGCGGCCTGCACGATGGGCCCCCAGGTTTTGAAGTCCCGATACGGTCCGGTGTGGCCGAATCCACAGTTCGACACGTAGATGATGTCTGGCTTGATCTGACGCAGGTGGTCATAGCTGAACCCGAACCCGCTGAACACGCCGGACGAGAAGTTCTCACACACAACGTCACTGACCGCGATGAGCTCACGCAGCAACTCCTTGCCCTCGTCGGTCCGTAAGTTGATCGTCACGCCGCGCTTGCCGACGTTGTGATTGTTGAAGCCCGCGCCGAGGTTCACGCCGCGGCGATCGTCGATGTAGGGGCCAACTCCACGCATGGCGTCCCACAGACCCTGGGTCGCCGGGTCTTCGACACGGATGACCTCCGCGCCGAAAGCGGCCAGGATCTTGGTGGCTCCCGCCCCGGCGAGCTGCCCGCTGAGGTCGCACACGCGGAGGTGGGACAGCGCGCCGGTCACCATGCAACAATAAAACAAAAAGTGTTCTGCTGACAATTGCGCCGGTGGGAACCTCAGTATCGGCCCGGTTCTCGCAGATTAACAGTGAGTGTTCTATTGTTCCATCTATGGCGACGATCACGACAGCCCGCTTCGACGATCCGGCGTTCTACCTCGGCGACCCCAACGCGACGTTCAGGGAACTGCGGCAAGCCGACCCGGTGCACTGGTACGAGGAGGGCAAGTTTTGGGTCATCACCAAGTACGAAGACATCAAGAACATTTCGGCCCGGCCCGAGAAATTCCGCTCAGAGCGCATCGGGATCATGATGGACCTGATCGCTCACCGGTACGGTCAAGACCCCTGGGGCTACCAGAACCGCGGCATCATGTTCATGGATCCCCCAGAGCACCGAGCGCATCGCAAGGCCATCGGCGTGCGTTTCACGCCGGCTGCGGTGGCAAAGATGGAGAACCGGGTTCGCCAGGTTGTCCGCGACACCCTCGACGCGTTGCCCGACGGCGAATTCGACTGGATCGAGAAGGTCGCCGAGCCCATCCCGGTGTACGTCTTCGCCTACCTGCTCGGCGTACCCGAAGAGGACTGGCCGAAGGTCGCGAATTGGGCCACCACGATCGCCAATGTGGGCAGCGGGCTGGCGAGCGACGGCGACATGGAGTTGATCTTCAATCAGATCGGCCCCTACTTGCTGGGATTGGTGGCCGAACGGGCGGAGAAACCGACCGATGACCTGCTGACCATGCTGTCGACCGTCACAGTCGACGGCGAGCCGTTCTCCGAGACCCAGGTGATGATCTACGCGCTGACCCTGCTCGCGGCGGGAAGCGAGACCACGCAAAGCCTGATCGCGGGCGTCGCCGACTGTCTCGACCAACATCCCGACCAGGCCGAGAAGCTCTTCGCCGATCCCAGCTTGAGCGGCAACGTCGTCGAAGAAGTTCTGCGCTACTGGACACCGGTGATGAGCATGGCCCGCCAGGCCGCCCACGATGTCGAGCTGCGCGGCGTGACGGTCAACGAAGGTGACGGAGTGCTGATGGCCTATGCCTCGGCCAACCGGGACGAGGAGCACTGGGGACCCACCGCCGAACAGTTCGACATCAACCGCGCCGACGCCGCCGGCCATCTCGGGTTCGGTGTCGGCGAGCACTTCTGTATGGGCGCCGCACTGGCTCGGCGCGAGGCGCGCCTGCTGCTCGACGAGATCGCCAAGCGTGCCAGCGGTATTCAGGTTGTCGGCCAGCGGGTGCAGCGCTCGTCGGCGCTGGTGCATACGCATGATCGACTGCCCGTGGTGTTGCGCTACCGCTGAGGAATGGATGCGATGAGTGGACCGATGGCCGGGGTCCGAGTGCTCGAGGTCGCGCAGTGGACCTTCGTCCCCGCTGCCGGAGCGGTGCTGGCGGATTGGGGCGCCGACGTGCTCAAGATCGAGCACCCGCGCACCGGTGACTCGCAGCGCGGGCTGCGGCAGCTCGGCAACGTCAAGGTCGAGGGTCGCCGCAACCCGGTGATGGAGCACGCCAATCGCGGTAAAAGGTCGATCGCGGTGGATATTTCGACACCCGAAGGCCACGAGTTGCTGATGGATATCGCCCGCACCAGCGATGTGTTCCTGACGAATTTCCTGCCCGGCGCGCGCACGAAACTGAAGATCGACGTGGCCGACGTTCGCGCGGCAAATCCGGACATCATCTATGCGCGCGGCAGTGCCTTTGGCCCACTGGGCGACGAGGGCGGCACCGGCGGCTATGACATGACCGGTTTCTGGAGCCGTGCCGGCGGTGCGGCCAGCGCAACACCGAGCGACCTTGACGGTGTCATCGCCCAGCCGGGACCGGCCTACGGCGACTCGATCGGCGGAATGACCATCGCCGGCGGGATCGCGGCAGCGCTGTTCGAACGCGAACGGACCGGCACGGCAAGGGTTGTCGACATCTCGCTGCTCGGAGTCGGCGTGTGGTCGATGGGGGTGGCCGTCAACGCGGCGCTGGTCAGCGGTGAGCCCTGGGTGGCGAATCCGACCGGCGCAAACGTGACCCCGCACAATCCCCTGGTCGGCTTCTACCGCACGAGCGACAACCGCTTCCTCGGATTGTCGATGCTGCAGGCGTTCCGGTATTGGCCGGACTTCTGCGAGCGGGTCGGGGTGGGACACCTGGCCGCCGACGAGCGGTTCGCAACGCACGAACTGCTCGCTCAGAACGCCGCCGCGGCCACCGAGATTCTGCGGAAAGCGATCGGCGAGCAGCCCCTGGCGCATTGGCGCGAGGCGCTCACCGGGTTCGAGGGGCAGTGGGCGCCGGCGCTGAACACCGCGGAGGTGGCTACCGATCCGCAGGTGCGGGCGAACGGCGGAATCGTCGGGATCGAGCACGACGGGGAATCGTTCGATCTGGTGGCCAGCCCGGTGTTGTTCGATGAAACACCGCTGACGCTCGGTCCATCGCCGCAGTTCGCCGAGCACACGGAGGCGCTGATTCTCGAACTCGGCGGAGACTGGGACCGGATCACCGCGCTGAAGGATGCCGGCGCGATCGCCTGAGCGCTACGCCGCCGGGCCGAGCAGCGCGACGACGCAGGAGCCCCCACCGCCGACGGCCTGAGCGAGCCCGATTCGTGGCTGCTGGACTTGACGCGACGCCGCCTCTCCGCGTAGCTGACTGACTACTTCCGCGGTTTGTGCGAGTCCGGTCGCCCCGATCGGATGACCGCGCGCGATACATCCACCGTCGGTGTTCGTCGGCAGCCGCCCCTTCGAGGTGAGGCCGTCCGACAACGCCAAGTCGATCACGCCCTTGGTGTCGGTGAGGCCCAGGGCGATCAACGCGGTGATCTCCTCGCTCGCGCACATGTCATGCAGGGAAACCACACCCACGTCCATGGGACGTACGTCCGCGGCGGCGTAAGCGCGCTGAGCGGTGTGCGTGATCTGTGACGGCGGGCCGACGACCGGACCCACCAGCGGCCAGGCCGGATCCTCGGGCCAGCTGGTCTGCTCTATTGCGAGCACCGGCACCGACCGCGGACGCGCCTCGGCGGTGATGACCGCCGCGGCCGCGCCGTCGACGGACGCATGGCACATCATCTTGGTCAGCGGCTCGGCCACCATACGGGCCGCCAGGATCTCCTCGACCGTGACCTCTTCGTCGTTTCGCCTGGCGGCCAGCGGGTTCCGGCGTGCTTGGTTCCATGACTTCGCGGCTACCGCGGCGATCACGTCGGCGTCGCAACCGGCGTCGTGCAGCCATCTGGCGGCTTCGATGGCGTAGTGCAGTTGCGGCGGAAACCGCTCCCAGAAGCTGGTCGCCGCCGGCATCACCCCACCCGGCTCCAGAGCTGTCGTCTTCTCATAGCCCACAGCGAGCGCGGTGGTACAGCGGCCCGACGCTACCGCCCAGACGGCGTGCCGCAGCGCGACCATCCCACCCGCAGAGGCACTTTCGGTGGCAGTGACCGGAACTCCGGTGCGGCCCAGCTTATGTGCCACCTTGAGCCCGGTCTGCGGAGGGGCCAGCGCGGAGGCGGTGAACACCTCGCCGACCGTGTCGTAGCCGACACCCGCGTCGGCAAGCGCCTTTTCGGCGGCCGCGACGCCGAGATCGGCAAGGGGCGTCCCGCCATGCTTGCTGAACGCGGTGGCCCCGATGCCCGCGATATGGACACCGGTCATGCGGGATCCGCCACGAACAGCTCGACCTCGGTATCGCCGAGAGTCGATTCGATGAGGCGACCCGTTGTTCCCGGGGCAGGCCGGGGTCCGGAAACCAGGACCTGGCGACGCCCGTCGGCGGTGTCGATCCAGGCAACGCTGTAACCGTCCTGCCCGAAGTCGGCCAGCGGTGACTTGGATGGAACGAAGGTGGAGGCCCAAACGGTCGCCGGGTGATCAGCGGGCATTGGTCATCCTCTCGAAGGCGGCGTTGGCGTTGCCGAGCGCCGGCGGGGGTCGCAGGGGGATCGGTCCCTGTCCCACGAACCGCCATGGCAGGCCGACCAATCGCGCTGTCCCGATCTCGGGGTCGGGATGCGTGACTTCGGGGAAGAAACCCCGTGCGACGAGATGCGGATCGTCCACCAAGTCCTCGGCGCGCTGCACGAGCGCCGAGCGAACGCCATGGCCCGTCAATCGCGAGACCGCTTGTGCGCCCGCGATGCTCGCCACCGCAAGCGCGATGTCTGCCGACGTCGACAACGGGGCGCTGTCGAGGGCCTGCGCCAGACGATTCCAGTCGGCGGCGTCGAGCAACTCGACAGCTACCCACCGGTCGTCACTGCTGCGGTACACCCCGCGGTGTACATCGGAATCACCAACCGGAGCCTCGATGGATGCGGCGGCGACGAACTCGGCGACGGTCGACGCGACGACCTCGGCCATCGACAGGTCGACCACGGCGCCGGTGTCACGCGCGGGCCCGATTGCCCATGCGGCAGTGGCAACTGCGGCGACCACCGACGACAGCGGGTCGGCGACGACGGTTCCCAGCCGCGCGGGTGAGCCGTCAGCATCGCGAGTGAGGCCGGCCAACCCGCCGTAGGACTGAACGTTGTTGGCGTACACCCGATATCCACCGAGCGGGCCCGCCGACCCGAACCCGGACACCCGCACCGCGAGTTTTCCGGAGTCCGCGACGGATGCCGGGTGCACGCCGAGACGGGCCAGCCGTGAAGACCCGACGTTCTCGATAAGTACGTCGGAGTCGGCGATCATGCCACCGACGTCCTGCACTGCGTCGCCCGGCTCGATCAGCACGCTTTGCTTGGAGTGGTTGGCCACCGCGAAGTAGGCTCCGCGTTCCACGCCCGCCTGACCGCCCGCGAAAGGCCCGGTGCGCCGGTAGATGTCGAGGCGATCGGGGAATTCGAGCCGAACAACCTTTGCGCCCATCGCACCGAGCAGCGCGCCGACAATCGGACCCGCCAGCACGTGTGTGAGTTCGGTGATCCGGAGCTCATCGAGGCGACCGGTGCGCGGCCGGCCGGCCGGCCGGCCAGGTTGCACAACCCAGGGGTTGCCGAGGACGGTGACGGAGCGACCGCCCAGGGCTGTCTCGAAAACCGAGCCGCGGTTGAGGAATTGGGGCGAGGTGAGTAATTCATCGGGCGAGTTGACCGGCGTCGACGGCACGCCGTTGGCCTGAAGCAGCGAAGCGCAGGCCGCCTTGTCGCGGGTGGCCGCCCAGGCCGAGACATGTTCGTTGATCAGGTCGGCGTGTTCGATCCGCGCGGAGCGTTCGTCGAGACCTACTGCCCAGTGCGGGTTTTCGAGAGCAACCAGCAGACCTTTCCATTGGTGGTTCTCGACGGCCGTGATCCGGACAAGGCCGTCGCGACAACCGAACAGCCCGGAAGGAGCGAGGTAACGTCCGCTGCCGGCCCGCCCGGGACATTGGTAGAGCACGTGCGCGCATTCCGGCAGTGCCGCGGTAAACACCACCGCCTCTTGCACCGAGAAGTCGATATGCACGGCTTCGCCAAGTGCATTGCGTCGATCGAGCCCGTGCAGTGCGGCGAGCGCGGCCATCGCGCCGGCCGCCTTGAGCGCGATGTAACCCGGTGCGGGAACCGGCGTCCCGTCGGCCCCCTCGATGGTGGCGAGCATGCCCCCGCTGGCCTGGGCGACGAGCTCACCGCCAGGATCAGACGACCGCGGGCCGTCCAGACCGAACGGACTGATGGTCACGACGACGCCGTCTCCGCTGTGGTCGAGGGGAGCGGTGCCGTCGATGACCACGATGTCCGCCTGGCCGATCAGCGTCGACGCCGCCGACGGGGAATCGAGGGTCCTTTTGTCGCGGTCTAGCGTGAGGTCGACGGCCGGCACCGGCCCGGCGGTCGTGGCAATGATCAGCCCTGCCCGCCGAAGGTCGGCGCCGTCGGACGGTATCTTGGTGACGTCGGCTCCCAGGCTGGCCAGCATGGCCGCCGCGGCGGATCCGGTTATTCCGCCGCCGATTTCGAGAACCGACACTCCAGCCAGAAACGGCGAACGAGTCATCTGCTTGCCAGCCATTCCGTGACTACTGCACGGTGGCCGGCGCGCGGCCCGAGCATCGCGGCGACGCACGCCGCGCGCCGGAGGTGGACATGGGCCCGGTGTTCCCAGGTGTAGGCGATGCCACCGAAAACCTGGATGGCACCCTCCGGTACTGCCCGCAGCGAGTCGATCGCCCAGAACACCGCCAGCGACACCAGCGCCGCACGCTCGGGATGGTCGTGTTCGCAGGCGTCGGCGGCCCGGTTGACCAGGGCCCGGCCTACCTCTATCGCGGCGCGGTGATCGACCAGCCGGTGCTTTATCGCCTGGAACGAACCGATCGGCCGTCCGAACGCGACGCGCACCTTGGCGTACTCCGTGGCCGCTTCGTTGGCCGCAGATGCGATGCCGACCAGCTCCGCGACCTGCGCGACGCGTGCCCGCCGCATCGCGTCATCGTGGCGCCGCATCGCCTCTTCGCCTTCGGCGATCAGCTGAATCGGCGCACCCTGCAGTGTGATTCGTGCGGCCGGATTGTGGTCGAGCGGACACAGCGGCTCGCGCTGCACGCCGGGTCCGGCCGGGTCGACGACACCGAGGACGGTCTTGTCGCCGGTCGCCAGCACCAGCAGTCTGGTGGCCACCGCACCGTAGGGCACCACCGGCCAGCTTCCCGACACGTCCGATGCAGTCAGGGCGGCCGGTGCGTCCAGCAGCAGCGCGATCCCGTCGCCGCACCTGTTTTCGCACCATCCCGCGGCCGCGGCGGCGGCTAATGGAACGGGCGCCGCAGCAGCGCCGGTCGCTTCGGCGAGCACAGTCAACTCACGAAGGCTGCCACCACCTCCGCCGGCGGCTTCACTGATCAAGACAGCGGGCCAGCCCAGTTCGGTGATCGTGCGCCACAGGTCGTGGTCGAACGCCGGCCCGGGGCCGTCGAGAAGTTTACGGCACCGCTCGACCGACCACGCCCTGTCGAGTACCGCATCTGCGGATTCGCGCAACTGCGCGAGTTCCGCGGCGGTGTCGGCGATCTCGCTGAGAGCGGTAATGGACTCACGCGTCACGAGGCAGGCCCATGAGTCGCTCGGCGATGACGTTGCGCTGGATTTCCGACGTCCCGGCGCCAAACGTGGCGGCTCGCATCAGCAGGTAGCTTTGCGCGACGTTGCCGCTCTTGGCGCTGCCGGCGGATCCCCGCTCCAGGGTGCCTGCGGGACCCGCCAGGTCCAGGCCGAAGTTGGCCATTGCCTGGTCGACCTCGGAGGTCAGCAGCTTGGCCACCGATGCTTCGGGTCCGGGGCTGACACCGCGGATACCTGCGGCGGTGGCCTGCGCCGCGATTTGCCGCAGCGCTTCTACCTGAGCCGCGAAGCGCACCATCGTGTCGGCCACAAAGGTGTCCTGTAACCCGTTATCCGTCAACGTGTTTGGCTCCCCAGCCATCTTGGCCAAAATCGCCAATCGTCGTTCGACGCGATGCGTGCGGCTCTGTCCCACCCGCTCGTAGCCGAGGGTGGATTTCGCCACCTTCCAGCCATCGTGCAACGGGCCGAGCACATTCGCCAGGGGCACCCGCACCGAGTCGAAGAACACCTCGTTGAATTCCGCGCGCCCGGTGATCTGTCGGATCGGCCGCACCTCGATTCCGGGCGTGGCCAGCTCGACCAGAAGGTAGCTGATTCCCTCGTGCTTGTCGGCGCCGGGATCGGTACGCGCCAGGATGTAGATCCAATCGGCATACTGCGCTTTGGAAGTCCAGATCTTCTGGCCGGTGACGATCAAGTGATCGCCGTCAATTTCTGCTCTGGTCTTCAGCGAGGCGAGGTCGCTGCCGGCCTCAGGCTCGGAAAAACCTTGGCACCAAACGTCTTCGGCGGACAGAATCCGAGGAAGGTAGTGACTGCGCTGGGCGTCGGTGCCCCACTGGACCATGGTGGGGCCGAGCTGGTTGATGGCGCTGCGGTTGATAGGTTCGGGTACCCGGGCGGCGGCCATCTCAGCGTTGAAGATCAACTGTTGCGTCGCTGTGGCGGCGCGCCCGCCGAACTCGACCGGCCACGAGATGGCGGCCAGTCCTGCATCGTGAAGTCGGCTCTGCCATAGCCGCATTCGGGCAAGCTTGTCGCCCTCGCTGCCGTCGGTGCGGCCGAGGTCGGGAGTCAGCGCCGAGGCGAGGAAGCCGCGAATCTCGTCGCGAAAGGCCCGATCGCGGTCATCGAGCGTGATCCCGTAATCGGGGTCGGTCACGTTCCGCCGCGGATGATCGAGGCCATCCGCTCCTTCATCTCACCGTAGGTGATCGCGGCTATGCCGGCCTTGGGTGCGCGGCCGGCGTCGACCTTCGGTGCGGCCAGGTCGAGCCCGACTATCTTGTCGCGCAAGGCAGCAACGGTGCAGGCTTGCCGGCCCAACCGCTCGACGGCGTCGTAGCCGAAGGCGTGCGCCGCGTTGCGCCAGGTGATCGCCTCGACCTCATCGGACGAGCAGCCCTCCAGTTGCGCGGCGAGCTGCTCCGGCGCGTCGGGCCAGCTGCTGTCGGAATGCGGATAATCCATTTCCCAGCAAATGGTTTGAACGCCGATCCGATCGCGCATCTCGATACCGACCCGGTCGCGGATGAAACATGACATGAAATTGCGGCGGAAGACGTCGGTGGGCGTGCGGTTCTCACCGAGGTCGTCGCCAGTCCAGGCGCGCTGGCGGGAGTAGATGTCCTCGAACCGTTCGAGCAGGAATGGAATCCAGCCGATGCCGCCCTCGGACAGCGCGAACTTGATCGTCGGAAACTTGGTGACAACCGGCGAGAACAGCAGGTCGGCGGTGAACCGCATGGTGTCGATGGCCAGCATCGAGTTGTACGCGAGGTAGGTGGTCTGGTCCGACGGCACCGGAACCCCGCCGCCGGTGCCGATGTGGATGTTGACGACGGTGTTGTGCTCGCACACCGCCGCCCACAGCGCATCCCACTGCGGGTCCTGCCACGGTGGCTGTCCATAGCTACCGATGTGCTGGGGCACCGTCACCGCCTGGCAGCCGTTGGCAGCCAGGCGGCTGACCTCACCCGCGGCCAGCACGGGATCCCAGAGCGGGAGGATTCCCAGCGGAATGAACCGGTCGGGATGGCGGCCGCACCAGTCCTCGACGTGCCAATCGTTATAGGCGCGCACCATGGCTTCGGAGACGTCGCGGTCCCCGCGGTAGGTGAACAGGGCACCGGAGATGGTGGGGAACGACGGGAAGCACAACGACGCCAAAACGCCCGAAGCGTTCATGTCGTCGACGCGGGCATCGACGTCGTAGCAGCCGGTGCGCATGTCCTCGAATCGCGAGGGCTCAAAACCCCATTCGTCGTTGGGGCGGCCGGCAACCGCGTTGAGCCCGATGTTAGGCATCTGCAGGCCCGCGTATTCCCAGTAACACACGCCATGCTCGTCTTCGACGATCCGGGGCGCGTCGTCCGCAAACCGGCTCGGTACCCGGCCCTTGAACATGTCGGCCGGCTCGACGGTGTGGTCGTCGACGCTGATCAGGACGAGGTCGAGTGGATCGATCACCGGAAATATCCTAGACTTGTGAACAGAATATGTACAAGTGTTCCATCGCCTTAACCATTGACGGGCGCGGCCGCGTCCGCCAGCCAACCGGCCATGGTGCTGTAGATCAGCTCGATTCCGCCCCGGGCGCCGGCGTCGTCGCCGACCGGCTCGTAGTCGATGTCCCAGGTGGCCATCGAACCCGCATCGGCCGCGCCGTCGTTCGTCACCGTGACGACGGCCCGAAACCGGCTCACCGGCAGCGGGGAGTCCGTTATCTCATACGACAGCGCATTCTGCTCGGGCTTGACCCATATCAGCGTCTCGACGGTGGGTGTTCCCCCGCTGCCACCGATGATGCGCCGCATACCAGGGCCCTCGCGCTCGACCTGAACGTCGCCCGCGACAGGGATCCAGCCGACGCTGCCGAAATCGGCCAGGATCGCCCACACGGCTTCTGCCGGCGCGGCAATACGCTTGCTGACGGTCATCGTGGCCATGCAGCGAACGTACCATCTCGTGTAACAATTGATCGGCAAGTGTTCTTATGTGCCGTCGCTGAGGGCACCGAAACAGAGGTGACATGAGCACCGACGAGCAGGCCGGCCTCGACATCGAGGTCGACGAGGATTGGGTCCGCTACGCCGTCATCGAACCGCACATCGCGCAGATCACCATCAACCGGCCGGACCGCCGCAACGCGATCCTATCGCCGGATATGCATGTGCTGTTGAAGGATCGCCTCGACCGGGCCGAAGAGGACGACGACGTGAAGGTCGTCGTGCTCGCCGCCGAGGGCAAGAATTTCTGCAGCGGCGACGACGTTCGTCGGTTGCCGGTCGAGGCGGCCGGCCTCAAGAAGGGCAAGCGGTTGCCGCAGACGGCTCGGCTCGGCAACGCGCGCCGGCTACACCGCCACCTGGCGAATTGGCTGGAGTTTCCCAAAACGGTGATCGCCGCGTGCCAAGGTGCGACGTTAGGGGCCGGGATGAACCTGGCTCTCGCCGCGGACATCCTCGTTGTCTCCGACGACATGTATCTGGCCCGGCCACAAGCCCGGATCGGCTTCGCCGGCTTCTCCACTGCGATGCCGCTGGCGCTGCTCAAACTGGGACCCAACCGCGGTTATGAGGCGATGATCACCGGTCGCAAGGTGCCGGCCGCCGAGTTGCGGGACTGGGGAGTGGCCGCATCGGTTGTACCGGCCGAAGGATTGCACGATGAGGCGCTGCGGTACGCCAGGGCGATCGCGCACCATTCCGCCGATGGCTTGATGATCGGCAAGCATGCGCTCATCACGTTCTGGCACGCGGTAGGAATGGCGCAGTTCGGGGACTGGGTTCCGATGGCGCACAGCGTGTTCAGCAATTTGTCCTGGCGTGACGACGAGTTCAACTTCATGAAGGAGCGCAGCGCGCGCGGGGGGCGCGAAACGTTGGCGGAACTCGAGCGCCGTTATGCCGAGTGGGGATTTGAGTAGATAATACAAGTATACAGTCATTGTACGTTTGTTCTGTATGCTGGGCGTGTAACCGGTACGAAAGCGAGAGACGATGGGTGTGCTGGACGGACGTACCGCGCTGGTGACAGGCGCGGGTCGCGGCATCGGGGCGGCGGTTGCCGAGGGGTTAGCCGCCGAAGGCGCCACGGTTATGGTGTCCGACGCCGGTGTCAGCGTCGACGGTACGGGGCATGACAGCGGTCCGGCCGAAACGGTTGCCTCGGCGATCAACGAACGCGGCGGCAAAGCATTTCCCGACGGCACCGATATCACCGATTTCGCCGCCTGCGCCGACTTGATCGGCCGGGCCGCACAGACCTTGGGCGGTCTCGATGCCGTGGTTAACGCGGCGGGGATTCTGCGCGACGGCATGGTGTTCAAGATGAGCGAGCAAGACTGGGACGCGGTGGTGGCAGTGCACCTCAAGGGCACGTTCAACATCACTCGCCATGCCGCCGGATGGTGGCGGGAGAATCGCGGCGGCCAGTACCGACTCATCAACTTCACGTCGATGTCGGGCCTGCAAGGTGCCCCCAGCCAGCCGAACTACGCCGCGGCGAAGATGGGCGTCGTCGGGTTGACGTTCTCCTGCGCGAACGCGCTCAAAGGCTACGGGGTGCGGTCCAACGCCATCGCGCCGATCGCGGGAACCCGTATGACGCAAGGCATCAAGGGCGGTGGAAGCATGGACTACTCGGATGCCAACGTCCGTCTTGCGCCGAAGAACTGCGTGCCCCCGGTGGTCTATCTGGCCAGCGCTCAGTCTGATTGGCTTAACCGTCGGGTCATCTTCGCGGGCAACGGCCGGATCAGCTTGATGTCGAATCCGGTCGTCGAGCGCGAGATCGTATCTGCTTCTGGCACTTGGGACATTCCCACCGCATTCGCCGAGATCGAAACGGCGTTCAAGGAAGCGGTGCTGTGGCCGAACATCTTCGACAAGCCACCTGCCGGCTGATCAGAGCAGCGAGGTGAAAGTGTCCGAACTAGCGACGCAGCGGGTGCCCGAAAAATTCGCCTGCGGTGAGACTTTCGTTCCCAAGAGCCGCTACATCGACCCGGAATTCCTTCAAATCGAACTCGATCGGTTGTTCACTCAGGTGTGGCAGGCCGCCTGCCGCGAAGAAGAGATTCCCGATCCGGGGTGTTACTGCGAGTACTCGGTCGGTCGTCAGTCGCTAGTAGTGGTGCGCCAGAAAGACGGCGGTATCAAAGCCTTCTACAACACCTGCGCCCACCGCGGAATGAAGGTCGTGCGCGGGACCGGCTGCGCCTCCGACGGAACCCTGCGATGCGAATTCCACGGCTGGCGTTACAAGTTGGACGGACGCTCGTCTTTTGTGCCGTGCCGTGACGAGTTCGCCCCGCGGCCCAGCGAAAAGTGGGGACTCACCCCGATCAAGGTCGGCACGTGGGGTGGCTGGGTGTTCATCACAATGGCCGACGATCCGCCGGACCTGCTGGAATGGCTCGAACCGATGCCCACCGCGCTGGAGCCGTTCCGCCTGCAGGACATGCGCTACCGATGGCGCAAGCGAACCTGCCTGCCCGCCAACTACAAAACCGTGGTCGACGCATTCATCGAGGGCTACCACACCCCAGGCACCCACCCGCAGACCATGCGGGCCACGCAGGGGCCGCGGCCCTCGGCGGAACCCGCGCAGCCGCAGGAATATATCTACGCCCCCTACACCCCGACGATCACGTACCAGAATCACTCCCGGTTCGTCTACACCCAACGTCCCGACACGGCCGACCGGGACAGTGCTCGCCAGCAACAGGCGGCCCGGCCCGAAGTATTCGCCAGCTCAATGCAGTACAACTACCTCGAGGTCGGATCGCTGGTCACCGAGCGGGATTATCGGGCGGCTCTGGCGCTGGCCACGATGGAGCCGAGCGAGGTTCCGCCGTTCGTCCGTTACCACCAGATGTGTGAGGAACTTGCCCGTGCCGAAGGTGTCGACTTCCCACGGATGTCGATGGAGCAGTACTTCGCGGGTAACGGTGATTGGCATGTCTTTCCGACGCTGGTGATTCTGGTCGAGAAGTCGTGCCTGCTGGGTTATCGGATGCTGCCGCACGCCGATGACCCCAATTGGTGCACGTTCGAGATGTTCTCGCTGGAGCACTTCGCTCCCGGCGAGGTGCCGGAGACGAGCTGGCAGGAGTTCGAGCGCTGGCAGGACCACGACGGCTGGGGTGAGCTGCCGACCCAGGATCTGAAGAATATCGGTGCCATCCACGCCGGCATGCATTCGAAGGGCTTTGATGGCTTGTGGCTCAACACGGCTCAAGAGATGTCGATCCGTAACGAGCATCGGATCGCTGACCGGTTCCTCTTCGGTATCGACGACCGGTGAGCGACGCCGCGCGGCCGCTCCCGCTGCTTACCGCTGTCAACCGGAAGTTCTGGACTTCGGGCGCCGACGGGGTGCTGCGCATGCAGCAGTGCGCGGCCTGCGAGCGGCTCGTTCATCCACCCGCGCTGCGCTGCCCCTACGACCACGGCGTGCCGACGTACGTGGCGCTCAGCGGCCGGGGGCGGGTGGAGTCCTGGACCACCAATGAGCATCCCTGGTTCCCCGGCTTCACGCCGCCGTACGTCATCGCCTTCGTCAATCCGATCGAAGACGCTCGCGTTCGCGTGCTGACCAACTTGGTGAACGTCGATCCCGACGACGTCACCCCGGCGATGGGAGTCCGGGTCACCTTCGAAAGGTGTGTCGACGGCGACGACGAGATATTTGTTCCACTCTTCGAGCCGGAACTGTGATGACCGCTTCCCTCGCCGGTTCGATCGTGATCAGTGGTGTCGGACAGTCAGAAATCGGCAGACGGCTGGACCGGGATCCGTTGCAGCTCACCGCCGATGCATGCATTGCCGCCGTCGGAGACGCCGGCCTCACCCTCGCCGACATCGACGGCTTGACGACCTATCCCGGGGCGTCATCGGCAGGACCGGGCTTTTCTGGCGCGTCGCTGCGCGAGATCCACGACCTGCTGGGCATCAAGCCGAACTGGGTCGCCGGCGGAGTCGAGTTGGCCGGTCAGCTGGGGGCGGTCGTCGACGCCATGCTGGCCGTCGCGGGTGGCCTGGCCAACCATGTGCTGGTATGGCGCAGCATCTGGGAGGGCAGCGCCCAAGGGTCCGGCAGGCGCAAGGGCTACGGCGCGCCGGACGGGCGCCCAGGCGGGCAACTTGCCTGGCAGTTACCATACGGAGCCACCGCGGCAAACCTGGCGGCCTTACAGATCCGCGCTCGGATGCTGCGTTACGGGCTTACCCGCGAACAGCTTTCGTCCGTCGCGATAACGCAGCGCGCGCACGCAGCCCTCAACCCGTCGGCGATCTACTCCGAGCCACTCGATTTGGACGCCTATCTGGGGGCACGGATGGTGTCCGACCCGCTGTGCATGTACGACTGCGACATCGCCTGTGACGCGGCGACCGCGTTCGTGGTATCCCGTGGCGATCACGCGAGTGCCCTGGATCATCCGGCCGTCACCGTCGAAGCGTTGGATTGCGCCCACCACGACCGGTTCCTCTGGGAGGCCGGCGAAGACATCACCCGCATCAGCTCACGCTGGTCGACGATCTGGGACCGCACCGACTTCACCGTCGCCGACGTTGATTACGCCTCACTGTATGACGGGTTCAGCGTGTTCGTGCTGTGCTGGCTGGAGGACTTCGGGTTCTGCAAGGTCGGCGAGTCCGGTGAATTCGTCGCCGATCGCGCACGCATTTCGCTTGGTGGCGAGCTGCCGATCAACACCGCGGGTGGACAGCTTTCCGGCGGACGCCTGCACGGCTTCGGGCATCTGCACGAAGCGTGTCTTCAGATACGCGGCGAAGCAGGCGCCCGGCAGGTCGACGGTGCGGCCCTGGCCGCCGTCGGGGTCGGTGCGGCGAACAGCGGCACGACGGCGATGTTGTTGCGACAGCTTTAAGGTCAGTCCTTGCACAACCACGCCATGCATCGGACGTTTCGTCCCAACCCGACCCGCGAGAATGCTGACGTGACGTTCCCGCCTATGCAGGTCGTTCCCGTTGGCTGCGGCCAGGCCTCCGACATGTTGCGGTGCCCACGTGATGTGAGCGGACAGCAGTGTTTGTCCACCCGCGGCAGTGCCACCAGCTGCGAGATTGATAAGGTCCGCGCCTAAAACCCTGCCGCCTGGCCGTCGCGGCGCGGATCGCTCACCGCCAGATAGCCGTCGTCGAGTCGCCAGATGGCTTGGCAGCTGCCGAACTGGTTGTAGTCGTCAACGACCGCCAACTCGTGGCCACGCCGCTGCAGTTCATTGAGGGTGGACGGCGGAAACCCTTGCTCGCAGCTCACCTGCCTGCCCTGCAGCCAGCGGAACCGGGGGCCATCGCACGCCGCCTGGGGGTTCTGGCCGTGGTCGACGATGCGCACCACAAGTTGCAGGTGACCCTGCGGCTGCATGGTTCCGCCCATGACGCCGAAGCTCATGACCGGAGCACCGTTTTTGGTCATAAAGGCGGGGATAATCGTGTGGTAGGGACGCTTATTCGGCCCGACTCGGTTCGGATGTCCCGGCGTCACAACGAATCCCACGCCGCGGTTCTGCAACGAGATCCCAGTGCCGGGCACCACCACACCGGACCCGAATCCCACGTAGTTCGACTGGATCATCGATACCATCATCCCTGCGGTGTCGGCTGCGGCGAGATACACTGTGCCGCCGTTCGGCGCGCCGGCGGTGACAGGCTGTGCATGCTTGAGATCGATCCTCTTCGCCCGCTCCTTCAGATACTCCTCGTCGAGGAGGTTCTCGGGGCGCAACGGCATGTGGTCGATGTCGCCGACGTAGGCCTGAGCATCGGCGAAGGCGAGCTTCATCGCTTCGATCTGCAAATGCACGCTGTCGGCGGAATCTACTGGCAAGGCGGTCATGTCGAACTGCTCGAGGATGCCGAGCGCGATCAATGCGGCGATCCCCTGACTGTTGGGCGGGATCTCGTGGATGGTGTAGCCGCGGTAGTCGCGGCCGATGGTGCCCACCCAATCGGCCCGGTGGGCGGCCAGGTCGCTGACTCGCATTGCGCCACCGTGAGCGCTCGAATGCGCCTCGAGTTGAGCCGCCAGTTCTCCGCGATAGAACGCCTCGCCATTGCTGGCCGCGATCTTCTCCAGCGTGGCCGCAAGATCGGGAAAGCTGACAACTTCACCGGGGCCCGGTGCGCGGCCTCCGGGCATGAAGTACTGGGCAAACCCAGGCTGGGACTTGAAGAATGGGAGCTGCATCGCCCAGTGTGCAGCCACCGTCGGCGACACCAGAAAACCTTCGCGGGCGTAGGAGATTGCCGGCTCGAAGAGCCGGCCAAACGGTAGTTTCCCGAACTGGGCGTGCAATTCGGTCCAGGCTGACACCGCCCCGGGGACGGTCACCGAGTTCCAGCCGAATGCGGGCACACCGTTGCCGCCGAAGTATTCCGGCGTCCACGCTGCAGGAGAGCGGCCCGACCCGTTCAATCCGTGCAGCCGCCGGCCGTCCCAGACGATCGCGAAGGCGTCCGATCCGACGCCGTTGGATACCGGTTCCACCACGGTGAGGCTGATGGCCGCGGCGACGGCCGCGTCTACGGCGCTACCGCCGTCGGCCAGCATCCGAAGTCCGGCCTGCGCGGCCAGCGGCTGTGATGTGCACACCGCGTTGCGCGCCAGAACAGGCTTGCGCGGCCAGTCGTAAGGCAAGTCCCAATCGAAGGGCACGGTCACTGTGGGATCGTAAGCCTCACGGTGGTGCCCAGGTTATCGTCGCCACTACGGTAGTTGATACGATTAGTCTTTCTACGCTGGCTTCGAATTCGCGACCGAAGGTTGACCACATGCCCACGCCCGTCATCGTCAGTGCCGTCCGGACCGCAATCGGAACGTCGTTCAAAGGCTCGCTGGTCAACACTCCCGCGGAAGCGCTCGCCACCACCGTGCTGGCCGAAGCGGTCCGGCGATCCGGTGTCGAGCCAGGTGTCATCGATGACGTGATCTTTGCTGAGTCGCATTATGGCGGTGGCGATTTGGCACGTTACGCAGCTGCAGCCTCGGATATGGTTTCGGTGCCCGGCCAGGCCGTCAACCGGCATTGCGCAGGCAGTCTGACAGCGGTCGCAAACGCCGCCGCCCACATCGGTTCGGGCGTCGAGCGGGTAGTGGTGGGCGGCGGAGTGCAGTCGTTGTCGACGGGTCCGCTGATGAACTGGCGCATCCCGGGTCCGACCCTGGAGTTCGAAGAGCGGTGGATGCCGCCGACCCACGTGGAGACGCCCGATGCGCCCACCCGCGACATGTCCATCACGGTGGGCTGGAACACCGCACAAGCTGTCGGCATCACCCGCGAAGAGATGGACGCCTGGGCGCTGCGGTCACACCAGCGTGCGGTCGCGGCGATCGACGGTGGCGCGTTCGTCGACGAGATCGTGCCGCTGAAAATTCAAGGACCTCAGGATGCGCTCGTGGAGTTCAGTGTCGATGAGCATCCGCGCCGCGACACGAGCCTGGAGAAGTTGGCGTCACTGAAGGTGTTGCACCCCGAGATCGAGGGTTTCTCCGTCACCGCCGGTAACAGCAGCGGCACCAACGACGCAGCAGCCGCTTTGACCCTGGCCGACGACGGCTTTGCCCGCTCGGCCGGGCTGACCGTGCTGGGGACGGTCAAGACGTGGGCATCGGTCGGCGTCGAACCCCGGGACACCGGACTGGGGGCGGTCCGGGTGATCGGCAAAGTGCTCGACCGCGCCGGGCTGTCGCCCGCCGACGTCACGCTGTGGGAGATCAACGAGGCGTTCGCGTCAGTTCCGATCGCCGCGTGCCGTGAGTACGGTCTCGACGAGGATCGGGTCAACATCTACGGCAGCGGGTGCAGCCTGGGCCATCCGATCGCGGCCACTGGCGCGCGGATGCTGACCACGCTGGTACACGAATTAGGCCGCCGCGGTGGCGGGATCGGGGTGGCCGCGATGTGCGCGGGCGGTGGCCAGGGCGGCGCGGTCGTCATCGAGGTGTAATCCGGCTACGCCGTCAGTAGCGGTGCCATCCAGGTCAGCTCGGCGGGTAATTGCGCGCTCCAGAACGATGCGTCGTGCCCGCCCGGCGAGAAGCCGCCCGCCGGCGGATTGGGCAACTGCGCCACGAACTGCTTGGTAGCTGCATAGAACGGATCGCTGTTGCCGCAGTCCACCCGGATCGGAATCGACGCCAGCGCAGGCATTCCGAACACCGAATTGGCCGACCAGTCGTCGGCGCCGTCGAAGGCGCCCGGTGCGGTCGCCCCCGGCGAGAGCCACAGTGCCGGGCTCACCGCGCAGATCGCCGCGGTACGCCCCGGCCCGAGCCGGCCGCCGAGCAGCAGCGCGCCATAGCCTCCCATCGACCAGCCCAGGAACGCCACGCGTGAGGTATCCAACCCCTGCTTATCCAGCATCGGGATGAGTTCGTTCAACACCATGGCGCCCGAGTCTTCGCCGGAAGCCCTCTTGTGCCAATAACTTCCGCCGCCGTCGACGGCGACCACCGCAAACGGTGGGAGGCCGGCGTCGACGGCTTGCGCCAGGCCCTGCTCGACCCCGCCGGCCATCACGGTGGCGGCATCACTGCCCTTGCCGTGCAGCGCGATCACCGGTCGCAGGGCCTTGGTCTGGCCCGGCGGACGTGCGATCGCCCAGTTGGTCGTCACCCCTCCGCGCGCCGCTGACACGAACGAACCGGTCGCCATCGTCGGGGCGGCGACCGGCGCGGGCGCCGGTTCCAGTGGCGGCGGAACCAACGGAACGCCGCGACCGGTCATCGGCGCCGGTGCGGCCTCCGACGGCTGTGCCGGAAACAGCGTGCCCAACGCAGAGGCACCGACGGCGCCGGCGACCACGTTGGCCCCGAGGCGCAGCACCGCACGACGGCTCAGGTCCGGCATGCCGGACATCATAAAGTGCGCCGCTCCTCCTCATCGCATCGCTCGCTCTGCATCGTCGCCGGCGCGATAAAGTGCGCCGCTCCTCGACGTCGGCGCGATGTCAACGGGGCGGTCGTTTGTCCGAAAGGGCAATACTGCCCCTGCCTGCCTGGCAGCATGTCAAACGTGACGGCAGCAGTCACTCCTAAGGGGGAACGCCGGCGGTACGCGCTGATCAGCGCGGCCGCCGAGCTGCTGTGCGAAGGCGGGTTTGAAGCGGTGCGGCACCGGGCTGTGGCGCAGCGGGCGGGCCTGCCGCTGGCATCGACCACCTACTACTTCTCCTGCCTCGACGACCTGATCGCCAGCGCGGTCTCCCATGTCGGGATGCTGGAGGTGGCCCAGTTGCGTTCCCGGGTGGCGAGCCTGTCCCGGCGTCGCCGCGGCCCGGAGACCACCGCCGACGTCCTCGTCGATCTGCTCGTCGGCGACGAAACCGGCCCGCGGCTGATCGAACAGCTGATCTCGCGGTATGAGCGCTACATCGCCTGCGCCCGGCTCCCGGCGCTGCGCGATATCCAGCGCCGAAACCTGCGTCAACGCGTCGACGCGGTCGCGGACGCCATCGAACGGTCGGGACGTTTGGTGCGACTCGAGCTGGTCTCGGCGTTGATTTGCGCCGTCGACGGTGCTGTGGTCTCCGCGCTGGTTGACGACCAGCAGGACCCGCGGGCTGCCGCCAGGGCGACCGTGATGGACGTCATCGATGTGCTGGCGCCGTTCGAACTTCGGCCAGTGCAGATCTGATCCTGCACCGGTTTCGGTGGCCGGCCGGTTTCCGGGAGGCGCCGCAGACGTGCCTGCGGCTTACGGGCGCCAGCCCCGCTTGCGCCGGGTGATGGGGCCGCCGCAGCTGCTGTTCTTCATTCTGGGTGACATCTTGGGCGCCGGGGTGTATGCGCTGATCGGCGATGTGGCAGCCGAAGTCGGTGGGGCAGCGTGGGTTCCGTTTCTGCTGGCATTCTTGATCGCCGCCGTGACCGCCTTGAGCTATCTGGAGTTGGTGACCAAATATCCGCAGGCCGCGGGTGCGGCGCTGTATGCGCAAAAGGCGTTCGGCAATCAGTTCGTGACGTTTCTGGTGGCCTTCGTCGTGATGTGTGCGGGAATTACGTCCGCATCGATGGCATCGCGGTTTTTCGCCGCCAACTTTGTGGTCGCATTCCATATCGGCTGGGGTTCGGTGGGCGTCGTCGTGGTCGCGTTGCTCTTCATGGCGACGCTGGCCGCGGTGAACCTGCGCGGCGTGGGAGAAAGCGTCAAGCTCAACGTCGTGTTGGCCAGCATCGAAATCACCGGGCTGGTTCTGGTGATCCTCGTCGGCCTGTGGGCGTTCGGTGTGGGCCAGCATGTCGACTTCGCGCGGGTGGTCGCGTTCGACACCGCCGCCGACAAGAACGTGTTTCTGGCCGTCACGACCGCGACATCGTTGGCGTTTTTCGCGATGACGGGCTTCGAGGATTCGGTCAACATGGCCGAAGAAATCAAGAACCCGGTGCGAACTTTCCCGAAGGTCCTGCTCTCCGCGCTGAGCATCGCGGGCATCGTCTACATCTTCGTGGCGATCATCTCCGTGGCGTTGGTGCCGGTCGGGGAGCTGAAAGTCAGCGATACTCCGCTGATCGATGTCGTCGGTATCGGGGCGCCGGGGCTGCCGATCAAAACCATCCTGCCGTTCATCTCGATGATCGCGGTGTCCAACACTGCGCTGATCAGCATGCTCATGGCCAGCCGGTTGATCTACGGGATGTCGCGGCAGCAGGTTTTGCCCCCCGTGCTGGGCGTCGTGAGCCCGACCAAGCGGGCGCCGTGGGTGGCGATCCTGTTCACCACCGCGGTCGCCTTCGCGCTGATCCTCTATGTCACCGCGGTCGCCAACACCGACGCGATCGAGGTCCTCGGCGGCACTACGTCGCTGCTGTTGCTGGCGGTGTTCGCCACGGTCAATGTCGCGGTGCTGGTGCTGCGCCGCGATGTCCGCCGAAATCGGCGCCACTTCAAGACGCCGACTGCATTGCCAGTCATCGGATTTGCGGCCTCGCTATTTCTGGTGACGCCGCTGTCCGGCCGGGAAGGTCAGGAGTACCTGCTGGCCGGCATTCTGGTCATGAGCGGGGTCGTGCTGTCGCTGCTCACCGTTGTCATCAAGCGTCAGTTCGACATTCGCGATGCCGGCATCACCGACGCCGCGCACCTGGCCGACGCGCCGGATTAAAGTTCGGTGGCCAGCAGCGACAGTCCCGGCCGGGCAGCGGCCGCTTCCAGCCCGCGCCCGGCCTCGGCCAGCACCGGCTGGCGCGCCGAACGGTACAGCAGCAGGATCGCCCGACCCATCTGTTCATCCTGGGCGGCCGCGATGGAGCTGGCGATGTCGCACGGTATGCCGAGCGCGGCGAGTTGGTCGATCCGTTCGTGCACGGTGCTGCCGAGCATGGTGTCGACCAGCTTCTCGCCCTCCTCCGCGGTCTGCCACACCTGGGCCAGGTCATGCCAGACGTAGTCGGGATCGAAGAGCCCGACGACATCGCTGGCCCAGCTGCGCACCAGCTCGGGCCGGTGCATCACCACATTCATCACATGGCCGCCACCCCAGTCGTGCCCGACCAGATCGACCGGTTCGTCGAATTCGGCCAGCTGGTCTTCGAGCCAGTCGCGGTATGCGAGGTAGGTCGCCGGAAACTCGTCGGGTAGCGCAGCGCCGAACCCGGGCGGTGACAGGCACACCACGTCGTCGCGGCCGAGGGCAGCGATCAGCGGGCCCCAGATTGCCGCGGTCTCTGGGTTGCCATGCACCAAAACAACACTCATAGCGGCAATTCTGCATCGAGTAGGGTAGTGCGCTACTCCAATTACGGGTGCCGGTCACCGGACAGTGCGCGAAGGGCCGCCAACTCGAGTTGTGCTTCCTCGAGCAGGGCGCTGACGCGCGCGAGCCGCTGTTCCACGTCGTCGGGGTCAGGCGGCCGCTCCGGCGCGGCGAGTTCAGGCGGAAGCGACGGTGTGACGATGTAGCCGGTCGTGAAATCGCCGTAGATCGTCACGTCCTCAGGGCACTGGTACCAGTACAGCGCGATGTAGGCACAGACGACGGCGTCGATGGCATCCTCGGCCCCATCCAGCTGTACCGGTCGAGTTGCCGCGGTCACCCTATTGCGCAGCTCGACCCAGGCCACGTGGTGGTTGACCCGCAGTCGCGGCGTCGCCTCGTCTAGCCCTTCGATCAGCGTCATCAGCTGCAGCAACGCGCGCTGGCGACTGTCGAAGGCGCCGCGTTTGTACTTCAGCGTGCGATCCAGGCCGAAAAGCACCACGGTCGCCGGATGTGGGTACACCTCGATGGCTCGCCGGCTCGCTTGGGTGCGCGGGTCCATATCGAGGGCGAGCACGTCGGCCAGCCTTGCGCCACGGGGGCCCCGGGCGAACTCCGGCCTGCCGGTGTACGCCGGCCGCGCACCCGCTTCGAACTTCTGGAAATCGCGGTTGAGCGCTTTCTCACACGGGCGGTGTCCGGTCGGGTTCTTCACGATCAGCGGCGCATCGATGGCGACCAGGCATTCGTTGCTGGTGTAGGGCGACAGCGCGTTGTCGATGCTGGCGTCGTCCTGCGCTACCCCGACATGCAGAAGCCGGCCGTCGGCGTCGACGACCGCGACACCGCTCTGGTTGATTTCGCCCCAGGCAAGGTCGACACCGACGAAGTACATCCGCTCAGCTTGCCGCATTGCGACCGTAAGCTGTGACGTTGTGAACATCCCGAATGTGCTGGCCGCCCGGTATGCCAGCGCCGAGATGGTGTCGATCTGGTCGCCGGAGGCCAAGGTTGTCGCCGAGCGGAGGCTGTGGCTGGCGGTGCTGCGAGCCCAGGCAGAGCTGGGCGTGCCGGTCCCCGAACAGGCGCTCGCCGACTACGAACGGGTGCTCGACGACGTCGACCTGGGCTCCATCGCGGCCCGCGAGCGGGTGACCCGCCACGATGTCAAAGCCCGCATCGAGGAGTTCAACGCGCTGGCAGGCCATGAGCACGTGCACAAGGGCATGACCAGCCGTGACCTGACCGAGAACGTCGAGCAACTCCAGATCCGCAGGTCGATGGAACTCGTGTTCTGCCACGGCGTGGCGGTGGTGGCGCGGCTGGCCGAGCGGGCGGTGGCCTACCGCGACCTGGTGATGGCCGGACGCAGCCACAACGTCGCCGCCCAGGCGACCACATTGGGCAAACGGTTCGCCTCGGCCGCACAGGAGACACTGCTGGCGTTGACGAGGCTGCGTGAGCTGATCGACCGTTATCCGCTGCGCGGCATCAAGGGCCCGATGGGCACTGCCCAGGACATGCTCGATTTGCTCGGGGACCGAGCGAAACTGGCCACACTCGAACAGCGCATCGCCGAATACCTCGGATTCACAACGGTGTTGAGCAGTGTCGGCCAGGTGTATCCGCGGTCGTTGGACCACGACGTGGTCTCGGCGCTGGTACAGCTCGGCGCGGGCCCGTCGTCGCTGGCGCACACCATTCGGTTGATGGCGGGGCATGACCTGGTCACCGAGGGCTTTGCGCCGGGGCAGGTCGGATCCTCGGCGATGCCACACAAAATGAACACCCGCAGTTGTGAACGGGTCAACGGCCTGCAAGTGGTGCTGCGCGGCTACGCGTCGATGGCCGCCGAACTCGCCGGCGCGCAGTGGAACGAGGGTGACGTGTTCTGCTCGGTGGTGCGCCGAGTGGCGTTGCCGGACAGCTTCTTCGCCGTCGACGGGCAGATCGAGACATTGCTGACCGTGCTCGACGAGTTCGGCGCGTACCCGGCGGTGATCGGCCGGGAATTGGACCGCTATCTGCCGTTCCTGGCCACGACCAAGGTGCTGATCGCGGCGGTGCGCGCCGGGATGGGTAGAGAAGCCGCGCATGAGGTGATCCGCGAGCACGCAGTGGCGGCCGCGCTGGCGATGCGGGAAGGCGCCGACCCCGATCTGCTCGCGCGGTTGGCGGCAGACCCGCGGTTGCCGCTGGACCGCGCCGCTATCGACGCAGCGCTGGCCGACAAACAAGCGTTCACCGGCGCGGCCGGCGACCAGGTCGACGCGGTGGTCGCAGCGGTGGACGCCTTGGTGGCGCGCTACCCGGAGGCGGGCAAATACACGCCCGGTGCGATCCTATGACCCTCGCCGACGCCCTCTCGGGAATCGACTTCACCGATCTGGACAACTTCGCGAACGGCTTTCCGCACGAAATGTTCGCTGTCCACCGGCGAGAAGCGCCGGTGTACTGGCATGAGCCCACCGAGCACACCCCCGACGGCGAGGGCTTTTGGTCGGTGGCGACTTACCCGGAAACGCTTGAGGTACTGAAAGATCCGGAGTCGTACTCGTCTGTCACTGGCGGCGACCGGCCGTTCGGCGGCACGCTGCTGCAGGACCTGGCCATCGCGGGCCAAGTGCTCAACATGATGGATGACCCGCGGCATTCGCAGATCCGGCGACTCGTCAGCTCCGGTTTGACGCCCCGGATGATCCGTCGCGTCGAGGACGACCTGCGCGGCCGGGCGCGCCGGCTGCTGGACGCCGTCGTACCGGGAGAACCGTTCGACTTCGTGGTGGACATCGCTGCCGAACTGCCCATGCAGATGATCTGCATCCTGCTGGGAGTGCCTGAGTCCGACCGGCATTGGCTCTTCGAGGCGATCGAGCCGCAGTTCGACTTCGGCGGTGCTCGCAAAGCGTCCCTTTCGCAGCTCTCGGTCGAGGAGGCCGGGTCGCGGATGTACACCTATGGGCAGGAGTTGATCGCCTCGAAACGCGCCCAGCCGACCGACGACATGTTGTCGGTGGTGGCCAACGCAGAGCTGGACGAACCTGAAGGGGGGCCGGCTCTATCGGACCTCGAGGTGTATTTGTTCTTCAGTCTGCTGTTCAGCGCGGGCGCAGAGACGACGCGCAACGCGGTCGCCGGTGGGTTGCTGGCGCTGGCCGATCACCCGAACCAATTGCAGGCACTGCGTGCAGATCTGGGCATGCTGCCGACGGCGGTGGAGGAGATAATTCGATGGACGTCACCGTCGCCGTCAAAACGACGCACAGCCACCTGCGACGTCACACTCGGCGAACAGTCGATCTCGGCCGGTCAGAAAGTTCAGATCTGGGAGGGTTCGGCCAACCGCGACGCCGCCGTATTCGACCACGCTGACCAATTCGATATCACGCGTAAACCCAATCCGCACTTAGGCTTTGGCCAGGGTGTTCATTATTGTCTGGGGACCAACCTGGCCCGGCTGGAACTGCGAGTGTTGTTCGAGGAACTGCTGACGCGCTTCGACGGCGTGCAGCTCGTCGCACCCGTCGAATGGACTCGCAGCAACCGCCACACCGGTATCCGCCACCTCGTGGTGAAACTACTCGGTGCGGGGTGAGGATTCGACTCAGTGCCGTCACGCTGACGCCGGACGTCTTCTCGGCGGTGATGGCTACTGGGATCGTGTCGATCGCCGCACGGAACCACCACTACCCGTGGGTCAGCGGAACATTGGGCATCCTCGCGTCGCTCGGCCTGCTGGTCCTCGTCATGCTGGTTATCACCGGCGTCGTCGCCAAACGCCGGATCCTGCCGTGGGATCTGCGCGATCCGGATATCACCCTGCGATTGTTCACGTTCGTCGCGGCGTGCGCGGTGCTGGACTCCCGGCTGGTGGCCCATCCAATTGTGGTGCGAGTACTCGGCGCGATCGCCTCGGTGTCGTGGCTGGTGTTGATCGTGCTCACCGCGCGGAATATGACCGGGCACGGCTGGGCAGCCCTACGCGACCGAGTGCACGGCGCGTGGGAGCTGGCCAGCGTCGGGTCGTCCGGATTGGCGATTGTTGCCGCTCAGGCGGCTCACCACACCGGCCACCGCTGGTGGTTGATGGTTGCCCTACCGATTTGGCTGGCGGCGATCGCCATCTACTGCTTGATGACCTGGCTGATGCTTTGGCGCGCGATTGCCGAACGACAGGATCGCGACGGGTTCGAGCCCGACACCTGGATCCTGATGGGCGGGTTGGCGATCGCAACGCTGGCCGGCGATTACATCCATCAACAGGCCCCGCATTGGCTGGCCGGCGGCGTCCGCACTGTCACGGTGGTCACCTGGGTGGCGGCCACGCTGTGGATACCGCCGCTGATCTATTTCGGCTTGCATCGCATTAGTCAGCGTCCGGAGGTCCTGCAATTCACCGGGGTGTGGTGGACGCTGGTATTTCCACTGGGCATGTACTCCGCCGCCACTGACGCGATGGCGGTCGAGCTCGGTCTGCGATCCTTGCATACGATTTCGTTGGTGTTCTTCTGGGACGCGTTGGCGGCGTGGGTAATTGTGGTCGTCGCCGGGCTGCTGCGAATTTGGCGACGGATCCGGTCGTCAACAGACACAAAAACGGGTACCTGATTTCGCATGACCGACAACCTTGTGCTCGATCTCTTGCTGCAACTCGAACGCGCGGGGTGGGATTCGCTCTGTTCGGGTAGGGGTGCGCGGTTTTACGGCGGCGTGATGCTGCCCGACGCTGTCATGGTGCTCGCCAACGGCATGGTGATGGACCGCGACACCGTGGTTTCGGCTCTGTCGGAGTCGCCGCCCTGGCGCACCTACGACATCGCCAAGGTGCGGTTGATCAGCATCGACGACAACAACGCAGCCCTGGTGTATATCGGCACTGGATACCGTGCCGGGGACGAGCCGACTTTCGTCGGCGCGATGTCGAGCATGTACCACCGCACCGAGGACGGCTGGAAGCTGGCGCTCTACCAGCAGACGCAGCTCGCCGACTAAGGGCCCGATCTCCAACGGATGAGGCCCGCCGACCGCAGCTCAAGGGCGGCCAGGCCGCGAATGGCCGCGGGATCCTCACGCCGCCACGCGCTGACCGGATCGGCGCTGACAGCGCTGAGCCGCCGCAGCGGCCGATTCGCCAATGCCCGCAACGCCAGTAGCTGTTCGCCGGCCGGTGTGGCAGCCAGCGCGGTCACGGTCAATTTGCGACGGAAGAACCGCAACCGCAACACCAGCCAAGGCATCACCACCGCGAAAATCGGTGGCGCCGCAACTGCCAGCGCCAAGACGACGGCCAACCAGCTGGCGGTGGTGTCCAGGTTGTGCCCGGCCTCGGCAATCTCCAGGGCCGGCTTGCTGGCCGCGGTGAGCGGCTTGCTGAGGGCGTCTCCGATAAGCGGTACGCGGTCGGCGTTATGCCCTGCGGACGACAGGTTGCCGGCGATGCCGCGCGCGCCGCCGTCGACCTGCCGTCCCACCTCGGCGATCGTCGACACCGCACTGTGCACGGCCAAGCCGACGAATACCCATACGGCAGTCCACACAACGACGACGGCATCGCTGAACAACTGCCCCAACAGTCGCGCAGGAGTAGTGGCGTAAGGTACGAACCTCGATTTCATAGCCCTGATCCCAGCACAGCAGCAGTGCTCAGCTGCCCGATAATCGCGCGCCGGCGTAGTGCGCCCGGCTCCGCCGCGCTTGCGATCGCCATTAAGCTGACCCGATGCGTCCCGCCCTGTCCGACTACCGGCATCTGGCCAGCGGCAAAGTCCGCGAGCTCTACCGCATCGACGCCGAGCACCTGTTGTTCGTCGCGACCGACCGGATTTCGGCGTTCGACTACGTGCTCGACAGCACGATTCCGGACAAGGGTCGCATCCTGACCGCAATGAGCGTGTTCTTCTTCGACTTCGTCGAGGCGCCCAATCACCTGGCCGGACCGCCGGACGATCCGCGGATTCCCGACGAGGTTCTCGGCCGCGCGTTGGTGGTGCGCGAGTTGAAGATGCTTCCGGTGGAGTGTGTGGCCCGCGGTTACCTGACCGGCTCGGGCTTGCTGGACTACCAGGTCAGCGGCAGCCTCTGCGGTATCGCGCTGCCACCGGGTTTGGTGGAGGCCAGCAAGTTTCCCACGCCGTTGTTCACCCCGGCGACCAAGGCCGAGCTGGGCCAGCATGACGAGAACATCTCGTTCGCACGGGTGACCGAGATGGTGGGTGCGGTGCAGGCCAACCAACTGCGCGACCGTACGCTGCAGACCTATGTGCAGGCCGCCGACCACGCCCTGACGAAGGGAATCATCATCGCCGACACCAAGTTCGAGTTCGGTATCGACAATCAGGGCGACCTGGTGCTCGCCGACGAGGTTTTCACTCCGGATTCGTCACGTTATTGGCCGGCTGACAACTACCGGCCGGGGGTAGTGCAGACTAGCTTCGACAAGCAATTCGTCCGCAACTGGCTCACCGGCCCCGAGTCCGGCTGGGACCGCGCGGGTTCGCAGCCACCGCCGCCGCTACCGGACGACATCATCGACGCCACCCGCGCCCGCTACGTCGATGCCTACCAACGGATTTCCGGACTGCGGTTCGACGACTGGATCGGGCCGGGAGCGTGACCGCTACGCCTGCGCCGCCGGTCGCCAAACGGGTCGAGAGTCGACGGGAATTCCACGGCGACGTGTTCGTCGATCCATACGAATGGCTGCGGGACAAGGCCAATCCAGACGTGATTTCCTACCTGGAGGCGGAGAACGACTACGCCGACCAGTCGACCGCCCAGCTGGAGCCATTGCGGCAGCGCATTTTCGACGAGATCAAGGCACGTACCAAAGAGACCGATCTATCGGTGCCTACCCGGCGTGGCCAGTGGTGGTATTACGCCCGCAGCTTCGAAGGTAAGCAATACGGCGTGCACTGCCGTTGCCCGGTCACCGATCCGGACGACTGGACGCCGCCGGTGTTCGACGAGCACACCGAGATTCCGGGCGAGCAAATATTGCTCGACGAGAACGTCGAGGCCGACGGCCACGACTTCTTCGCGTTGGGTGCCGCCAGTGTCAGCCCCGACGGCAACGTCCTGGCGTATTCCGTCGATATCGTCGGCGACGAGCGCTATACCTTGCGATTCAAAGATTTACGCACAGGCGATCGGTATTCCGACGAGATCGTCGGAATCGGCGCCGGAGCGACTTGGGCGACTGATAACCGCACCGTGTACTACGTCACCGTGGATGCGGCCTGGCGTCCGGACACGGTGTGGCGGCATCGAATCGGTTCGGGCCTGCCCGCCGCGAAGGTCTATCACGAAGCGGACGAACGGTTCTGGCTGGCGGTGGGCCGCACCCGCAGCGATGCTTACGTGTTGATTGCCGCCGGATCGGCGATCACATCGGAGGTCCGCTACGCCGATGCCGCCGATCCTGAAGCCGAATTCGTGACCGTGTGGCCGCGCCGAGACGGCGTCGAATACTCGGTGGAGCACGCCGTCGTCGGCGGTGAGGATCGGTTTTTGATCCTGCACAACGAGGGCGCGGTGAACTTTACGCTCGTCGAAACGCCGGTCAGTGATCCAGCCACGATGCGTACGCTCGTCGGCCACCGCGATGACGTGCGACTCGACGCCGTGGATGCGTTGGAACGCCATTTGGTGCTCAGCTATCGACGCGAAGCGCTGCCGCGGATCCAGCTGTGGCCCATCGGCGACGACGGCGTTTATGGCAGTCCCGAAGAGATTTCGTTCGACTCGGAGCTGATGTCATCAGGTCTTGGACCCAACCCGACGTGGAATTCGCCGAAGCTGCGTGTCGGTGCGGGATCGTTTGTCACGCCGGTGCAGATCTACGACCTCGACCTGGCCACCGGGGAGCGCACATTGCTGCGCGAGCAACCCGTGCTCGGCGACTTCCGGCGCGAGGATTACGTCGAACGACGCGACTGGGCACTGGCGGACGACGGCACCCGAATTCCCGTGTCGATCGTGCACCGGGCCGGCATCGAATTCCCGGCTGCAACAGTGCTGTACGGGTACGGCGCCTACGAGATCTGTCAGGATCCGCAGTTTGGGATCGCGCGGCTGTCGCTACTGGACCGGGGCATGGTGTTCGCCGTCGCCCATGTCCGCGGCGGTGGTGAGATGGGCCGGCTGTGGTACGAGCACGGCAAGCTGCTGCAAAAGAAGAACACCTTCACCGACTTCGCCGCGGTGGCCAGACATCTGGTTGGCTCCGGGCTGACTCAACCGCAGAGCCTGGTGGCAATGGGCGGCAGCGCAGGTGGTCTGCTGATGGGCGCGGTGGCCAATCAGGAACCGGATCTGTTTGCCGGCATCCTGGCAGTGGTGCCTTTTGTCGACCCGCTGACGACCATGTTGGACCCGTCGTTGCCGCTGACTGTCACCGAGTGGGATGAATGGGGAAACCCGTTGCAGGACAAAGCCGTCTACTCGTATATGAAGGCCTACTCTCCGTACGAAAACGTCGACAAAAGGAAGTACCCGGCCATCCTCGCGATGACTTCGCTGAACGACACCCGGGTCTATTACGTGGAGCCGGCGAAATGGGTTGCGGCGTTGCGGCACGCCAAGTCCGACGGCAATCCGGTGTTGCTGAAAACTCAGATGAGCGCCGGCCACGGCGGTATCAGCGGTCGTTACGAGCGGTGGAAGGAAGTCGCATTCCAGTACGCCTGGCTGCTGGCTGCCGCAGATCATGACCACTATGGCAGCGGTCAGGTAGACGACCTGCTCAGCGGTACGCGCGGGTAGACGGGTGCGACGCGGGCAGTTAGCCGAGGTCAGTGGGCCATCGTCGGCGGCCGGTCGGCTACCGCGGCGATCGGCTTCTTGGGCAGAAACGCCGCGGGGATATACGCCAACAAAGCCATCGCGGCGGCCACGACGAACACCGCGGTGTAGGCGTGTGAAATGTTATCGCTGTCGTTGAATTGGTTGGTGAGGATCACCGACATCAGTGCGGTGCTGATCGACGCTGCCACTTGGAGATTGACGTGCACGAGCGCCGAACCGCGCGCGATCTGATGGGGGGCCAGGCACTGTACGGCCGCGGCCACGAGCGGCATCGTCGTGCAACCCAGCCCCATGCCCATCAGCGTCAGTGCCGTCAGCAGCACGGGCAGGTAGCTGGCCTGCGTCGAGACGCCATAGGCGAAGACGGCCATGCCGGCGCCGATCAGCGTGATGCCGGCCAGCACGATCTTGTGCGGGCCGCGCTTGTCCAGCAACACTCCGGCGACGGGCATGGCGATCAGCGCACCGAGCCGCTCGGGGATCATGTGCACTCCCGACTGCAGCGGCGTCTGGAGCAACATCTGCTGAAAGCAGCTCGGCAGGAGCAGTCCGGCGCCGAAAAGAGCTGCCGCGGTGAACAACAACGTTGAGTTGGCAGCGGTGACCTCGCGATTCTTGAGCAGCCGCAGATCGATCAGCGGGTGGTCCGCCCGGTACAGCGCATGCAGAACGAACCCAGTGATCATCACTAGGCCGCCCGCTACCGGTATCCACACGTGCTCGTCGACGACCGTGCCGCGACCCGGGATGGACGACACCCCGTACAGCAGCGCGGCCAGACCCGGCGATAGCAGCAGCATGCCGATGACGTCGAATGCCTCGGACGGGGTCGCGCGATCCGGTGGAAAGACCATCGCGGCCAGAGCGAATGCGGCCACACCGATCGGCACGTTGATCCCGAAAATCCACTCCCAGCTGTAAGTGTCGATCAGCCACCCACCGAGAATCGGTCCGGCGATCGGGCCGAGCAGCATCGGAATACCCAACACCGCCATCAGACGGCCGATCCGCTTTGGACCTGCTTCGCGGCTCAAGATGGTCACGGCCAGCGGCATCAACATGCCGCCGCCGAGACCTTGTAGCACTCGAAATACGATAAGAACACTGATGTTTGGCGCCAGTGCACACAACAATGAGCCCACTGTGAATGCCAGTACGGACGCCATGAATGGCCGCTTAGTGCCGAATCGGTCGGCGGCCCAGCCGGCCAGCGGGATCACCGTGGCCAGCGCCAGCGTGTAGCCGGTCATCGTCCAGGCGACAACGGCCTGGGTGGACCCGAACGCGGTGATGAACGTGCGCTGCGCGACTCCGACGACTGTGGCGTCCATGATCGCCATCACCACGGCCACGGCGCACACACCGGCTATCCGCAGCAGGCCCGGGTCGAGCCTGTCCGGATAGCTGGGTTCGTTGCTGGTCGACTGGCGGGAGCGCAGCACGGACACCAGCGTAACGACAACTAGCTAGATGACCAACCTACTTTGCGGATGCTGACGTAGTCTCGCAGCATGACGCTGACCGAAATCCCGTTGACCACTCTCGACGATCGCCCCACGTCGCTGGCCGACTATGCCGATCGCGCCGTGCTCGTCGTCAACGTTGCCTCGAAATGCGGCTTGACGCCGCAATACAGCGCGCTTCAAAAACTGGCTCAGGACTACGCCGAGCGCGGACTGACCGTGATCGGGGTGCCCTGCAACCAGTTCATGGGCCAAGAACCCGGCACCGCCGGGGAAATCCAAACCTTTTGCTCCACCAACTACGGTGTGACGTTTCCGCTGCTCGCCAAAACCGAGGTCAACGGTCCTGGCCGGCATCCGCTGTATGCCGAACTGACCAAGACGTCCGACGCCGCCGGTGAGGCGGGCGATGTGCAGTGGAACTTCGAGAAGTTCCTCATCGCGCCCGGCGGAGCCGTGGTCAATCGGTTTCGGCCACGCACGGCGCCCGATGCGCCGGAAGTCGTCGCCGCCATCGAGTCTGTGCTGCCCAATTAGCTGGTCAGCTGGATCGATGCCCGTTAGCTGCGTGGACTTCACCGTCTGGACACCTGCGATCGGCACACTGACGGTGTGTCTGGAAAGCTGATCGTTTCGGTCTCCGGGATCGGAGACCGCACGTTGGCCGACGTCGCGGCATTCTGTGGGCAGATGGATTCCCGCGGGGTGCCGGTGTCGTTGCTGGTGTCCCCACGCCTCAAGGGTGACTACCGTCTCGACCGCGATCCGCACACCGTGGAATGGCTAGCCGGCCGGCGCGCCTGCGGCGATGCGATCGTGTTGCACGGTTATGACGAGGCGGCCACCAAGAAGCGCCGCGGCGAATTTGCGACACTGCCCGCCCACGAAGCCAACCTGCGCTTGATGGCGGCGGACCGGGTGCTCGAGCACCTCGGACTACGCACGCGGTTGTTCGCCGCGCCCGGGTGGGCCGTCTCGCAGGGGGCCGTCACCGCGTTGCCGCGCAATGGCTTTCGACTGCTGGCCGACTTGCACGGAGTCACCGACTTGGTCCGCCACACCACCGAGCGGGCGCGGGTTCTCGGGATCGGCGAAGGTTTCCTGACCGAACCGTGGTGGTGCCGGATGTTGGTGCTGTCGGCTGAGCGCATCGCGCGGCGCGACGGCGTTGTGCGGCTTGCGGTAGACGGTCGCCAACTGCGCAAGCCCGGGCCATTACAGGCGATGCTGGATGCCGCGGACCTGGCGTTGCTGCACGGCTGCGAACCGTCGATGTATCGGTGGCGACCGGATCGGGTGATACTCGGCGCGGCCTGACCACCCCGGGTCGCTACTCTTTAGCGCCATGGACGCTGACGTCATCATCGTCGGAGCGGGACTGGCTGGCCTGGTGGCCGCCTGCGAGGTGGTCGATCGCGGCATGCGGGTGCTGATCCTGGACCAGGAGAACAGCGCCAATCTCGGCGGGCAGGCATTCTGGTCGTTCGGCGGCCTGTTCTTTGTCGACAGTCCCGAACAACGCCGCCTGGGTGTGCGCGACAGCCATGAACTGGCGCTGCAGGACTGGCTCGGCACTGCCGCATTCGACCGGCCCGAGGATTACTGGCCGAGGCAATGGGCGCATGCCTACGTCGATTTCGCAGCCGGGGAGAAGCGCAGCTGGCTGCGCGCCCGGGGCTTGCAGATCTTTCCGTTAGTGGGCTGGGCCGAGCGCGGTGGCTACGACGCGCGGGGACACGGCAATTCAGTGCCACGCTTTCACATCACCTGGGGCACCGGGCCCGCACTGGTCGAGATCTTCGCGCGGCGGTTGCGGGACCGGTCGTCTGTGCGTTTTGCGCACCGCCATCAAGTCGACGAGTTGATCGTCGACAACGACGCCGTCACCGGCGTTCGCGGCAGCGTGCTGGCACCGTCCGCAGAACCACGCGGCGTGGCATCGACACGAGAGGTGGTGTCGCAGTTCGAGTTCCGGGCTTCGGCGGTGATTGTCACCAGCGGCGGGATCGGCGGCAACCACGATATGGTGCGGGCGAACTGGCCCAAGCGGATGGGTCGGGTACCCGATCAACTGCTCAGCGGAGTGCCGGCCCACGTCGACGGCCGGATGATCGGCATCACCGAGCAGGCCGGGGCCCGGGTCATCAACCGCGACCGGATGTGGCACTACACCGAAGGCATCACCAACTATGACTCGGTCTGGCCACGGCACGGTATTCGGATCATTCCCGGACCGTCGTCGCTGTGGCTGGACGCCAAGGGCAAGCGGCTGCCGGCGCCGCTGTATCCGGGCTTCGACACTCTGGGCACGCTGGAGTACATCGCCCAATCCGGCTCCGACTACACCTGGTTCATCTTGAACGCCAAGATCATCGAGAAGGAGTTCGCACTCTCGGGGCAGGAGCAAAACCCTGATCTGACCGGTCGTAGCGTGCGCGAGTTGCTGGTATCGCGGGCGCGGTCGGGGCCACCGGGCCCCGTGCAGGCCTTTGTCGACCGGGGCGTGGATTTCGTCAGCGCGAAATCGTTGCGTGCGTTGGTGTCCGCCATGAACCACCTTCCGGACGTGCTGCCGCTGGATTACTCGACTGTCGCCGATGAAGTCACCGCGCGCGACCGCGAGGTGGCCAATCGATTCAGCAAGGACAGTCAGATCACCGCGATACGTGCTGCCCGCAGCTACCTAGGCGACCGGTTGGGCCGGGTGGTGGCCCCACACCGCCTGGCCGACCCCAAAGCCGGGCCGATGATCGCGGTCAAGCTGCACATCCTCACCCGAAAAACGTTGGGCGGGTTGGAGACAGACCTCGACTCGCGCGTGATCAAAGCCGACGGCAGCCCGTTCGACGGGTTGTATGCGGCCGGCGAGGTAGCCGGCTTCGGCGGCGGCGGCGTGCACGGCTACCGGGCGCTGGAGGGAACGTTCCTGGGCGGCTGCATCTTCTCGGGACGTGCCGCGGGGCGCGGCGCCGCCGGTGACATCGCCTAGTTCGCCCGTGGCCGCGAGCGTGAAGTTAGGTTCACTCTCGGCGACGAACGTGAACGTAACTTCACGCTCGCCGGTGGCGGGGTGCCTAGAAGGTGACTGCGCTTTCTTCGGGCAGCACCTGAAAGTCGGTGTCGGTCATCTCGCTGAGCCGGCCGTAGTAGATGCCTCGGGCGTTGGGCGCGATGATGCCCTGGTGGACGGGCACCGCGCGGGCCGGCGCCACGGCCCGCAGATAGTCCACCGCCTCGGAAACCTTCATCCACGGCGCCGCCGCCGGGGTGGCCAGTACGTCCACCGGCTCGTCGGGGACGAACAACGCATCGCCGGGGTGCATCAGCCGCGCGGGATGGTCGCCGTCGCCCACTAGATACGAGATGTTGTCGATAACGGGTATTTCCGGGTGGATGACCGCATGCTGACCGCCGAGGGCCCGGATGGTCAGTTCGCCAACGGACAGCTCGTCACCGACTTGCACCACCGTGCACGGCTCACCGAGTTGCGCGGCGGTTTGCGGGTCGGCGTATAGCGCGGCATCCGGATTGGCTTCGCACAGCGCGGGCAAACGGGTGTGGTCGACGTGATCGGGATGTTGGTGAGTGATCACGATGGCCGATAAGCCGGTGATTCCCTCAAAACCATGCGAGAAATTACCCGGGTCGAATAACACAGTGGTATGGCCGAAGTCGGCAAGCAGACAGGAATGGCCGAAATGCGTGAGTTCCATGCCTACGATTGTGCGCGCAGGGGGTATGTGCTGTGCGGGTGATCCTGGCGACGATGCTGCTGGCAGGCGGTCTCGTTGTTGGCCCGGGGCCGGCGGGAACCGCACATGCGGATCCCGAGACCTGCCCGCCGGTGTGCGACACGATCCCCGATACCGCCTGGATCCAAACCCGCGCCGTGCCGCTGCACACCACCTATCGCTGGCCGTCACTTGCCGGTATCGCGGTGCCCTTGACGGGTACAACGCCACGCTTCCGGTTCGAAGAGTTGTGCGCCACCCCGCCGTTCCCGCAGGACAGCCGGGACTCCACCGTCGCCAGCCGCGCGACCGTGCTCAACCCGCAGGGTCAATGGCAGCTGCAGGCCCAAATTCTGCACTGGCGCGGCGACACCGCACGCGGCGGCCAGAACGCCTCCTCGGTGTTCCACATCGCTGCCGCCGCGCTGCGCGGCTGTCAACTGGGCTCACCGGCGCAGTCGCCGTCGGTGACGGCCGAGGGGCCCAACCGGCTGGCCGCAGTGATCAGCGGCCCGGTGATCATGCGCACCTATCTGGTCGCTCACCCGCAGAGCAGCACCATCAGCGAACTCACCCTCTGGGCGGCGGCCCCTCCACAGCTGCCATGGCCGGTGATCTCCGACGATCAGGTTCTGGACGCGATGACCGCACCGCTGTGCGCCGCCTATATCGGATCCTGTGGGTGAGGTAGCACCGGTAGAGTTGGCGTCGAGCAAACAACGCTAAGGAGGACCGCCGGTGGCCCGGGTGGTTGTGCATGTGATGCCCAAGGCCGAGATTCTTGACCCGCAAGGTCAGGCGATTGTCGGCGCATTGGGGCGTCTCGGCCATGTCGGCGTCTCAGATGTGCGGCAGGGCAAGCGATTTGAGCTGGAAGTCGACGACACCATCGATGACTCGCAGCTCGCCGAGATTGCGGAGTCGCTGTTGGCCAACACGGTGATCGAGGATTGGACCGTGAGCCGGGAGGCGCAGTGAAGGCGCGGATCGGGATCATCACCTTTCCCGGGACACTCGACGACGTCGACGCGGCCCGGGCGGCTCGCTTTGTCGGCGCCGAGGTGGTCAACCTGTGGCACGCCGACGCTGATCTCAAGAGCGTTGATGCGGTGGTGGTGCCTGGTGGGTTCTCCTACGGCGACTACCTGCGGGCCGGCGCGATCGCGCGGTTCGCACCGGTGATGGGTGAAGTCGTGGCCACAGCGCGCCGCGGTCTGCCGGTTCTGGGGATTTGCAACGGTTTTCAGGTGCTGTGTGAAGCAGGCTTGTTGCCCGGTGCGCTGACTCGCAACGCCGGGTTGCATTTTGTCTGCCGTGATGTGTGGCTGCGGGTGGAGTCGACGACGACGGCATGGACGTCGCGTTTCGAGCCGCAGGCTGATCTGCTGGTTCCGTTGAAGTCCGGCGAGGGCCGCTATGTAGCCTCGGCGGATGTGCTCGACGAGTTGGAAGGCGAAGGGCGAGTAGCGTTTCGCTACCACGACAACATCAATGGCTCGTTGCGCAATATCGCCGGAATCAGCTCGGCCGACGGTCGCGTCGTCGGGCTGATGCCGCATCCCGAGCATGCCATCGAAGCACTGACCGGCCCCTCTGACGACGGGTTGGGTCTTTTCTATTCCGCGTTGGATTCTGTTCTCACGGCCTGAGCTCCGTCGGAGTCTCGATAGGCCTCCAGAAGTCGTAGCCATACCTCGCTGATCGTCGGAAAGCAGGGCACAGCGTGCCACAACCGGTCGATTCGAACCTGCCCGGCGACGGCGATGGTTGCTGAGTGCAGCAACTCGGCAACACCCGGACCGACGAATGTCACGCCCCGGAGGTATCCGTGATCGAGATCGACCACCATCCGGGCCCGGCCGGTGTAGCCGTCGGCGTGGAGCTTAGCTCCCATGACCGTGTCACCGAATTCGACATCGACCGCCCGCACCCGGTGGCCGGCCTGCTTGGCCTGCTCGGCCGTCATCCCGACTGCGGCGGCTTCCGGGTCGGTGAAAAAGACCTGCGGCACCGCGTGGTGGTCTGCGGTGGTCGCGTGTGCACCCCACGGCGAGGTGTCCAGCGACCGGCCCGCCGCACGCGCCGCGATCGCGGCGCCCGCGATCCGTGCTTGATATTTGCCTTCGTGTGTGAGTAAGGCTCGGTGGTTGCTGTCACCGCATGCATAGAGCCAGCCGTCGTCGATGTTGCGCACCCGGCAGGTGTCGTCGACATCCAACCAGCTACCCGGCGACAAACCCACCTTGTCCAGGCCGATGTCGTCAGTGAGTGGCGCCCGGCCGGTCGCGAACAGCACCTCGTCAACTTCCAATTCGTTGCCGTCGTCCAGTTCAAGTGTCACCGGTCCGTCAGCGCTGGGGCGGCGCAGCTTGGTGACCGAGACGCCAACGCGCACAGCTACGCCGAGGTCGCCGAGACCGCGCTCGACCACTTCGCCGACGAACGGCTCCATTCGCGGCAGCAAGCCGGATCCCCGCGCCAGCAATGTCACCGACGCGCCCAACCCTTGCCAGGCGGTAGCCATCTCTACGCCGACGCCACCAGCACCCACGACGGCGAGGCGGTCAGGCACCGAACTGCTGTCGGTGGCTTTGCGGTTGGTCCACGGCCGGGCTTCGCCGATACCGGGTAAATCGGGAAGGACCGCACGGCTTCCGGTGCACACCACAACCGCATGTCGGGCACCGAGTACCGCCACCTCGCCGGTCGGTGTGCTGACAGCGACGTGACGGGTCCCGTCCAGCCGCCCATGGCCACGTACCAGGGTCGCCCCGATACCGGCGACCCAGTCGGCCTGGCCGGCGTCGTCCCAGTTGCTCACATAGCGGTCGCGTCGGCCGAAAACTCTCGCGGCGCTGATAACACCAGTGACGGCTTCACGCGCACCGTCGACGCGGCGGGCATCGGCGACGGCGATAACGGGACGCAGCAGCGCCTTGCTGGGAACGCAGGCCCAGTACGAACATTCGCCGCCGACAAGTTCCCGCTCGACTACCGCGACACCGAGGCCGGCCGCGCGCGCCCGCTCTGCGACATTCTGCCCAACCGGCCCGGCTCCGAGCACGATAACGTCATAGGAATTGTTGGCTGGATTCGTCTTCTGCATTGGCGCAGGAGCTGTTTCAGGTGGTGCCATGTCCCCAGACCCTCTCTTCGGTTACCCAGTTATGCGATGTCCGCTGGACAATTCCGGTCTACTAGAACAGAAGTGCTTAGCCTAGACATCGGCGACCTCAAAGGTGGCCACGAGGTGGCCGACGTTGATCTCGTGCGCCGCGAAGGACCGCGGTCAACTCGTCGTACCAGGCGTAGGACCCGGTGCGGGGAAATCCGAGCCAATCCGTCCCGCCAGCGCGTCGAGTGCAAGACCATGCGGGCCGCGAAACCTGTCCGCAACTTCAGCACTGATAAGAACGCCCAGCCTCCCATTGCGTCGAACTCAGGTTCAACCTGACCCTCCCGCACCAGACCGATATCGAGTTCGTCGTACGCAACGCGGCGACCTGTGCGGCGGTGTACAGGCGATGCGGCACAATTCGCGCATCGGGGCAGTCGGCTGCAAATCTCGATAGGGTTTCGGCAACGCCTCTCCCGCCGCAGTCGGACTGACGCCGACGCTGCTACGCACTACCAGCTTGGCTCCGGGCTTTCGCTCGAGTGGCGCTGATTGTCCGTGACAGCGCCGACCGGCTGAGATGCAAAGCCGACATGCATTGTTCTTCGATGACTGCGACGAAAGCAGTGAGCTCCGCAATTCCATTACCAAGCCTCGCCCGTTCGACTATCGATAGAGCTTATCGTCGCCATCAGCGATGCGTATCGACGCGCGCCACCCCGTTATCGTACATAAGTCTGACAAAGCTGTTGGTGCGCAGCGTGTTCGCGGCAGCGATATTTGCACTCGATTATGGGCGCTATCGGAAACCTGCATAACAAGACGCCTCGTTCGTCATGTTGACTGGCTCCGGTGATGTTTTCATGGACACCATCGGCGGTACGCGGTTGCGGACATTCAGATTGCGCTGACGGTTGTGATATCGCGAAAACCACGATCCTCAGTGCAATTTCGAGTTTGCCGGGTAGGCAGCCACTCCTGCTGAGCCGGCGGCCAATCCGTCAACGATGCCGGCCAGGCCGGCGAAGCCGGGAGCCGCAGCCATATCGGCTGCCACCCGCTGACTGGCATGGCGGTATCTCGGTTGATTCAGCACAGCGAGAATGTCGCGGCGCAGCGCACGTGGTGTTGGTCGCTCACTTCGAATCCGGCGACCGACGCCGGACCAGGCGACGCGAGCACCGACCTCGGGCTTGTATTCCTTGCCGCCGGTGGCGACGACCGGCACGCCGTAGCGCAAGGCGTACTGCACGCCGCCGTAGCCGCCATTGGTCACGTAAACCGCAGTGCGCGACAGCAATTCGTCGTAGGGCAGGTACATCGCCGCCCGGGCGTTCGCCGGCAGCGGGGGCAGCGTTTCCAGCGGGCGACCGCCCGTCGCCACCACGATCAGAACATCCTCGTCGGCGAGCGCACGCAGCGTCGGCGCGATGAGCTGCTCATAGTCGGTGTTGGCAACCGTGCCCTGGGTGACGTGGATGACGGGCAGGGTTGTGTCGAGATCAGACCACCACTCCGGTAGTGGGGCCTGCGAGCCGGCAGCCGAGAGCGGCCCGGCGAAGTAAAGGCCGGGCGGCGCATCGGACAACGGGTATTCGAAGGAGGGAACACCGAACTGTACGAGCGCATCTGCCCGGCGACCCCAGCCCGCCATCGTGCACGGCATATCGTTGCCGTGCACGTCCCGGTGCAGGTCGTTGACTGCTTGGTTGGCGCGCTGCAGGACTCGACGATTCAGAGCAGTCAGCGCGACGTTGCGCGGGCGGTTGAGGAACCGGGCGGGCGGCAGTCCCATGCCGAATGGCGCGGTGTCGCGGCTCTCGATGGCCAATGGAACGACTCCGCACATGACGACTGGCGGACGCGCCGAACGCGGGTGCTCGAGCAGGAACGCAGCGCCGAGAAAAACGGGCTCGGCGAGCACCGCATCGGCGGGATGCGCTGCAAGCGCAGCGACGATCGTGTCGTATTGCGCCTTGGCGGGGCGGGCAAAGACGTGTTCGACGTCGAAAGCGATCGCCTTGACGCCCTTCAGCTTTGCGCGCTCGGGAAAGTTCTGCAGATGAGTTCGGTGGTCTAAATCGGCTTCGGCGGGCAGCGGCAGATACGACGCGCCGGTTGCGGCGACCTTCTCGGCGAACAGAGAACCGGTGATGAATCGTACGTCGTCACCGCGCATGACGAAGTTTTCCGCAACTGCTAGCAATGGCGTCACATGACCGGGCGCAGGGACGCTGGCGATCAGGATTGATGACATTGCGCCTCCCGCGACCCGCAGTCTATCTTGGTAATGTAGTATTCATTACTGTGTCACCCAAGTCAATAGTCCGTCGGCCGCGGGCATATCGGTCCGAGTTACGTCAGCAGCAGGCGGAGGCGACCCGGTCGCGAGTCGTGGCAACTGCGGCGGAGCTTTTCGCCGCCCAGGGTTATGCACGCACCACGCTGGCCAAGATCGCCGCTGCGGCCGGTGTGTCCGCCGAAACCGTCCAGAGTCAAGGGCCCAAGGCCGTGCTGCTGATCGCCGCGATCGAATACGCGGGGCTGGGGGTGAGCGGCGAAGAAAATCTGCTCAACCTGGATGTCGGCCGTCAACTGATCGCCGACCCTCAGGAGTCGCTCGACTTCCTTGTCACGGCCGTGACGGACGTGCACCAGCGGACGGCGAAATTGGCCCCTGCGCTGTTCGGCGGCGCCGCTTCCGACCCGGACCTGGATCGGTACCTGAACGAGTTCATCGCCGGGATCAACGCGCAGGCCCGGCGAGTCCTAAGCGTGTTCAGTGAGCGTGGATGGCTTCGTGTTGATGTTCCGTTCGACGAGATTGTCGAGACCTGCGGGGTGCTCTGCAGTGTCGAAACGTACTTGCGGATCACTCACCGCGACGGGTGGAGCACGGACGCTTATAGGACATGGTGTCGGCGCATGTTGGCTGAGACCGTCTTCGCTAGGCAGCAAGCAACATAGCGATGGCCGCGAGCGTGCGTGGATCCGGCGACACGCTCGGCGTGTCGCCCGGGGACACGCACGCTCGCGCGGAGGGGTTATGTCCCGAGGCAGACCGCGGCTTCGCCGGTGTAGCACAGGAACGTCATGGTCTCTTGCATGTACAACTGCACGGTGTCGGCGTCGTGGGATAGGTAGCCGATCGCTACGTCGGTACCCAGCTGCAGATCGAAGTCGCCGCCGCGAGTGGTCAATACGAATGCGCCGTCGATCGCCGGGGCCCAGATGATGTCGCCGTCGACCAGCCGGTGCAGATGCTCGCGGATCGGATAGCCGTGTTCGGTGGTCTCGCTGACTTTCGTGTATGCGTCGGCCGACAGCAGCACGGAATAGGGGCCATCGACACCGGCCAACCGCAGGCCCGAAAGCGCCTGGGTGATCACGTCCGGGAAGTCGCGGGCATCCTCGGGCAGGGTCAGCGCAGGGTTGGAGCTCGCACTGCGGATGCCCTCGATCGACGCTTCCGGATAGCCCTCGAAGATCGCCCGGTCTTCCACGAACGCCAGCTTCTTGGCCGCTACCTTGACCGGATCCCAGTCGGCGTCTTGCGCGCCGCGTTCCACGTCATCGATCTCCGAACGCGACAGTGTGAACGGAACCCGGAGCCGCACAAGAGGTCTGCTGTCACGCAGGTGCGCCTCCACTCCATCGGTGGGCGCCGTCACATCGGTTAGTCGACCGGTGCTGACCGCCGCCGCCACCGGCCCGCCGGGCTCGCTGACATCGACCACCCGACGCCCGGCGATATGACGCTTGAAAGTCCGCGTCGCCTCCAATTCGATTTCAGCCCAAGCTTCTTCGGTGATCGGCGCTAGGTCGCGGTAGAGGTTGTTCATCAGGATTTTCCTTTCAGACTGCCGATCGCCAATGATCCGTCTCCGGGTGCCGCATCCGTTGCCGGCGCTGCCGGCGGTGAATCCGGCAGCGGCGGCGGATCGTCGAGGAAGTCAACGGTAGGGGAAAAGAACATTCCGCCGGTGATCGCGGTGGAGAAGTCAAGGATGCGGTCGGTGACCCCAGGCGGGTCGCCGAGGAACATATTGCGCAGCATCTCCTCGGTGACGGCCGGATTACGCGAGTAGCCAATGAAATACGTCCCGTATTCGCCCTTGCCGACCTCGCCGAACGGCATGTTGTGACGCACGATCTTGAGCTCGTTGCCCTCGTCGTCTTCGATGACATTAAGCGTGAGGTGCGAGTTGGCCGGCTTGTCGTCGTCGTCGAATTCGATGTCTTCCAGCTTGGTTCGCCCGAAGGCTCGTTCCTGCTCCGTAACCGACAACGCATTCCACCCGGCCATGTCGTGGACGTATTTCTGCACGTGCACATAGCACCCGCCGGCAAACACGGGGTCCTCGTCGCCGATCTGGGTGGAGCTCACGGCCACTGGCCCGTCGGGATTCTCGGTGCCGTCGACGAATCCCATCAGATCGCGGTTGTCGAAGAACCGGAACCCATGCACTTCGTCGACGACGGTGATCGCATCGGCCATCGCGTCGACCAGTCGGGTGGCCAGCTCGAAGCAGACATCCATCGTCTCGGCGCGGATGTGGAATAACACGTCGCCGGGAGTGGCCGGGGCGGCGTGCCGCGGCCCGCAAAGCTCCGCGAATGGATGCAGATCGACGGGCCGGGTTCCGCTGAACAATCGGTCCCAAGCGTCGGATCCGATCGAGGCGATCACCGACAAGCGTTTGGTGGGATCCCGAAATCCGATCGCGCGTACCAGCCCGGAGACGTCGGTCAGCGCCTCGTGCACAGTCGCCTCGCCGCCCTTGTCGATGGTGACCACCAAAAAGATCGCGGCCGGTGTCAACGGCGCGAGAACCGGTTGTGGCTGGACATCGGTCACGGTTTCGACCCTAACGTGCCAGCCGTCGCGGTGATGAAAAGATGAGTGGCATGGCGGCCACGGCACAAGGCCTGTGCGAGTTCATCGACGCATCTCCGTCGCCGTTTCACGTCTGCGCCACCGTGGCGGCAAGGCTGCGCAGTGCCGGCTACTCCGAACTCGCCGAGGTCGATGTCTGGCCGAGCACCGGCGGCAAGTTCTTCACGGTCCGGGCCGGCTCGCTGGTGGCCTGGGACAGCAGCGGTGACACGGAACGGCCGTTTCGGATCGTCGGCGGCCACACCGACAGCCCGAATTTGCGTGTCAAGCAATACCCCGACCGCCAGGTGGCGGGGTGGCAGGTGGTGGCGCTACAGCCGTACGGCGGCGCCTGGCTGAACTCGTGGCTGGATCGCGACCTGGGCATCAGCGGACGGCTGTCGGTGGCCGACTGCGCTGGCGTTGCTCACCGGTTGGTCCGCATCGACGAGCCGATTCTGCGGGTGCCGCAGCTGGCCATTCACCTGGCCGAGGACCGCAAGGCGGTCGCGCTGGACCCGCAACGCCACGTCAACGCGGTGTGGGCAGCCGGCGAGATTGCCGGCTCGTTTCTGGACTACGTCGCCGACCAGTCCGGCGTCGATGCCCGTAGCGTGCTCGGCTTCGACCTGATGACCCACGACCTGACACCGTCGACACTGTCGGGTGTCGGCGGCCAGTTCGTCAGCGCCGCGCGGCTGGACAACCAGGCGACCTGCTATGCGGGGACCGAAGCATTCCTGGCCGCCCAACCACGCGAGTACGTACCAGTGCTGGCGCTGTTCGACCACGAGGAAGTTGGTTCCACCTCCGATCACGGCGCCAACTCCGAACTGCTGTTGACCACGTTGGAACGGATCGTGTTGGCCGCACGCGGTGGTCGCGAGGATTTGCTGCGCCGCCTTGCCGGGTCAATGGTGGCGTCGGGCGACATGGCGCACGCCACGCACCCGAACTATCCGGACCGCCACGAGCCCGGCCACCTCATCGCGATCAATGGTGGGCCGGTGCTCAAGGTCCAGCCCAACCTGCGCTACGCCACCGACGGCCGCACGGCCGCCGCATTCGCGCTGGCCTGCCGACAGGCTGGGGTGCCGCTACAGCGTTACGAGCATCGCGCTGACCTGCCGTGCGGCTCGACCATCGGCCCGATGACGTCGGCGCGGACCGGCATCCCGACTGTCGACGTCGGCGCCCCGCAGCTGGCGATGCACTCGGCGCGTGAACTGATGGGCGCCCACGACTTGCCCGCCTACGCCGCGGCGCTTCAAGCGTTCTTGTCTCCTGGTTGATCGACACTGCGGCCAGTGCGAGAAATCATGTTGGTCAACGATCTGGGCGCAGTCTCGGCGCCATGACCGCAGTCTGGACGCGCGCTCCAAGGGTCTGGCAGGAGCGCGGAATCTAGACTGTCTGCGTGACATCCGGGCTCACCCAAGCGGTGGATACCGTCGAGCAGGCCGCAGCCACCCCTGATCTGCCTCAACCGTTCCGCGAGCTGGGTCTCAAAGACGACGAATACCAGCGGATCCGTGACATTCTCGGGCGTCGGCCCACCGACGCGGAGCTGGCCATGTACTCGGTGATGTGGAGTGAGCACTGCTCCTACAAGTCGTCGAAGGTTCACCTGCGCTACTTCGGTGAGACCACCACCGAGCAGATGCGGACCGGAATGTTGGCCGGCATCGGGGAGAACGCCGGTGTCGTCGACATCGGCGATGGTTGGGCGGTCACGTTCAAGGTTGAGTCACACAATCACCCGTCCTACGTCGAGCCCTATCAGGGCGCGGCCACCGGGGTCGGCGGCATCGTGCGCGACATCATGGCGATGGGCGCTCGACCGGTCGCGGTGATGGACCAGTTGCGCTTCGGCGCGGCCGACGCGCCCGACACGCGCCGCGTCCTTGACGGGGTGGTGCGCGGTATCGGCGGCTACGGCAACTCGCTGGGCTTGCCGAATATCGGCGGTGAAACCGTCTTCGATGCCTGCTACGCGGGTAACCCGCTGGTGAACGCGATGTGTGTGGGGGTGCTGCGGCAAGAGGACCTGCATCTGGCGTTTGCCTCGGGCGTTGGGAACAAGATCATCCTGTTCGGTGCGCGGACCGGGCTCGACGGTATCGGCGGGGTGTCGGTACTGGCCTCGGAGACCTTCGGCGGCGACGAGTCGGGTAACGGCAGCAAGAACAGAAAGAAATTGCCCTCGGTGCAAGTCGGCGATCCGTTCATGGAGAAGGTGCTCATCGAGTGTTGCCTGGAGCTGTACGCCGCCGGCTTGGTGGTGGGCATCCAGGATCTTGGTGGAGCCGGATTAGCGTGTGCCACCTCGGAATTAGCATCCGCAGGTGATGGCGGCATGACCGTTGAACTGGACTCGGTTCCACTTCGGGCCAAGAACATGACCCCGGCCGAGGTGCTCTGCAGCGAGTCCCAGGAGCGGATGTGCGCGGTGGTCGCGCCGGAGAACGTCGACGCATTTTTGGCGGTGTGCCGTAAATGGGAGGTGCTGGCCACCGTGATCGGCGAGGTCACCGACGGCGACCGGCTGAAGATCACCTGGCACGGCGAGACCGTCGTCGAGGTGCCGCCCCGCACGGTGGCCCACGAAGGTCCGGTGTACCAGCGTCCGGTCGCCCGCCCGGAGTCACAGGATGCGCTCAACGCCGACCGGTCCAGCACGCTGCTCCGTCCGGCCACCGGCGACGAATTACGCGCGACGTTGCTCACGATGCTGGGCAGTCCGCACCTGTGCAGCCGGGCATTCATCACCGAGCAGTACGACCGCTACGTGCGCGGCAACACCGTGCTGGCCGAGTACGCCGACGGTGGCATGCTGCGCGTCGACGAGGCCACCGGCCGCGGCATCGCGGTATCGACCGATGCGTCGGGGCGCTACACCCTGCTGGATCCTTATACCGGTGCCCAACTGGCGCTGGCCGAGGCCTACCGCAACGTGGCGGCCACCGGCGCCACGCCGGTTGCGGTGACCAACTGCCTGAACTTCGGCTCACCGGAAGACCCGGGCGTGATGTGGCAATTCGCGCAGGCGGTCCGCGGGCTCGCGGATGGCTGTGCAGCACTGGGTATTCCAGTGACCGGCGGCAATGTCAGCTTCTACAACCAGACCGGGTCGACGGCCATCCTGCCAACCCCGGTCGTCGGTGTTTTGGGCGTCATAGACGACGTGGGTCGGCGCCTGCCCACCGGCATGGGCACCGAGCCGGGGGAGACGTTGCTGCTGCTGGGTGACACCCGGGACGAATTCGACGGCTCCATCTGGGCGCAGGTGACCGCCGACCACTTGGGCGGATTACCCCCTGCGGTGGACCTGGCCCGTGAAAAGCTGCTGGCCGATGTGTTGAGCGCCGCCTCGCGAGACGGTCTGGTATCCGCGGCCCACGACCTGTCCGAAGGCGGGCTGGCCCAGGCCGTGGTGGAATCGGCGCTGACGGGCGAAACAGGTTGCCGCATAGTGCTTCCCGACGATGCTGACCCATTTGCCATGTTGTTCTCCGAATCGGCGGGCCGAGTATTGGTGGCGATACCGCGCACCGAGGAGAGCCGGTTCGTCTCGATGTGTGAAGCGCGGGGGCTGCCTGCTACCCGCATCGGTGTCGTCGACCAAGGTTCGGATTCGGTGGAGGTACAGGGTTTGTTCACGGTGTCCCTGGACGAACTGCGCAGCACCTTTGAGGGTGTGTTGCCGCGGCTCTTCGGATAGGGACATGAGCACCCCCGTCGACGACGTCACCGGTGAGTCGGCCCCGCCACAGACCGCGACCCGCGGCCACCACCCGCTGCTGATTTGGGCATGGAGCTTGCTGCGGCTGAACTTCGTCGGGACTGCGTTCGGTGCGTTGTTCTTCTGTCTGTCGCTGACGCCCTCGCTGTTACCGCATGACTGGCTGTTTCAAGGCTTGATCGGCGGTGTGAACGCCGCATTCGGGTACGGCCTGGGTGTGGTGATCGGAAAGGCCGTGCACCGCTTCGTCCTTCGCAACGCCGCCTGGTGGCCCCCGCCGGCGCGGCCGCTGTTCTGGGTGAAGGCGGCCGTGGTGGCTACCGCTCCGACGGCGTGTGTACTGATGCTCATCCCGGCCGCCTCCTGGCAGCGGCAGGTCTCGGCACTGATGGGTATCGACGGACCGAGCACAGGGTCCTACCTGCGCACGCTGCTTGTCGCAGTCGCGGTCAGCGCGCTGGTGGTGTCGGTCTTCCGGGTGCTCATCGACGCCATCAAGCTGGTGGCGCGGATGCTGATCAGGCGGTGGCGCCTGCACAGCGAGACGGCGCTGTTCATCGGCACCGCGATCGTGGTGGTGGTGTTGGTCACCTTGATCAACGGCGTGCTGATCCGCGGATTCTTCGCCGGGGCAAACGCCGCCTTCCAACCGCAGAACAGCGAAACTCGCGCCGGGATTAGCCAACCGCTGTTGCCCGAGAGGTCCGGCAGCCCAGAATCGTTGGCGCCCTGGGATTCCCTGGGTTATCAGGGTCGCAACTTCGTCGCCACCGGCCCGCACGCCGCCGAGCTGACCCGGGTCAACGGCCGGCTCGCCAGGGAGCCCATTCGGGTGTACGCCGGGCTGCATACCGCCGACGACGACGAGGGGCGGATGAAGGTGCTGATTCACGAACTGGAGCGCACCCAGGCATTCAGCCGCAAGGTGTTGATCATCGTCCCCACCACCGGCACCGGCTGGATCAACCCGGTGGCGGCGCGTGCGATCGAGATGATGTACAACGGCGACACCGCGATGGTCGGCGTGCAGTACTCCTATCTGCCGAGTTGGATCTCCTTTCTGGCCGACAAGCAGAAGTCGATGGATTCCGGGCGGTTGCTGATCGACACAATCCACGACCGTTGGCAGCAGCTGGAACCGGGTCAGCGGCCGAAGCTGATGCTCTACGGCGAGAGCCTGGGCTCGATGGCCGGGCAAAGCGCCTTCGACTATCTGCCCGACATTTCCCGGCTGGGCTTCAGCGGCGTGCTGTGGGTCGGCCCGCCGCAGGACAGCTCGCTATGGCATGCGCTGCTGGTGCGGCGTGATCCGGGCACTCCTGCGGTGCAGCCGCGCTACGACAACGGGCGAACCGTTCGGTTCTCCGAAGCGGTGACGCCGGCCGACATCTCCCGTATTGCCGCGCCGCCGTGGGACGGGGCCCGGGTGCTGTTTCTGCAGCATCCGTCCGACCCGGTGGTCTGGTGGTCACCGGACTTGTTGTTCAGCCGCCCGGACTGGCTGGTTGAACCGCCCGGCCAGGATCGCAGCGCGTCGATGCGCTGGTATCCAATCGTCACGTTCTGGCAGGTCAGCGCTGACCTGACCAACGCCGAGGGCATGCCGGGCGGACATGGCCACAACTACGGCGACATGGTGCTAGACGGCTGGGCCGCCGTCGCTCCACCCGACGGGTGGACAGCCGACGACACTGAGCGCATACGGGTTGCGCTGAAACACACCGAGGGCGCTGACGGACCTGAGCATTGATGCGGCACAGGATGTTTCGTCAGGCGTCGGCGGCTGCGCTGGCCGCATCGTTGGTCGGCTGGAGCTTTGTCAGTACCGGTATCCCGATGCCGTGGCGGGCGCCGGTGCAGGCCGGACTGGCCCGGCTGCTGGTGCTGCTGACTGGGGCACAGTTGGGTCTGCGTCCGCCGCGGTTGTGGACGGGGTTGCGGCTCGGGCTGGCGGCGGGTGCCGCCGTGGCAGCGGCCGTAGCGGCGACGACAGCCGTGCCCGTGGTGCGGTTCTCGATGTCGATCCGTGAATTGCCGGCTCCCGCGCCGGTCTGGTTGTTGTGGCGGATACCGCTGGGCACGGTATGGAGCGAGGAAGCGGCGTACCGTGCGGCATTGGCCACCGTCGCCACCTCCGCGTTCGGCGACTCCGGCGGTCGACTGCTGCAAGCCGCCGCCTTCGGTCTCTCCCACATCGCTGACGCCCGGGCCACCGGCGAACCGGTAGTGCCGACTGTGTTGGCCACGGGTGTCGCCGGCTGGGTATTTCGTTGGCTGGCTGAGCAATCCGGCAGCTTGGCGGCGCCGATGCTGGCGCACCTGGCGATCAACGAGACCGGCGCGGTGGCGGCGCTGACGATCAAGCGGCGGTTCGGCTAAGCATGGCCGCCCGGCAGAGTGCTGATGCGGCTCAGACCCGCGCGGCGGTGCTGGCCGTCGAGGAATGGCTGCGCGACGAGACCTGTCCTCCTCCCGACCGCGCCCAATTGGCGGCCGCAGTCCGGCTCACCGCTCGCACGTTGGCCGGGCAAGCGCCCGGTTCCAGCGTCGAAGTCCGCATTCCACCATTCGTTGCCGTCCAATGTGTTTCGGGGCCGCGGCACACCAGGGGCACCCCGCCCAACGTCATCGAAACCGATCCGCGCACCTGGTTGTTGTTGGCTACCGGACTGATGCAGCTCGCTGACGCCATATCCGTTGGAGCGCTGCAGCTTTCGGGCTCGCGGGCAGGCGAGATCGAGATGTGGCTCCCACTGGTGAGCTTGACCGGTTGACGCCCGCAACCCCGCGGGCGCGGGGTGTCACGGCGGGCCCGGCATCACCTTCACGCCGGGGTACAACGCTGGGTACCTGGTCCTCGACGATCTGGCGGCGGCCGGTACCCGAATGGGGTGACTGGAGTGGCTTCTGTGACCTGCGTGAATGCTGAACTCCAGTGGGAATGATGGCGGGTCAAAAACTGTTGCCCGTGTACGCAACACGCTTGCCCGATTCGGCGTCTTGACCGTCGTTTCCGTAGACTCCGTTACCGTCACCACTCGCGCCCACAGGGAGCCGCCCATCGTGACCGTGCAGCAGCCGCAACCCCTCGAGGTTCAGGAAAACCCGCCCCGCGAAGAGTGCGGGGTGTTCGGCGTCTGGGCTCCCGGCGAGGATGTTGCCAAGCTCAGCTACTACGGCCTTTACGCATTGCAGCACCGAGGCCAGGAAGCCGCCGGCATCGCCGTCGCCGATGGTTCGCAGGTGCTGGTGTTCAAAGATCTCGGTCTGGTCAGCCAGGTGTTCGACGAGCAGACGCTGGCGGCCATGGAGGGTCATGTTGCCATCGGGCACTGCCGCTATTCGACCACCGGCAATACCACCTGGGAAAATGCCCAACCCGTGTTCCGTACCACCGCCGCCGGCACAGGTGTCGCGTTGGGCCACAACGGCAACCTGGTCAACAGCGCCGCACTGGTCACGCGGGCCCGCGAGGCGGGGCTGATTAATCCCAGGTTGCCCGGCGCGGCCACCACCGATTCCGACATCCTGGGCGCATTGCTGGCCCACGGCGCCGCCGATTCCAGCCTGGAACAGGCCGCGCTGGAGCTGCTGCCGACGGTGCGGGGAGCGTTCTGCCTGACCTTCATGGACGAGAACACCCTCTACGCATGCCGCGACCCGCACGGGGTGCGGCCGCTGTCTTTGGGCCGGTTGGACCGCGGCTGGGTGGTTGCCTCGGAAACCGCCGCACTGGACATCGTCGGCGCCTCGTTCGTGCGCGACATCGAGCCGGGCGAACTCCTGGCGATCGACGCCGACGGCGTGCGGTCGACCCGCTTCGCCAACCCGACCCCGAAGGGCTGCATCTTCGAGTACGTCTACCTGGCCCGCCCGGATAGCACGATCGCCGGTCGGTCGGTGCACGGCGCCCGGGTGGAGATTGGTCGTCGGCTGGCCCGCGAATGCCCGATCGACGCCGACCTGGTGATCGGGGTTCCCGAATCTGGGACTCCGGCCGCAGTCGGTTATGCCCAGGAATCCGGCATTCCCTACGGGCAGGGCCTGATGAAGAACGCTTACGTCGGACGTACCTTCATCCAGCCCTCACAGACCATCCGCCAGCTGGGCATTCGGCTCAAGCTCAACCCGCTCAAAGAAGTCATCCGGGGCAAGCGGCTCATCGTCGTCGACGACTCGATCGTCCGCGGCAATACCCAGCGTGCCCTGGTCCGGATGCTGCGGGAGGCCGGCGCCGTCGAGGTGCACGTGCGCATCGCGTCGCCACCGGTGAAGTGGCCCTGCTTCTACGGCATCGACTTCCCGTCCCCGGCCGAGCTGATCGCCAACGCTGTCGAGGACGAGGGCGAGATGCTCGAAGCGGTGCGCCATGCCATCAACGCCGACACGCTGGGCTACATCTCGCTGCGGGGTCTGATCGCGGCCACCGAGCAGCCCGCCTCCCGGCTGTGTGCTGCCTGCTTTGACGGCAAGTATCCGATCGAGCTGCCCAGCGAGACCGCGCTGGGTAAGAACGTCATCGAGCACATGCTGGCCAACGCGGCGCGCGGCGCCGGTGTGCCAACCGAGCTTTCGGCCCCGGAGGTGTCTGCGGAGGAGGAGCAGGCCTCCGTTCTGCGGCATCCCTAGCCCGGGGCTCGGCATCGACCGGTAGCCTTTATCGCGATGACCGAGCGCGGGAAAGACTCCGGAAAAGACCCGGGCAATCAGGGTGTCACATATGCATCGGCCGGAGTGGACATCGAAGCCGGTGACCGAGCCGTAGAGCTGTTCAAGCCGTTGGCATCCAAGGCCACCAGACCCGAGGTACGCAGCAAGCTCGGTGGATTCGCCGGACTGTTCGCTCTGCGCGGCGACTACCGCGAGCCGCTGCTGGCCGCGTCCAGCGACGGGGTGGGCACCAAGCTGGCCGTCGCCCAGGCAATGGACAAGCACGACACCGTCGGACTGGATCTGGTCGCAATGGTGGTCGACGACCTGGTGGTCTGCGGTGCGGAGCCGCTGTTTCTCCTGGATTACATCGCGTTGGGCCGAATCGTGCCCGAACGGCTCAGCGCGATCGTCGCCGGCATCGCCGACGGGTGCATGCGGGCGGGCTGTGCACTGCTCGGCGGCGAAACCGCCGAACACCCCGGTCTGATCGAGCCGGACCACTACGACATCTCGGCCACGGCCGTCGGCGTCATCGAGGCCGACGATGTGCTCGGGCCCGAACGGGTGAAGCCCGGCGACGTCATCATTGCGATGGGCTCCTCCGGCCTGCATTCCAACGGATACTCTCTGGTCCGCGCCGTCCTGCTGGAAATCGACCGGATGAACCTGGCCGGCTATGTCGAAGAGTTCGGCCGCACCCTGGGCGAGGAGCTACTAGAGCCGACCCGCATCTATGCCAAGGACTGTTTGGCGCTGGCCGCCGAAACCCATGTCCGCACGTTTTGCCACATCACCGGCGGTGGGTTGGCCGGCAATTTGGAACGCGTTATCCCGCAGGGTCTGGTGGCCGAGGTCGACCGCGGAACCTGGACGCCCGCGCCGATCTTCGCGATGATCGCGCAGCGTGGCCGGGTAACGCGGGTCGAGATGGAGAAAACCTTCAACATGGGTGTCGGGATGGTCGCCGTCGTCGCTCCGGAGGACACCGATCGTGCCTTGGCCATCCTGACCGCGCGGCACCTGGACTGCTGGGTGCTGGGCACCGTCAGCAAGGGCGGAAAAGAAAGCCCCCGAGCCAAGCTGGTCGGGCAGCACCCCCGGTTCTGAACCTCAGCGACGCCACGCGCCTTCGTCGCCCCACGTGTCGTCGGGAAGCTGGTCGTCGTCGTCCAGCTGGTCGGAGTCGTCAGCGCTCGACCCGGACAACTCGCGCTGAAGCCGCTCGAAATCGGTTTGAGGGGAGCTGTACTTCAGTTCTCGAGCAACCTTGGTCTGCTTCGCCTTAGCCCGGCCGCGGCCCATGGGGGAACCCCCTCGCGCAATAACGGAGCGGCCTATGAGTAGGCGGCTCCGATCTGTCAGTGAATTTATTGTCCTGCCGACAGTTTACCGTGCCCGGTCATGGCATGTCGGCCTGGCCTGTCCGCTGTGAGCGTGGTCATCGGGTGGTGCCGCGCAGCCGTTCCACTGCTGCCCGCCCGGCCCCAACCGCGTCGGGAGGCGGTACCGAATCGGCGTCGATGACGGCGGCGACGTCGGCGTTCCCACCGGTAACCAAGGCGGTGTCAGCCGGCAACCCGCGCTTGAGCAGTGCCAGGGCCACCGCGCCCAGATCGACATGGTCGACGACGGTTCCCAGTCGGCCCACCGAGCGACCGTTGGCCAGCACCGCATCACCTGTCGCGGGCCGATCGACGGAGCCGTCCAGCTGGAGTAACACCAGCATCCTGGGCGGTTTACCCAGGTTGTGCACCCGCGCGACCGTCTCCTGCCCGCGGTAGCAGCCTTTGTCCAGGTGCACGGCGCCGGATCCCGGACCGCCGATCCAGCCCACTTCGTGCGGGATCGTGCGCTCGTCGGTGTCGACACCGAGCCGCGGCCGTACGACGGCCACCCGGTGGGCTTCGTAGGTCCACACTCCTGCCGGACGAATTCCGGTTTGGGTCAAACGGCGCTGCCAATCGGCGGCCTGATCGCGCGGGACGAGCAGGTCGAGCTCGATCGGGTCCTCCGGTGCGCCGGCCATCCGGCGGATGAAGCCGCCGCCGGGCACCGGCATCGCCGTCATGTCGGCGGGCAACTCGTCGACGCCGATCACGTCGAGCACTGGTTGGTCAGCCAGCCGTGGGCCCAGCAGCGACAGCACGGCCAAATCCGCGGCAGCGGGGCTGACCTGCGACCAGAACACCATCTTGCGCAGGTAGTTCAGTAGCGCTTCGCCGCGCCACGGCTCGGTGTCCAGATATGTCACTGCGCCCAGTTCGGTCTGGATCCAGTGATCCTCGACGCGACCCTGCCCGTCCAGGACGAGGTTTTCGGTGCACGCGGCTTCGGGCAACTCGCTGACATGTTGAGTCGAGACGGTGTGCAGCCAGGTTTGTCGATCGGCACCCGTCAGGGTCAGTACCGCGCGGTGCGACCGGTCCACCACCACGGCGTCGGTTTCTGCTGCGCGCTGCTCGCCCAGGGGGTCGCCGTAATGCCAGATCGCGCCGGCATCCGGGCCCGTCGCGGGAGCGGGAACTGCAGTCACGTGTCAACTCTACGTCCGGTTGCGAGGCCAGCTACCTCGCCCAAAGTGAAACCAGGTTCACGCTCGCCGCCGAAGGTGAACCTGGCTTCACACTCAGGCGATTAGCTAGGCTCTTCGTCCATGGCACGCCACCCGGGTGTGGTCGTCACGCTCGACGGCGAGATACATGCGTCAGAGGCACCGCTGCTGTTCGCCGATGACCTCGCCGCGGTGCGCGGCGACGGCGTCTTTGAGACGTTGCTGGTTCGCGATGGCAGGGCTTGCCTGGTCGAGGCGCATCTGGGCCGATTGACCCACTCGGCGCTATTGATGGACCTGGCGCAGCCCGATCTGCCGGCCTGGCGACGCGCAATCGATATCGCGGCGCGGCAGTGGACGGCCGATACCACCGACGAGGGCGCGCTGCGACTGGTCTACAGCCGCGGCCGCGAAAGCGGCTCGGCGCCGACGGCGTATGTGACCGTCAACGCAGTTGCCGACCGTGTGGCCTACGCCCGCCGCGATGGGGTGGCCGCGGTGACGCTGCCGCGCGGGCTGCCCGCCACCGGCGTGGATGCGATGCCGTGGCTGCTGGCCGGCGCCAAGACGCTGTCGTACGCGCTCAACATGGCCGCGCTGCGGCATGCCGCCCGGCAAGGTGCCGGCGACGTCATCTTCGTCAGCTCCGATGACTACATCCTGGAGGGGCCGCGCTCGACCGTGGTGATCGCCACCGACGATCGGTGCCTGCTGACGCCGCCGCCGTGGTATCCGATCCTGCGCGGCACCACCCAGCAGGCTCTCTTCGAGGTCGCCCGGGCCAAGGGTTACGACTGCGACTACCGTGCCCTGCGGGTGGCGGACCTGCTTGCCGCGCAGGGGGTTTGGCTCGTGTCGAGCATGACATTGGCCGCGCGCGTGCACACGTTGGACGGCAAGGCCTTGCGGCGTTCGCCGATGGCCGCGGAATTCACCGGGCTGGTCGACGCCGCCATCGTCAGCGACCGGTGAATTCGGTTGTCTCCCCGGCCGATTAACAGGTAGCGTCGGCCGTACACAAGGAAGGAGGTGGTCCGCGAATTGATAGCGTCATGGACATGTGAGGTGGCTGCGCGCTAAGCAGCGCACAGGCGAGGAATCTTCGGCGCGCGCTGGCGAATTCCCCGCAGTCACCCGGCCCCCGAGCCTCCGGTCAGTCCAACCTGGAACTACGGCTCGGGGGCCGTCCCATCTCTGGACTCGTGGCGACTGTCACTCCAGCGTGACGCTGGGCGTCAGCATCAGCTCAGCCCGCGAACCGGGAGAGCCGGGCGGACAAATGCGGCACCAATCCGCCGTCGGCATCGACCCGTTCTTCGACGTAGGCCAGGTCACCGCCCTCGACGATGCCGTAAAGCCGTTTAGCGCCGCCGACCAGCATGCCCGACTTACTGCGTGCCAGCGCATCCGTGACTAACTCCCACGACGACTGGGTGCGCGGCCGCCCGTAGAACAACTCGACGTAGCCCGCGGAGTGGGCCAACAGCAACTCGATGGCCTGCGATTCGCTGGGATCGCCGGGGTCGTCGACGAAGCGCCAAAAACCGGTCTCTCGCAGGTCATGTCCGGCGTAGTCACCGGAGTCGGTCAACCGCCAAGATCGGGCCTCCCAGTTCAGATAGTCGCCCCCGTCGTGGGACACCACGATTTGTTGGCCGAAGCGATAGTCACCCTGGGTTCCGCGACCCTCACCTTCACCACGCCACACGCCAACCAGCGGCAGCAGCGCCAGCAACGCATCGTGCAGATTGGCGCCTTCGCGCAAGTTGGCGGTGTCGGCCGGCGCGGGCAGGTCGTCGAAGACGGGAATGTTGCGCGACGCGGTCACTTTGGCGCGTTCGGCGGCCGCGGCTACCGCACGGTCACCCGAGCCGGCCCGATCGCTCACGACTCGTCGGTGATCAGCCGATACAGCGCATAGAGCGCGAACCAGGTGATGACCACGACGGCCGTGACCAACATGATCTCGAAGAACAGCACCACGGCGACGAGTCTAGTTCTTCCGTGCGCCCCGACTGGCGGGGAGTCCGCCCGCGCGCCGAGCGTGCGCAAACCCGGTGATTATCCGCGTGCCACTGGAACACGCACGCTCGCCCAGGAAAATAAGGGGCGTCAGGCGATCTTGATGTCGACCTCGTGGATGCCCGCGCCCGACGGCGTCACCACCGCGTCGCCGTTGCCGGCAGCCGAGAGCGCACGCAGCGTCCAGGATCCGGGTGCGGCGAAGAACCGGAAGTCACCGGTGGCAGATGCGACAACCTCGGCGGTGAACTCGTCAGAGGAGTCCAGCAGACGCACGAACGCGCCGCCCACCGCCTGTCCGGAGCCGTCCACGACGCGACCGGTGATCACCGTCTCCTTCTCCAGGTCGACGCTGGCCGGCAACGTCTGTCCTTGCTTCGGTGCAGAGCACATATCAGCTTCCCAACTCGATCGGGGCCCCAACCAGGGAGCCGTATTCTGTCCAACTGCCGTCGTAGTTCTTGACGTTTTGATGTCCGAGCAATTCCTGCAGCACGAACCAGGTGTGCGATGACCGCTCACCGATCCGGCAGTAGGCGATGGTCTCCTTCGACCCGTCCAGGCCGGCGTCGGCGTAGAGCTTGGCCAAGTCCTCGTCGGACTTGAAGGTGCCGTCCTCGTTGGCCGCCTTGCTCCACGGCACGTTGATCGCACTCGGGATGTGCCCGGGCCGCTGGCTTTGTTCCTGTGGCAGGTGGGCCGGCGCCAGGATCTTGCCGGAGAACTCGTCGGGGGAACGGACGTCGACCAAGTTCTTGGCGTTGATGGCGTCGATGACCTCGTCGCGGAACGCCCGGATCGAGTTGTCGGGGGCCTTGGCGGTGTAGGACGTTGCGGGACGCTTCACGGCGTCGGCGGTCAACGGACGACCGTCGAGCTCCCATTTCTTGCGACCCCCGTCGAGCAGCTTGACCTTGTCGTGGCCGTACAGCTTGAAGTACCAGTAGGCGTAGGCGGCGAACCAGTTGTTGTTGCCGCCGTAGAGGATTACGGTGTCGTCGTTGGAGATACCGCGGTCACTCAGCAGCTTGGAGAACTGCTGGGCGTCGACGAAGTCGCGCCGGACCGGGTCTTGCAAATCGTCGCGCCAGTCCAGCTTGACCGCGCCGGCGATATGACCGGTGTCGTAGGCGCTGGTGTCTTCGTCTACTTCGACGAAGACGGTGTTAGCGGCGTCGAGATTGCTCTCGGCCCAGTCAGTCGAGACTAGGACGTCGGAGCGTGCCATGGTGTGGATCCTTTCGGTTGGTTACGCAGGTGCGTCACGAGCGGGTAGAGCTGGCAGCCCAGGCAGATGCCGAAGGCGGCGTTGAGGAAGGCCGCCACCAGAGCGGCCGCAGTGGCGATGATTCCGAGCAGAGGAACGCCGGCAGCGAACCCGGAAACGCCGACGACGGCGAAAACAAAGCCGACCAACTGAGCGAATTTCAGCGGGGCCACCGGTTCACGCTCGCGGACCGGACCCAGCCGCGGCGCCACCACGTTGGCGAACACCAAGCCGTAGGGGTGCCTGCGCGGCCCGGCCCAAGCGCCGATCGCGAAGACGACGGCCTGTCCGGCCAATATGACGGCGGCCGCCGGCGCGCTGGATCCGGCGACAATCAGCGTGGCCACCAGCACTGCAGTGGTGACCCAGGCGACGAACCGGGGGCCACGAATGTCTACCTGGGCGGTGGTGTGGGATTTCGACGACAAAGAGCTGCTCCTGTTGACAACGGAAGGGCTGGAGGCACGCCAGAATGGCTGCTCCGAGAGCGGCGCGAACTGCGCTACTCAGCAGCTACAACAACAGCAACAACCCGCGGTGCGGCACAGATCGACTGCGCGGCGCTTGGTGAGCACAAGCTCGAGGCGGGCGGACACGACGCACAGCTTACCCAATGGCCCGACAATCAAGCCAATAGCGGGGTCAACGCCGAGCGCAGCTCCTCGGCCCTGGGGACGCCGGCGGTGCGATAGCGCTGCTGACCGTCGGCATCGAAGATGAACGTGGTGGGTAGCGACAGGACCGAAAGCCTGCGTGCCGCAGCAGGGTTAGCGTCCATGTCGATTTCCACGTGCGCCACGTCGCCAAGGTCGGCGCACACCTGGTCGACCACCCGTCGCACCCGGTCGCACGGCCCGCACCAGGGAGCGCTGAAATGCACGACGGTCGGCCCGTCGCCGGACAGGCCGAGATCGCTGGTGTCCAGCGTGCTGCGGGGATCGATCGACCGGACCTGGCCGGCCCGGCGGGTCAGCAGCCACCCGGTCACGGTGGCCAGCACCAGCGCGGCCACGATCGCGACGAGTGCAGTCATGATTGGTTGAACCCGTCGAGGGTGATCGTTACTCCCTCGGTGATGCCTTCAATGATCACATCGGAGCCGCGCGCCCCCTGACTCGTCGGTGCCACCCCGAACGGGAGCTTCTGGTCGGGCAACTGCTGGCGGAAGGCGGCCAGCACCGCATCCCGTTTATCGTCAGGCACCTTCTGGTTGGCAGTATCCGGGCCGGTCAGCACGCCGGTTGGGGTGAACGCCAAGGTGGTCCGGTCCTTGCCAGTGATCGACAGGTCCACCGAAACACTGACCCGCTTGTCGAATTGTGCCGATTTCGGGGTGCCGGTGAACACCAGCCCGCGGCTGCCGGAGATTCCGGATTCGGTGGTGCCGCCGGTAGCGTCGTTGGTCTCCTGCGGTGGCGCCTCGACCATCAGGTCGGTGATGCCCAGGTATCGCCCGAGATGGGTCGAGTCGATGATGATGCGGCTTTCCAGCTTGCCGACCGGAATCTTGGCGTCAGGCCGGATCAGCCACGACGCGTCGGTCAGACCGATGGAGTGCATGGTCGCCTCCAGCGTGGCCTTGCCAACCCGAGGCTGGTCGACGGCATTGGCTTTAACCTCTAGTTCGTCGTAATGGCGGCGCATCGCCTGCGGGATGACCGGAAACCCGAGGATCGCGACGAATGGGTCTGACCCAAGGTGCGCGGTGTCGCGCAGCGTCCGGGACAACCGGTACTCGGCGTAGACGGTGATTCCGAAATCGATCCCGACAGCTCCGATGAGCACGAGTACGACGGCCAGTAATACGCCTACCGCACCGACCAGCACCCTACGCATCCGCTTATTGTGGCGTGCATCGTCACCGGGCGAATCAGCAGGTAGCACGCTATCGTTAGTACACCTGGCCGCTGAACCTGGGGAGACGCCTTTCCCACGACGCTGGAGGGGCTTGTTGGATCTACTGCTGCTGACCGCGGAGCCGCACCCCGACTCGGTCCTGCCGTCGTTGTCTCTGCTCGCCCACACTGTGCGTGCGGCCGCTGCGGACGTCTCCTCGCTGCTGGAAGCGGGTAGCGCCGACATCGTGCTCGTCGACGCGCGTAATGACCTGCCGGCGGCGCGCGGCCTGTGCCGCCTGCTGGGCACCACGGGCCGGTCGATCCCGGTGGTGGCGGTGGTCAGCGAAGGCGGGCTGGTAGCGATCAACGCCGATTGGGGCCTTGACGAGATTCTGCTGCCCGGTACCGGACCCGGTGAGATCGATGCTCGGCTGCGTCTGCTGGTCGGCAGACGCGGTGGCCTGGCCGACCAGGAGTCCGCCGGCAAAATCAGCCTCGGGGAATTGGTCATCGACGAAGGCACGTACACCGCTCGACTGCGCGGCCGCCCACTGGATCTCACCTATAAAGAATTCGAACTGCTGAAGTACCTTGCGCAGCACGCCGGTCGGGTGTTTACCCGGGCACAGCTATTGCATGAAGTGTGGGGCTACGACTTCTTCGGCGGCACCCGGACTGTCGACGTGCACGTGCGACGGCTGCGGGCCAAGCTCGGGCCAGAATATGAATCGTTGATCGGAACGGTACGCAACGTGGGCTACAAGGCGGTCCGACCCGCCCGCGGCCGATCATCGGGGGAGGACTCGGACGCCCCCGCGGACAACGAGCCAGAACTGGACACAAGCCAGGACCCGCTGGTCGACCCGCTGCACAGCCAGTGACTCCGCCGGACTGGCGCTCGGAGCTGACTGCGGCCGAGCAGCAGCAGGTGCGTGAACTTGTCACGGTGGCAAGCGAATTCGATGGCGTAGCACCCGTCGGCGATCAAGTTCTGCGGGAGTTGGGCCACGCTCGCACCGAGCACCTCGTGGCCACCGGCCAAGACCGGGACACGGTGGTCGGCTACCTCAACCTCAGCCCACCGCACGACGATTTCTTCGGCATGGCCGAGCTTGTGGTTCATCCGCAAGCCCGTCGGCGCGGTGTCGGTGCAGCCATGATCAAGGCTGCGTTGACGAAAACCGATGCGCGCAATCGTTTCTGGGCACACGGCACATTGGATGCGGCTCGGGCGACGGCGGCGGCGCTGAATCTGGCACCGGTGCGCGAGCTCATCCAGATGCGCCGTTCGTTGAGCACCGCCGCCGCGCCCGCAACGCCGGACAGGGTGCGAATGCGAACCTACGCCGGAAGCAGCGACGATGCGGAGTTGCTTCGCGTCAACAACGCCGCATTCGCCGGACATCCGGAACAGAGTGGCTGGACGTCGGCCGACCTGGCCGAACGCCGCGGCGAACCCTGGTTCGATCCGGACGGACTGTTTTTGGCGTTCGACGAGACGAGCGACGAGCTGCTGGGCTTCCACTGGACCAAAGTGCATCCCGACGCGGCGGGCCTCGGCGAGGTCTACGTCGTCGGGGTTGACCCGTCGGCGCAAGGTCGCGGCCTCGGTCGTGCACTGACCGCCGTCGGCATCGCATACCTGGCACGGCGGCTGGCCGACGCCACCGACCCCACGGTGATGCTCTACGTGGAATCCGACAACACGGCCGCGCTGCGCACCTACCAACAGCTGGGCTTCACCGTCGCCAGCGTCGACACCGCCTATGCCGCAAACGATCCCTGACGTAGGTAGCGCGGCCTGCCGGTGACGGCGGCGCCGTCCAATACCGGCGAACCGGTTTCGGATGACCGGGTGACCTCACTAGCGTAGAGATTGAGCTGCGAACTTCATCGGTGAGAAAGCGAGATCAGTGAAGCGCAACACGGTGGGTAAAGCGTTGGTTGCGGCGGTGATCACCAGCGTGGTTTTAGCCGGGTGCGGCAGCGACGACAACATCGGCGCCTCCACCGGGACATCGAAGGGATCGGTTAAATGTGGCGGCAAGGACGAGCTGGCCGGTGAAGGGTCGACCGCTCAACAGAATGCGATCGCGCTGTTCAACCAGGCTTGGGGCCGGTTGTGCGCGGGCAACAACGTTTCCTACGACGCGACCGGCTCGGCCGCCGGACGTGAGCAGTTCGTCGCGGGGCACGTCGATTTCGCCGGCTCGGACTCGCCGTTGAAATCCGACCAAATCAATCCGGCTGCCAAACGCTGTCACGGGCATCCGGTATGGCACCTGCCGTTGGTGTTCGGACCGGTCGCGGTGGCCTATCACCTCGATGGAGTCAATCCGCTGATCGTCAACGCCGATGTGCTGGCCCGAATCTTCAGCGGCGGCATCACCAACTGGCGTGATCCGATGATCGCCGCGCTGAACCCCGGCGTTGCGCTACCCGACATCGAGATCACACCGATTTACCGCTCGGACCCGTCGGGCACCACTGACAATTTCCAGAAGTACCTGGTCGCCGCCGCCCCGCAAACCTGGACCAAGGGCACCGGCACCGATTTTCAGGGTGGCGTGGGCGACGGCGCCCAAACGTCGGGCGGCGTGGCGCAGGCCGTGCAATCCACTCCGGGCGCCATCGGCTACGTCGAGAAAAGCTTCGCAGATCAGGCCCGGATCGCGTATGCCCAGATCGACACCGGCAGCGGAGCCGTCGCCCTCACCGACCACACCGCCGCCGCCGCTATCGACGACGCCAAGTTCATCGGCAGCGGCAACGACCTCAAGTTGGATCTGCAGTCGCTCTACAGCACCAGAGAGCCTGGTGCCTACCCGTTGCTGTTGGCGGTATACGAAATCGTGTGTTCCAGGGGGTACGACGTGGCTACCTCCGGGGCAGTGAAGTCATTTTTGAACGTGGCCACCCACGACGGTCAAAGCGGTCTCTCCTCGGCCGGCTACGTTCCACTGCCCGACAAGTTCAAGACGCGCCTGGTCGCCGCGATCAACGCGATCGATTGATTGATCCGGCGGCTGCCGCGGCGAAAGATAGACGGCAGAACAGGGAGCTATGGGACCAGCACTTCGGCATCTCCGACACACTGGCCGGTATGATGTGTCACCAGACCGCCGGCCGGTGTGCGTGCGTCGGTGTCGGGGCCAGGGTGGTCGCGAAAGTCGTTGAGCCTAAGAAATTCTAGGCAGGAGCGTGCGTTGGCTAAGAGGTTGGACCTCAAAGACCTCAACATCTATTACGGGGCGTTCCACGCGGTTGCCGATGTATCGCTGTCGGTTCTTCCTCGCAGTGTAACCGCGTTCATCGGCCCGTCCGGCTGCGGCAAGACGACGGTGCTGCGCACGCTCAACCGCATGCACGAAGTTCTCCCGGGAGCCCGCGTCGAGGGCACGGTGCTGCTCGACGACGACGACATCTACGGCTCAGGCATCGATCCGGTCGGTGTGCGCAGGGCGATCGGGATGGTGTTTCAGCGGCCAAACCCATTTCCCACCATGTCGATACGCGACAACGTGCTGGCCGGATTGAAGCTTCAGGGTGTGCGCAACCGCAAAACACTCGACGACACCGCTGAATACTCACTACGCGGCGCCAACCTGTGGGACGAGGTCAAGGACCGGTTGGACAGGCCCGGCGGTGGGTTGTCCGGCGGCCAGCAGCAGCGATTGTGCATCGCGCGAGCCATCGCGGTGCAGCCCGATGTGTTGCTGATGGACGAGCCGTGTTCGGCGTTGGACCCGATCTCGACGATGGCGATCGAAGATTTGATCGCCGAGCTGAAGCAGGACTACACCATCGTCATTGTCACTCACAACATGCAGCAGGCCGCGCGGGTCAGCAACCAAACCGCATTTTTCAACCTGGAGGCCGTCGGCAAGCCCGGTCGGCTGGTCGAGATCGACGACACCGAGAAGATCTTTTCCAACCCGACCCAGAAGGCCACCGAAGATTACATATCCGGCCGTTTCGGCTAGCCGGACGTGGGCACCGCGTCGTCTTCGGGGAACTTGCCGGTCGCCTGGAAGATGACCCGCCGCGCCACCTCGACGGCGTGATCGGCGAAGCGCTCGTAAAATCGGCCCAGCAACGTGACGTCGACGGCGGCGGCCACTCCGTGCTTCCATTCCCGGTCCATCAGCACGGTGAACAAGTGCCGATGCAAGTCGTCCATGGCATCGTCTTCTTCCCGGATCCGCGCCGCCTTCTCCGGGTCGCGTGACAACAGCACCTCCTGTGCGCTGTTGCCTAATTCGACTGCTACCCTGCCCATTTCGGCAAAATAACCGTTGACCTCTTCGGGTAGTGCGTGCTGGGGATGGCGCCGGCGCGCGATCTTGGCGACATGCAGGGCCAGCGCGCCCATCCGGTCGATATCTGCGACCATCTGGATTGCGCTGACAATCGCGCGCAGATCACCGGCGACAGGAGCCTGCAAGGCCAACAACACGAACGCGCTTTCCTCCGCACGGGCGCTCAGCCGGGCTATGTTTTCGTGGTCGGAGATAACCTGCTCGGCCAGCACCAAATCTGCCTGCAGCAGCGCCTGTGTTGCACGTTCCATGGCGACTCCGGCCAAGCCACACATCTCGCCGAGTCGTTCGGAGAGCCCCGAAAGTTGTTCATGGTAGGCGGTCCGCATATCGCCAAGACTACGTTCTCAGCCGCGGAAATGGCATGAAGCGCCACTCATGCACGCGAAAACTCCTGCGGCTACTCGCAGGTGGTATCGGCGGCGTTGGTGACCGTCAGGTCTTCGGGAAGTTTGGTGGGTGTGCTGTGCGCGTTGCGGTCGATTTGCACGCTCACCGACGAGCCGCTGGGTGGGGGCGCACTCACTTTGGAAAAGTCGGACCCGAGTACCACCTGTACCCCGTGAATTCCGCTGACCCGCTCAACCTTTGAATTGGCCAGCGTCGATGCCACTGTGGCGGCGGCCTGCTCGTTGCCCGGTGAGAAGAAAACCGTGGTGGATTTCAGCGAGCTCGGGTAGTCGGACGGCTCCATGACGTTGAAACCCTGTTGTTGCAGTTCGTCGGTGGCGGTGGCGGCCAGACCGGTCTTGCCGGTCGAGTTCAAGACCTGAACCGTGACGTCCTCGGGGGCCGTCGTGACGGCTTGGACATGCTCGGCATGCCCCTCAGCGGCAAGGCTGGGCTGTGGCGTTGTGCTGGTAGTCGACTGGGTGGACAGGCTCGCCGTCGCGTTCTTGTCGTTTTCACCGGGCAGCGGGTCGTCGTTGATGATGGCGTCGAAGAGCGCCCGCATGTCGGAACTGCGGGGCGGCTCGTCGCCGTTCTCGTCGGTTTCGCCGGTCGGTACCGTCACGAAGGTGATGTGCCCGGCCGAGACGCCCTGTACCGATTGGCCGAGGTCGACGAGGTCTTTGGTTTTGACGTTGTCGACGTAGCTGTCGCCGATGAACATGTTGACGACGTTGTTGAGCTTGCTCAGCGAAAAGAACGTGTCCCTGGAAATCAGCGAACGCAGCAGCGACGACAAAAACAGCTGCTGACGTTTGATGCGCCCGTAGTCGCCGTTGTTCTCGGTGGTGACGTTCCGTGCCCGCACATAGTTGAGCGCTGTCGTGCCGTCGATGACCTGGCGGCCGGCGTGGCTGAGCACCGTGCCTAACTCATAGTCCTTCAGTGCGGTAGTGCTGCAAACCTCGACGCCGCCGAGCGCGTCGACCATCTTGGCGAAACCGGAGAAGTCGATGGCCATGAACCGGTTGATACTCAGGCCGGACAACTTCTGGATGACCTTCACCAGGCATTTGGGGCCGCCGAATGCGAACGCGGAGTTCAGTTTCGTCTCGGTATAGACGTATCGCGACCCGTAGGTCCCGGTGTCCTCGTCGTAGAGCGGGCCGTAGGCGCCGGTGTCGGGATTCCACGCCTCGCATTTCATCGGCGTAATTGCCAGGTCGCGCGGAAACGACACCGCGACCACGCGTTTGCGGTTGGCCGGGATGTTGACCAGCATGATGGTGTCCGATCGGGCGCCGCCGGCGTCTTGGGTGTCGCCGGCGCCCATTTCGCTGTTCTCCCCGGCACGCGAGTCGACCCCGACGATCAAGAAGTTCTCGTCGCCGTATTGCCCATTGGGGTCGACGATGTCGCGCGAATGCGGGTCCAGCGCGCTGATGGTGTTGAACCTGTTGTTTTTCGAGGCGCTCCACTGCCACGCCCCGCCGGTCAGCGCCAGCGACAACACGGCGATCAGGGCCGCTATCGAGCGCCCGGCCGCCAACAACGGGCGACGCTTGCGTTTCGGTTCGGGCGCCGAGGCATCGGCAGCTGTAGCCGTCCCGGTGATCCGCGCCGGCGGCACCTTTTCTGACACCGTCGGCAGCACGGTGGTCTCTTGGGACTGGGCGCTGCGCCGTGGGCGGTGCGCTACCTCGAGGTCCGGCAGCTCAGATGCGTAGGCCGATGACGTCGACACGGCGTAGGCGTCGTATCGGTACTCCGGCTGGGCGTCGAGCGTAGAGGGGACCGGTTCGGGCGGCTCGGTTTCCTTGGCCGCGCGCCGATGGCTGGGCCGGACTGTCGTCTGACCGCCGACCTTGGCGATCAGTTCGGCGACGCTGAGCCCGCCTCCGGTGTGGCATCCGGTCGGCTCGCTGTCGTCGGGGTCAGCGGGCTCGGTTGGCGGTGGCGACCATCGACTAACGGGGTCGGCGTGGTGGGCCGGTGAACCGAATCGTTCCCACGGCGGGGCGCCCGGGGCGTGCGGACGGCCGGGAGTGGCTTCATCGGCGCCAAAGTCGCCGTCACTCATGTCCTACCGGCCTCCGAAGCTCCGATGAGATGCCCGTAAACATCTGGGTGTTCGTGCGCATACGTCAGGGCAGTGCTGGCGGTGGCAGCACTGCGTTTCCACGCGACCGGCGTGGTCGCGCCCGTTGTTCTCGCTCTCGTACAGCGGCGCCGCGGCGGGTCCCGCCATGGGCCACATTGCAACAAGTTCCACATCGTAGCCAGCCCTCGGCAGAAACGCGATGTCGAGGCGGTCTCAATTGTCCGGCTTCTCCTCAGGCCGTTCCGGCCCGCATCGTCGCCGGACGCTCGATTCAGCCACCCGAATGCATGATGTCGGCGCCCGCCGGCACTGTGCAATCGTCGCGGTCGGTCAGCCAGCCGTCGGGCAGAGCCACCCGAGCCGGTGACCCCTGCCGGCCCCGCGGGCCGGTGGCCGCATCCGGAAACCGAACATCCGCGTCCAGCTGGTCGAGCAAAACGTCGAGCTCGGCCAATGTCTTGACCAGCGCCAATGCTCGTCGCAGCTCGGATCCGGCCGGGAACCCATGCAGATACCAGGCGATGTGTTTGCGGATATCACGCATGCCCTTGTCTTCGCCGAAGTGCGCGGCCAACAGCACACCGTGGCGGCGGACGATGTCGGCCACCTCACCCAGGGTTGGCGGGGTCGGCGGTGGACTGCCGGTGAAGGCGGCTGACAGTTCGGCGAACAACCAGGGGCGGCCCAGGCAGCCGCGGCCGATGACGACGCCGTCGCATCCGGTGGCGGCCATCATCGTCAGCGCGTCGCTGGCGTCGAAGATGTCCCCGTTGCCCAGCACCGGGATCGTTCGCACGTGTTGCTTGAGCGCGGCGATCTGATCCCAGTCCGCGGCGCCGGAGTAGCGCTGCGCCGCGGTACGGGCGTGCAATGCGACGGCGGCCGCGCCTTCGGTTTCCGCGATGTGACCGGCGTCCAAGTGGGTGTGGTGGGCATCGTCGATGCCGACGCGGAACTTGACCGTCACTGGAATACCGGAGCTGGCGGTTCCTCTCACCGCCGCCGCGACGATCTGGCCGAACAGCCGCCGTTTGAACGGCAGCGCGGCGCCGCCACCGCGCCGGGTCACCTTGGGCACCGGACAACCGAAGTTCATGTCGATGTGATCGGCCAGGCCCTCGTCGGCGACCATCTTGACGGCCTCATATGTGGTGGCCGGATCGACGGTGTACAGCTGCAGCGATCGCGGGGACTCGTCGGCGGAGAACGTCGTCATGTGCATGGTGGCCGGATGCCGCTCGACGAGCGCGCGCGCCGTCACCATCTCGCAGACGTAGAGACCGCTGACCGTGCCGACCTTGGCTTGTTCCAGCTCACGGCACAGCGTGCGGAACGCGACGTTGGTCACGCCCGCCATGGGTGCCAGCACCACCGGGCTGGCGAGCGTGATGGGGCCGATGCGCAACGGCGGGCTACCGCCGGCTCATCGTCAGCGTGCCTGCAGTCTGATGCAGCTCGTATGCGGTGGTCTTCTTGCCCGTGCGGGCTTCCCGGTCGAGTTGGCGCTGCTTGGACACCTCGAACTTGTCGCAGGTCTGCTCAAGCTCTTTGATCAGCAGCGCCAGATCGTCACGCATCGCCGCGGCCTCGCCGCTGAAATCCTCACGCTCGAAGATGCGCCACTTCTTCAGCACTGGCATCACGACGTCGTCGAGATGGATACGCGGGTCGTACACCCCGCCAACGGCGATCATCACGGCCTTGCGCCGGAACTCCGGCACCTGGTAGCCGGGCATCTGGAAGTTGCGCAACACCTTGTGCAGCGACTTCATCGCCTGATTGGGCGCGATCTCGAAGCCGGCCTCGGTGACGTCGCGGTAGAAGATCATGTGCAGGTTCTCGTCGGCGGAGATCTTGGCCAACAGCTTGTCAGCGATCGTCTCGTTGCACGCCTTGCCGGTGTTGCGGTGCGAAATCCGGGTGGCCAGCTCCTGGAAGGTGACGTAGATGACCGAGTCGAACAGGCTCTCGGCGAACAGGTCTTCTCGAACCTGGTGGTTCTGGCCCGGGCTGAAGCCCCGGTTCACCACCTCAAGGCGCAGCTTCTCCAACTCGACCGGGTCGACCGCGCGGGTCACCACCAAATAGTCGCGCAGCGCGATGCCGTGGCGGTTCTCCTCGGCAGTCCAGCGGTTGACCCACTGCCCCCACGCGCCGTCCATGCCGAAGTTCATCGCGATCTCGCGGTGATACGACGGCAGGTTGTCCTCGGTCATCAGGTTCTGCACCATCGCCACCTGGGCGACATCGGAAAGCTGGGACTGCTCGGGCTCCCAATCCTGCCCGCCGAGCGCATAGAAGTTCTTTCCGTCCGACCACGGGATGTAGTCGTGCGGGTTCCAGTTCTTGTGCATGGACAGATGCCGGTTGATGTTCTTCTCGACGACAGGCTCGAGTTCCTGCAACAGCTGTAAGTCGGTCAAGTCTGCCGACATGGGTCCTCCAGTTATCTGTGTCTGTTGGTTGCAGTCAATATATCTGTGTACGCCGGTAGCATCAAGTTTGTCCCGGCGCGTCGCTAGTACGTCGCGGCCCGGCTGAGCAGCATGTCGACGCAGTAATCGATGAACTGCTCGCGGCTGGCCGCCAGGCGCCCGTCCAGGTAGGCGGTGAATAGCGCGGTCAGGCCGCCGATCAAGCTGGTGGCCACCATGTGCTGGCGGATGGGATCGCCGATTTGGGTCAGCTTGCGCTGCAGCAAGTCGATGAAGCTGGGCATCCATTCCGCGCCGGAGCGGGTCAGCACGGGCTCGACTCCGGGCGCCAGCAGCAGGACCCGTCCGCGCACCGGGTCGTCGACCATCAGTGCGACAAATCTCTCAACCGCCTCCCGCGGTGTGCCCGCTGACATCAGTGTCGACATCGCGCGCGTGCAGACATCGTCGTAAACCCCGCGGACGAATTCGTCACGGTCGGCGAAACTTTCGTAGAAATAGCGTTCGGTGAGCCCGGCTTCCCGGCATACCGCCCGCACGGTCAGTGCGGGACCGCCTTCTTCGCCGAGCAGCTGCACGCCGGCGCCGACGAGTTTGTCGCGGCGCAGCGCCTGCCGATCCTCCAAGGGGACACCGGACCAGCGGCCCCGTCGTTGACCCGACGACACAGCCCTCCTAAACTGGATAGTGACAACGCATGTAGTCAGGTTGACTGACGACCGACAGGAACCTCACCAGTGACTCAAGATACTTCTGAGGCGCACCCGCTGACCAGCGAAGGCGGGTCCGATGAAGTGGCCAGCGGCTGCCCGGTGTCGCCATTGGGATACGACGCGCCGCCGATGCCGCTCGGGCCCGACTCGCTGACGTGGAAATACTTCGGCGATTGGCGCGGCATGCTGCAGGGCCCGTGGGCCGGTTCCATGCAGAACATGCACCCGCAGCTGGGCGCCGCCGTCGAAGACCACTCGACGTTCTTCCGGGAGCGCTGGCCCCGGCTGCTGCGGTCGCTCTATCCGATCGGTGGCGTCGTGTTTGACGGCGACCGCGCCCCGACGACCGGCGCCGAGGTGCGCGACTACCACACCGACATCAAGGGCACCGACGCGCAGGGCCGCCGCTATCACGCGCTGAACCCCGACGTCTTCTACTGGGCGCATTCGACCTTCTTTGTCGGCACATTGCATGTGGCCGAGCGGTTCTGCGGCGGTATCACCGAGGCGCAGAAGCGCCAGCTGTTCGACGAGCATGTCGAGTGGTACCGGATGTACGGCATGAGCATGCGCCCGGTGCCGAAGAGCTGGGAGGAGTTTCAGGTCTACTGGGACCACATGTGCCGCGAGGTGCTGGAGAACAATTGGGCGGCACGCCAAGTTCTCGATCTCACCGTTCTGCCCAAACCGCCCTTTGCGCAGTGGATTCCGGCTTGGTTATGGCGGTTACAACGACAACTGATGGCGCCGTTCTTCGTCTGGTTGACGGTCGGCCTCTACGATCCGCCGGTGCGCGAGCTGATGGGCTACAGCTGGTCGCGCCGCGACGAATGGCTACATCGCCGGCTCGGCGACGTCGTGCGATTGGTCTTCGCCGTGGTGCCCCCGCGTTACCGCAAGCATCCACGGGCTCGCGCCGGGTGGGACCGCGCCACCGGTCGCATCCCGGCCGAGACACCGCTGGTGCACACGCCCGCGCGTAACCTGCCCCCGCTGGACGAGCGCGGCAACCCAAAGCACTACTGCCCCAACATGTAACGCGTGCCCCTTAGTGGGCGTGGCTGTGTGCTTCCTCGAGGCCGGACTGATGCACGTGCTGGTGAGCGTGCTCGGTGCCGTCATCGTGGGTATGAGCGTGGTCGTGCTCGACATGCTCATGCTCGTGGCTGGTGTGTTCGTGCGTGTGGGCGACGCCGTCGTGTTCGTGCTCGTGGGCGTGCGGCGTTTCGTGTGGATGGGTGTGGTGCGACATGATCCTCATCTCCTTTGTTGTGCTGTCGCTTTGGTAACCACCTGCAACTCCGCATCGGAGCGGTGGTGCGGTGGGACCCCTGGGCCGGCGTGCTCGGCGTTGAAGACGGCGTCAGTGACCAGCTGGCAGATGTGCTCGTTTTCCATGCTGTAGAAAATCGTGGTCCCCTCGCGGCGGGTGCGCACCAGTCGTGCCATCCGCAACTTTGCGAGGTGCTGGGAGACCGACGGCGCCGGTTTGCCGACATGCTCGGCGAGCTCGTTGACCGACATCTCGCGTTCGGTAAGTGCCCACAGCACCTGGACCCGGGTGGCGTCGGCCAACATCCGAAACACTTCGACCACCAGACTGGCCTGATCGTCCGGCAATCGGGGTGCCTTGTTATCTGCATGCATACGTAGATAATAGTGCAGCTGCCGGTGGTGATGTCAAGAAGCGTGCTTGTCCCCGTTGCGTTCGCGCCAGAACCGATAGACGTCCATCGCTGCCTCGCTGGGCTCATGGCGCATGGGCAGACGGCGTTGCTCCCAGGGCTTTGCGAACTCGTCGTAGAAGGTCGCGAGCTCGAAGTACTTGCGGTCGTCGACGTAGTAAGGCTCGTAGTCGTCGCGCGACGTCAGGAAGACCACCCGATCGGGTGAGCAGTAATACAACGCGCCGAGGCACATCGGGCACGGGTGGGCGAGCACGTAGATGGTGGTACCGGCGAGGTTCTCGGTGCCCAGCTGCATACATGCCCGCCGGATGGCGAGGACCTCCGCGTGGGTGGTCGGGTCGTGAGTCTGGGCCACCTGGTTGGCGCTCTCGGCGAGGATCTCGCCGTCTTTGACGATGACCGTCGCGAATGGGCGGCCACCTTCGGCGACGTTCTGGCGAGCCAGGTCGATGGTCCGTTGGGCGAAGTCCATGGCCCAGCCTAGCTCCGGCAGCTCCGCAAATAACTAGCTGATCTATATTAATGAAAAGCGAGATAGGAGCATGCCGATGCGTTCCGATAGCGACAGCTGGGATCTGGCGTCGAGCGTCGGGGCGACAGCGACGATGGTCGCCGCGCAGCGCGCGCTGGCCGCTGCGGGGCCGGCGCCGCTGATCGATGACCCGTTCGCCGCGCCGCTGGTGCGGGCAGTCGGCATCGATGTCTACACGCGGCTGGTCAACAACGAGATTCCCGTTGAGGCGGACTCCGAATTCGATCCGGACCGCATGGCCCGGGGGATGGGGGTCCGGACCCGGTTCTACGACAAGTTCTTCCTCGACGCGACGAAAAGTGGGGTCCGCCAAGCGGTCATTCTGGCGGCCGGTTTGGATGCTCGGGCCTATCGCTTGCCCTGGCCGGCCGGCACGGTTGTCTACGAAGTCGATCTGCCCGAGGTCATCGAGTTCAAGACCACGACGCTGAGCGGCCTTGGCGCCGAGCCGACCGCCGAGCGGCGCACTGTTGCCGTCGACCTGCGCGACGACTGGCCGGCAGCGCTGCGTGCCGCCGGGTTCGACGCCGATGCCCCCTCGGCGTGGAGCGCCGAGGGTCTCGTGGTGTACCTGCCGCCCGACGCTCAGGACGCGCTGTTCGACAACATCACCACGCTGAGTTCTGGCGGCAGCCGGCTGGCCTGCGAATTCGTCCCGGACACCCGCATTTTCACCGACGAACGGTGGCGTACTCATCACGAGCGGATGAGTGAGCTCGGGTTTGACATCGACTTCAACGACTTGGTCTACCACTTCGAGCGCAGCCACATCATCGACCACTTGACGCGACACGATTGGCAGGTGACTCACCGCAGCGTCGCGCAGCTGCACGCGGACAACGGCTTCGTCTATCCCGACGACGAGGTCGCTGCGGCATTCGCCGACGTGACTTACCTCAGCGCTATGCGCTAACGGCCGGAATCACTCGCCAGAATACTTGTTATACTAACTAAGTATTCTGATAGTGCGGAGGGTGATATGGCACGTACCGATGGTGACTCTTGGGATCTGGCGTCCAGTGTGGGGGCGACGGCCACGGCCGTCGCTGCTCAGCGGGCCGTGGCCAGCAAACGACCTGATCCCCTGATCAATGACCCGTTCGCCGAGTCGTTGGTCGCGGCGGTGGGCGTGGAGTTCTTTACCAAATTCGCGCGTGGAGAGCTCGCCGGCACCGAAATCGAGGACCCGGCCTTGGACTTGGATCGTATGTCCGAGAACTTGGCAGTGCGCACCAAGTACTTCGACGACTTCTTCGCCGACGCGATGGCCACGGGCATCCGGCAGGTGGTGATCTTGGCGTCGGGACTTGACGCGCGCGCCTACCGGTTGCCCTGGCCTGACGGCACAACGGTGTTCGAGGTCGACCAGCCACAAGTGATCGAGTTCAAGACGCGGACGCTTGCCGAGTTGGGAGTACGTCCGTCGTCGGATCGTCGTCCGGTGGCCATCGACTTGCGCGACGACTGGCCAACCGAGTTGCAGGGCGCAGGCTTTCGCCCGGACCGGCCCACTGCATGGCTCACCGAGGGGCTGCTGGGCTACCTGCCGCCGGAGGCCCAGGATCGGCTGTTGGACAACATCACCCGGCTCAGTGCTCGCGGCAGCCGGCTGGGTACTGAGACCGTCGACAACATCACCGAGGCACAACGCGAACGCACCAACGAACTGGCTGAACAGTGGCGCCAGTACGGCTACGACCTGGAGATGACCGATCTCCTGTACTTCGGCGACCGTAACGAGACAGCCGCCTACTTGACTCACCGCGGCTGGCAGACGATCGGCAGCAGCAATGCCGATCTCTTCGTCGAGTACGGGCTGCGGCCGCTGGGCGACGGCGAGATGCCATTCGGCGATGTCGGCTACATCCGCGCGGCGCTGAATTAGTGCAGCCGAGGCAGGACCTGAGTGCGGTAGAAGTCGATCGCCATTGTCGGGTCCTGCTGGGGAAAGTGCATGAACGGTGTCGTACCGGCGTCGAGAACCGCCTGCACCGCTTTGATGTGGGTGCCCGGATCGGTGCCGGTGGTCCAGCCGTCGATCACCTTGTCCAGTGGATTGGCTTGGGCCGCTTGTTGGATGTCGACGGGGTTGGGCTGGTCGACGGCGCCGCCGGTGAACCGCCAGAGTTGGGCGGCGCGGTTGACTTCGTCCTGATCACCGACCACGGCGAACATCTCACCGCGCTTGGTCAGGGTGGCGGGATCGCGGCCGGAGTCCTTGGCCCCCTGGTTGAACGCGGCCACCAGCTTCGGTTCTGTCATGCTGTCGGCTTGCGCGATCCAGCCGTCGCCGTACTGCCCGGCCAGCCGCGCGCTTTTGGGGCCGCCTGCAGCGACAAATATGGGTGGCGGCGACGGCGGCAGGTCGTAGATTTTGAGCTGATTGGTCTGAAAGTAGCCGCCCTGGAATGAGATTCGTTGCCCGCTCCATAGCTGGCGGATGAGCTGGATGGCCTCGATCAGTCGGTCGTGGCGCTCACGATAGGAGCCAAACTGTGTGGTGGCGGCTTGCTCGTTGAGGCGTTCACCAGTGCCGACGCCGAGAAAGACCCGGCCGGGGTAGAGCACCGCCAGCGACGCGAAGGCGTGCGCCACCGTCGTCGGGTGAAAGCGATAGATCGGACATGTCACGCCGGTGCCGAACGGCACATGCTGCGTCTGCTGGCCTACCAGCGCCAGCGTGATCCACGGGAACATGGCGTGGCCCTCGTTGTCCTGCCACGGCTGGATGTGGTCGCTGGCCCACAGATACCTGAACCCGGCCTGCTCGGCGGCCTGGGCCTGGTCGACAAGCTGGGCGGTGGTGAACTGCTCGTGTGACAACACGAAGCCCACGCCCGGTCCGGGCGCCTGCGGGGGTGGGCTGGCCGGCGTGCTGGCGGGCTTGGAGCCGCAGGCCGCCGACATACCGGTGGCACCGATGCCAGCCGCGAGCAGTCCGAAGGTGCGCCGTGACATTCCTCTCATGGGCGGGGAGTACCCGAATGCGCGAGGCCGCAGTGCGTATGTCAAGGATCAACCGGAACCAGTGTCAAGGATCAGCCGAAACACCCTGCGGCATCAGCCGAGGTCATACGAGACCGTGGTGCCCCCACTAGGACTCGAACCTAGGACCTGCGGATTAAAAGTCCGTAGCTCTACCAACTGAGCTATAGGGGCTGCGACGGACAGGATACTGCGTCCGTCGGCGGGGCTCGTTTGAGGATTGGGTCTGCGGTGGCCTAAGCTGGCTTGGCTCACAACGGAACCATGTTGCGAGTACCCCGGAGAGATTCGGTTCTGGCCCCCTTCGTCTAGCGGCCTAGGACGCCGCCCTTTCAAGGCGGTAGCGCGGGTTCGAATCCCGTAGGGGGTACCGCGACGCGGCGACGCGGAGCAGGCAGTGCAACAAGGCCCTGTGGCGCAGTTGGTTAGCGCGCCGCCCTGTCACGGCGGAGGTCGCGGGTTCGAGTCCCGTCAGGGTCGCCATTCACGGCGAGGCACATGGTGCCTTCCGGCCAGGTAGCTCAGTCGGTACGAGCGTCCGCCTGAAAAGCGGAAGGTCGGCGGTTCGATCCCGCCCCTGGCCACCAGTCTTGAGCTGCACGGACGCGGTGATGGCACTCTATGGATGGTTCGGTGTGTCCGGTTCCTGTCCGTTCGCCCGGTTTTTGGCGACGTCCTGAAGCCGGTCGAGATTCGTGGCTACGTGGTCGAGTTCGTCTGAATAGAGGTCGCTGTAGATGTTCGCGGTGACGGTCGGCGTCGAGTGCCCCATCGTCTTCTGGACGTAGCGGAGGTCGGCGCCGGAGGCCCGGGCCAGGCTGGCGTAGGTGTGGCGCAGGTCGTGAATCGTCAGCGGCACCAGTCCGGTTTTCTTTAGGGCTTCGTTCCAGTCGGTATGCCGGCGCCAGTTGTTTGATCTGAGGAACCCGCCATTTGGCGAGGTGATTGCATGTTCTGTGGGCGCGCGATTATCGATCCTTGGTTTGAGCGCGTCGATGACGATTTGGGGGAGTGGGACGGTTCGGGCGGCGGCGCGAGTTTTTGGCGGCCCGACGATGATCCGGCCTTCCACTTCTGGCGCGGCCTGGCGGACATAGAGCCGACGCGCAGTTAGGTCGATGTCGCCGACCCGCAGGCCGACGAGTTCGGACCAGCGCAGGCCGGTGAAGGCGAGGATGATCACCACGTCGCCGTGGTCGCCGCATGCGGCTGCCAGGGCGGCGACTTCGGTGGCGGTCAGATAGCGGTGGCGTTCTCGGGTGGGTATCCGCCCGGATGACACCCCGTCAGCCGGGTTGCTGTGGATTCGACCGTCCTCGCGCGCCATGTCGAGAATCGACCGCAGCAGCCGCAGCGTGGCGAGTTTGGCCCAGGGACCGACGGTCATGGAATCGATGAATTGCTGTATATCCTTTCGGCTGATTTCATCAACCGGGACGTGGCCGAAACGCGGACTGATGCGTAGTTCCCAATGCTGGGTGTAGCCGCTCCAGGTCTTGGGCGACACTGCGGGGCGTTTCAACGCGCTGTATTGCGTCCAGACAGCGGCGAGTTTGGCCCGGCCAAGTCGGGGGTCGAAGCGTCTGGCGCCGATCGCCGCTTCGCCATCCCGGTCGGCCTTGAATGCCCGCGCTTCTCGCAAGGTGGCGAACGTCGACGACGTCTCAGCCCATCCCGACGGGGAGTCTGAATCACGCACCAGGTAGCGCACTTGATAGCGCGGCAGACCGGCCGAATTGATCCGCTTTCGGATACCGCGCGGGACCGATCCGGCCACTTAGCGACGCACCTTACGAAGCCATGCGCGGACTTCAGCTGCGTCCCAACGTCTTACGCGATCAGATAGCGTGTAGCAGGGCGGTCCCACGTCTGCGCCGTGTTCGCGCAATGCGCCCCATCGACTCACCGTCGCAGCGGACACGCCAAGCAGCTCGGCCACCTGCTCCGCTGTTAGAAGCTCTGGAAAGGTCGCTGTCGCGGTGGCGCTGGTTTTGATGCCGAGGGTTGTCATGCCGATGTCCTCAGTTCTCTGCTGAACCAGCGCGACTTGAGCTTGTAGGCCCGTATTCTTGTGCGACAGAACGGATTAGCGAATCGGGCCAGAAGTCGGCGCGTACTCGCATCGTTGACCCGTCTTCGGCGATGACGTATCCGGTACCAGGCTCATTTGGGTTGATCCGATGCGCGGGGGCGGCGTCGGCGAGGCCGTCACCCAAGACCATGGCGACTTCGTCGCGTGAGCGCAGCCGCAGTGCGACGGTTTGGGTGAACAACCCGCGCATGGGCAGAATCTCCTTGCGAGGGTCCTGCATGAATGCGGCGACCACGATGCCTACAGCCCTACCCTTTGTCAGGATGCGTGAGAGTGAGCCCGCAACTTGCTTCCTCAGTGCCGCGTCCGTCATGTATGCGGTCAAGCCCGCGAATTCATCGATGAGCAGCACGACGAGCGGTTCGGCGGTGCTCGGTGTGTGCGAACGCGCTCGGCCGGCCATCCTGCGACCGCGGCTGTCTAGTAGCTCCTCCAAGTTGGTCAGCAGTCTCGCGGCGTTGGCCTCGGTCGTCGCAATGCCGCTGAATAGTGCAGACCCGACTGACACTTCGATCCCGTACTTGAGATCCACGGCGAACAGCCGCACGGTTCCCGCCTTGATGGCTGGGCCTAATCCGCCTGCAATGCCCCAAAAAACGGAGCCCTTGCCCGCACCCGAGCACCCAACAGTGAGGGTGTGCAGGCCGGCGACGCGCAGAGTCCATGCCGACCCATTCTCACGCCGGCCGACCTCGACGCCCGTCGGCTCGACGCTGGTTGGGAATGCAGCGGTCTCTGCCTCTGAAAGGCATTGTTTCATAACGAATTCCACGCGAACCGTGCCGGGGCCGATCAGTGTCGAGCGGGCGGAATGCGCCCCGACAGCGTCACGAATTGCGGGGACCGCGTTTTCGAGGTCGTCCACCGTCTGGCCGGTCCGTGTTCGGACTGTCATCCGTAGGCAGTCGCCGAACATGCTCACCCCGAGAAGGCGAGGATGAGTCCAAACTGTCCTCGTCCTGCTCTTGCCCTGTGCGTCCGTGCGTGTGACGTGCTCGGGAGTCGACAACCCGCAGGCCTTGGCAACCCGTGGCCAGGAGATCGATGCCCAGATCAGCCATCGGGCCCGACATGCTGGTGTTGCAACATAACGCCCAAATGTGGCGGGGGAACGCACTCTCCAAACGACGAGCGAAACGGCGACCACGCCGATCACCGCAATGAGCCACATGGCGCCGACCGCCAGCAGGTGCGTGAGGTCAAAGAAGTCGATGCCGGCGTCGGGATCTGGAATCGAATACGGATCGCTAGGTACTACGGGGTCGTACGGACTCATGCTGACACCCGGTCTCCCGCTGAGGACCCCGCCTTGCCGGTGTCCGCAGTCATACCCGAGGCCCGAAACGACCACGCGATGCGGCCGGATTCGCTCGAACGGTCTACGTACGGCAATATGTATAGTTCCTCGAAAATCACTGGTGTGAAGGGCATTCCGGCAGTGTTCGGTGGGCACACAGGCTGCTTGGGCGTTGCGAACTTGACGGTGAGAGTGCGCGCTCGCTTACTAGCTGTCGGGTCGCCGTCGAGGACTTCGACCTGCCACAACGGAGCGCCTGATTCTCGATCAGTCGCCTGGACCTTGTTGTCCTTCGTCGACCGCTCGTAATCGATCACCGCCGTCACGTCGGACACCACAAACGCTTTGCGTGGGAAAACCTGCTGGTGTGACACCTTGAGCCATTTCGGCACAGACATTTGTCGACCTTTCATGAGAACTGCTCTAGACAAGTTGAGGTTACATAGTCGTCTAGAGGAGTGCAACGGTCGACGCCCAGTTGATCGAAGACTTTGGGCTCAGCGGGCCGGGAACTCGTATTCGAGCAGGTAGGCGGAAGCAACTTTCACCGTGTCGCAGACCTCAACCGCCACGTCATTCGCGTCATATGCGGTTCGCAGCACTGTCAATACGGGAACGCCTGGTTCGAGTTCCAGTTGCCGCCGTTCTTCGGGAGTGGGCATTCGGGCTGCGACCTCCTCGGTGAAGTGACCGAGTACGTGGCCATTCTCTTCCAGTCGGGCGTAGATGCCCCCGGGCCCAGTGTCCACCTGCTCGATCCTCGTGCCTTCGGCGAAAGCAGCCGGGATGAAGGAGACCGCCGTTTCAACCGGTCGGCCATTCGCCAGGTAGCGGCGCGATCGCACGACGATGTCATCGTCCGGTGATAATCGAAGTCGTTCCGCTACAAACGAATTCGGCTTCTCGCGGCTCACCGCAATATTGTCGACTTGCGGCGAGTAACCCGATTTCTCGGCCTCGACGGTAAACGCCGCCTTGCCTGCCGCGCGATGCTGTCGCGCGAATCGATCCGACGCGAGCCGGCGGATGGGGGGCGTCGGGCGAATAAACACCCCGCGGCCATGCTGCGAGACGACCAGTCCCTCGGAACGAAGCTCCTGCACAGCTTGTCTTACCGTCATGCGTGCCACACCGAAATGCTCGATAAGTTCCGTCTCAGACGGCAGTCGTTCCCCGGGAGCTAGCCGGTTGGAACGGATCGCTTCTCGCAACATGCCCGCGATCTGCCGATATGGCGGCTTGTCATCGGCTCTGTCGATTTGTCCAAGTTGCAGCACCCGCTGGCCTTCCATCACATGTCTAGACGACTAGTCTAGGAAGCCAGTCAACCCGTGTCTCTTCTGCCGGCATCGAACAAGGAGGACCCCAGAAATGGCAACCTCGCCTAAGCACTCGGTCAGTGTCGCCGGCATCGTAGTGCGTGACGATGATCGCGTTCTCGTGATCAGGCGGGACGACAACGGCCACTGGGAAGCCCCTGGTGGTGTACTCGAACTAGGCGAATCTTTTGAGGACGGTGTTCGGCGCGAAGTCCTTGAGGAAACCGGATTGACGGTGAAGGTAGAACGTCTCACCGGCGTTTACAAGAACCTGACCCATGGGATTGTCGCTCTGGTCTACCGCTGCCATCCGGCCGATGGGGACACTCACCCCACTGCGGAAGCCCGCGAGGTTCGTTGGATGACAAGGGAGGAAGTTCAGTCAGCGATGAATCCTGCATTCGCGGTGCGTGTACTGGACGCGTTCGACGAAGAAACTCATTCGCGGGTCCATGACGGCGTCAACCTCGTGTCGGGCTGCTAGGGGTCCACTACACGCTGTCCGGATGTAATCCGAACAGTGCTTGATAGAACACTGCTCGCTTTGGGGGCGCTGGCTCGACCTCGCCCGGACGAGCCTGCACGCATCCCAGGAACGCACTAGACGACGGCGCATTCGCCGGTTTGTTCCGGACGATAAGTTTCGTGAACGCTTCGATGTACTCGAGCGCCGCTCGGATGAGGGTGAAACCGGTTGTCGCAAGGTCGGCCACCATTGACGAACCGGTAAAGGGCGAAACAGGTTCGGTCTGCCACACTCCCAGCGCGTCGTAGTGGTGCTGAGTCATCTCATTGTCGGCACCGAGGGCTAACTCGGGAATCACACTGAGATTCAGCGCCACGTTCATCGTGTTGCCGTAGCTGCGGCCAGGGTGGGTGTCGACGGCAAGAACGCCATCGTGGATGTGATTCCTCAACTGCTTGCAGAGCCACGCATACACCCGCAGGCGCGTCACGTCACCCAAAAGTGACTGGTCGTACTGCGTTCGCACTTCCTTGTCGATGAAGGTCCGCGAGTCGAGTGATCCCCGAGCCTTTTTCCGATCAACTGACGGGTCGACCATCGCTTGGTAAGCACGCCCGAAAATATCGAAAACTGCTGCAAGATAGAGTAATTCACGGTCAAAAGCTTCAGCGGTAGCCTCGGCAACATCTTCGTTCCGCTTCCCGTCCAGCGGGTTCGACAGCGCGGCCAGCAGATCGTCGAACGCGCGCGCTGCACGTCTCAGGCGGATGCGAACCGACGTGAATGCCTCTGCGGCCTCAGGTCCACCTTTAGCGGCAGCCGCAAACATTGAAGCGGCATCGAAGTATGGCAATCCGCTGACCGTGCCCCAGTCGTAAAGATTGACGATGGTCGCAGTCGACTCCGTCGTCTCCCAGCTTCCGCCACCCACCAACATGCCGCGCTCGACCGTCACAACCGGATTGCTAGTCACCCGCAAGTAGTGACCGATGAGTGGTACAGCCGCGTCGGGTGTCACGCTGACGACCACATCGTTGTCGGCGACATCTGTTCGTCCCGCAGTGGGGGCGGTGGTGACGATGGCATCGATGCCAACAGCCCCGGCGGCGGCAGCATAGGCAGCTGCACGATGTCGCTGATCGAGCGTCAACGGGGGGAGGCCGTCCGGCGCATCGTGCTCATCGAGCTGCTGGTACGCGGCGAAGAACCGAGCCTTGGACCAGGCACGGTAGCTCTCGCCACGAGCGGTGCTGACGGAGAACTCGGCCGCGTCGCAGAACTTGCCTGCGTCAGCTACGTTCGTGAAATTGACGGTGTGGCAAGGCGGTTCATCGAGCAACTCGGTCCACCCGCTCGGAGCTTCCGTTGCCGCCGGGATCAATAGGTGCACCTCGATCTCGTCGCGCGTCAGGAACCCGGTGATGTAGCCCTCCTCCGGCGGCTCCGCGATGGTCCCGACATCAATGCCCAGCCGCACCGGGCGCGTTGCCGGCCTCAATGGGTACAGAGGCTCCAACTTCGAGTCTCTCGTCGGCGGCCGAACGTAGCGCATGAAGCGCCAGTTGGGCCGGCCGGATGGGATGGTGATCGCCATATTGGGATGGTCGCACTTGGGGATGACAACTCAGATCGGTCCGTAGTGTTCGCATTCCGACGACTGCATGCATACGGCAGGTCAACCGACCGCAGCCACACCAGAGCCGCACGGCAGGGGAGGCGCGCGAGCGCATTGATCGAGGTTTGCAGCGCATTCTTGATGCATGGAACGCCCGCGATAGCGCATAGGAATACTAATAGTATCGTTGCGCTACTATCGGTAGCATAGATGGGACTCACCGACGCGTCGAAGGGGGCGGTTATGCACACGCAATGGATTGAGCAATGCACCGTTCAGCGAGTCTCGCTGCACGAAGGGCTCATACTCGACCTCGACGGTTACAACGAATTGGTGATTTCCCGACCGCTGCGACTGACCCTCCCGCCGGCAGGAGCCTGGCCGTCGGATGAAGTGTTGATCGACCCCATCAACCTTTCGCCCGAGGAGCGGCCACTGTTGGACCTTGCCGGAGCGATCTGCACGCGCGCCTGGTGCGACGACGACGGGGCCTTACATCTCTGTTTCTCCCCCGGCCACCGCATCGACGTCGACCCGGATGTAGCGGCGACCTCGTGGGAACTCTATGGCAAGTGTCACGGATACGTGGCGTGTCTGCCGCGAGGTCGCGTCCGAGCGATTCGGCACGACCTTCCTGTCGACGAGAATGACTCAGACGCAACACAACCCAAAGCCATGGCACATCAGTAGCCCGGGTGGCTGAAGACTCGCTGGATGCTTATGTCAGGGTCCTCATGGCGCGGTCGAGGAAGTCGGTAACCGCGGCGGTGAACGCGTCGTTGTTGTCGCCGGCAACCATGTGACCGGTGCCGGTGACGTCCGTCGTTTCGGCGTGCCTGACGAGCTGGCGGAATTCGCTGACGGTTTCCTGGGAGACTACGTCTGAAAGTGCCCCGCGTACCAACAGCGTTGGGGCCGTGATTCGACGTGCTCCTTCGGCGAGGAATCCGCTGATGGCGTCGAACTCCTCGCTGCCCGTCATGAGATTGCCTTGGAGGACATCGAAGTTGGAGCTGATGAAGGCCGGGTCCCAGCGCCAGATCCATCGGCCATCGCTACGTTGGCGCAGAACCTTGTGCAGGCCGTCGAGATTTTCGGGTCGCGCGCGGCGTGGGTTGTATTCGGCGATGACATCGGCGGCATCATTGAGCGTGCCGAATCCGTCGGGGTGTCCGGCCATGAATGACAGGATGCGACGGGCCCCATGAAATTCCATTCGCGGGGTGATGTCGACCAGGACAACGGCTGCCCAGAGGTCGGGTGGGGCCAGCAGATGGGTAGCGAGGATGATCAGCCCACCCAGCGACGCGCCGACGACGGCGGGGGGACTGTCGGCGCTGACGTGTCCTCGTACCGAGATCAGATCGGACACAAACCGTTCGATGTCATATTGTCCGCTCGGGTCCCAGTCGCTGTCGCCGTGACCTCGTGTGTCGTAGGCGACGACGGTGTAGCCGTGGGAATAGAGTCGACGGGCGGTGGTGGCCCACGCGTGACGGTTCTGGCCGCCGCCATGGAGCAGCAACACGACGGGGTGAGTCGCGGCGTGCCGGTAGCAATCGGCCACGAGAGTGATCCCGTCGCTGGTGCGGATGCGCTCTCGGCCAATTGTCATGTGGTCCGGTGTGGTCGGCCGTTGTGAGTCGAGGATTTCCGTTGCGGCCACCAGCTGGCCTCGCGCAGGAGCGTAGCGATCGCGGGCACCGTGAGGGTGCGAACGACGAAGGTGTCGAGTAGTAGGCCGCAGCCGACGATGAATCCGACTTGGATCATGATTCCGACAGAGCCGACCATCAGGCCGAACATACTCGCGGCGAAGATGAGCCCGGCTGAGGTGATGACTGAACCGGTGTTTGCGACCGTGCGTAGCACGCCGACGCGAATGTTGTGAGCGGATTCTTCGCGTAACCGCGAGATCAGCAGCATGTTGTAGTCGGCGCCGACGGCGACCAGGATGATGAACGCCACAAGCGGTACGGGCCAGGCGATTTCCTTACCCAGGCCGTATTGGAAGACGAGCGTCCCAATGCCCAGTGCCGCGCCATAGTTGAGTACGACCGTACCGAGGAGGTAGAGCGGGGCCAGCAAGGCACGCAGGAGAAGGACAAGGATCACTCCGACGATGACGAGCGTGGCGATCGCCAGCAGATGAAAGTCGGCCGACAGCAGGCGCTGAATATCGGAGTTGACGGCGGGGAAACCGGCCATCGATATCGTGGCGTTGGCCAGGGAGGTGTTCGGGCGTGCGGCCCCGGCAACTTCGGTGATTTTCTGAGCGAGATCCATCGCTTGGCTGCTGTAGGGGTTGTAGCTCGATTCGATCGCGAAGCGGGCGGTCTTGCCATCGGCCGACATAAAATGTTTTGCCACATCGGCGAACTGGCGATTCTCGAAGGTGTTGGCGGGCAGGTAAAAGCCGCTGGCGTTGTCCGAACCGGCGCTGGACCGCGCGGAATTTTGTAATTGGGTGGCGACCTGACTCATGCCGGACAACATTTCGATGTTGCTGTCGGCAAGGGTGTGCACGCCGGTGGCCAGGGCTTGTGCACCCGACGCGAGCTGGCTGATGCCGTTTTGGAGGCGGCGGATATTGCCGGCCATGTCGGCGGGATCGCCGAGTGCTCCGAAAGCCTTGTTCAGCGAGGTGACCGTGCTCTGCAGATCTGCTACGGTGCCCGCCGCATTGTCGCTGCCCGGCTGGTACATGTCGCCCAGGTTGGCGAGCTGGCTGAAAAAGCCGCCATCGCGCAAGGTCACCAGAATCTGCACCTGATCGCGGATCTGGGCACACTCGGGTGTGGTGGCACACCACGGGGAGGTGTTGAGCGCACCAACCAGCGGATCGATCGTGGCGATCGCGTTTTGGGCTTGTTGAGCTTCTTGACGCAGTCCCGGCCCGGTTCGGATCGCTTGATCGATGGTTGGTGTGGTAGCCGAAAGTTGCTGCAGCAGAGGGCGAAAGTGTTGAAATTGCGATCCGCTGGACTGGGCTTGGGTAAGGACCGCGGTCAGCGGTGTCAATGCCGTGCGCAGGGTGGTGTCAAGTTGCGCCAGGCCGCCGGCGAGTTGGTCGGCGCCACTGGTGAGTTTGGCCAGGTCGTCCTTATGGGCGTCTCCCTTGGCGACCGCGCCGGCCATCTTGTTGCCGATCTGGCCGTTTTGCCACGAGAGCTGTGCCTGATCGAGGCGTGCACCGGTGGGCCGAGTGACACCGGAAACCTTGGTGACGCCCGGCAATTGCGACACTCGAGACGCCATTTCATCTAGGTCGGCTAGGCCTTTACTGGTGCGCATATCTGTGGGTGATTCGACGACCATGAACTGTGTGATGACGATATCTTTGCGGAAATGCCTATCCAGCAAGCGATAGCCCTCATTGCTGGTGGTCGTCGCCGGCTGTCCTTGCCGATCGTCGTAGCTGATGTGCATAGTCAGCGCGACAGCCGCGAGGCCTAATACAAGTGCCAGGCTGGCGGCCAGCAGTGGGGCGGGTCGGCGGACCACGGCCACGGCGATCCAGTTCCAGTATCGGCGCGTGCGGTCAGCTTTGGGTTCGCCAATGCCATGTTTCGCGGCAAGCGCCAATACCGGAGGAAACAACGTTACTGTAGCTGCGACTCCGACAAAGACAGCGATCGCGCACGCCGGGCCTAATGCGCTAAATACGCTCAGCTTCGCAAAGACCAAGGATAGAAACGCAAACGCCACAGTCGCGGCGGAAGCCATGATCACCCGCCCGATGGTGGCGGTTGCGTTAATCACAGCCAGGTCAGCCGAAATCATCTGGCGGCGCTGCTCGTGATACCGGCTGATCAGAAACACGGAATAATCGGTGCCGGCACCCAACAAGATGGCAGTCATGAACGCAATCGTGAATTGCGACACCGGCATTCCTGATTCGCCCAGCGCCGAGAGCACCCCGCGCCCGACCGCCAGGCTCACACCGATCACGAGCAATGGCAGCAACGCGGTAACTAGTGACCGATAGATGACCAGCAAAATCACCGCGATCAGACCGGCTGTCACGATGGAGATGCCAATCAAATCCTGCTCAGCCGAATCGATTAGATCGCTGAATGTCGCGGGAGGTCCGGTTACACGAACGATCGTGGACGTACCGCTAAACGACTCGGCGACAATAGCGCGCACCGCCCGAACGGATTCCGCCGCTCTAGGATCGCCGAGCGTGCCAGCTACCCCGACCGGCACATACCACGCCTTGCCATCCTGGCTCATCGCCTGACCCGCAGTAACGGGGTCGGCTAACAGATCCTGAACCAGTCGCACGTGCTGGGAGTCGGCACGCAACCGCGAAACCATCGTTTTGTAGCGCTGACGCACCGGCGCAGTCAGGCCCGTCGGGTCCTCGAATGCAACAAAGACGGTGGTCTTGGACCCCTGCTCGCCGAATGCCGTGCCCATCCGGTCAACCGTCTGCAGCGATGGAGCATCAGGGGGGACCAGATTCACCGACTGCTGTTTCACAACGGTTTCCAGCTGGGGGAACAGCATCGCCAGGACGCCGGCGGTCACCACCCACGCCCCGATGACCAGCACCTTATGTCGGATGCTGAACCCCGCCAGGCGAGCTAGTCGATCACTGTATGCGCCCTCGCCCGCCGCGACCTTGCGAAGTTGCTCCCGAACTGGGCGACTCAGCGTCGCCACCCCCGAGGAAACCCACCCGTTGTCCGCCATCCCCCACCTCCGTTATCCCAAAAGAAACTAACGGTGTCGGAACAGTACCGCTAGTACCCTTTCGCTTCGTCGCCGAAACCGCGACAGGCGTGCACCCGTCGACCGCTACCGCACTACTCACCTGGATTGGCCCGAGAGCACCCCGCAGGCGACGGACCAGCATTTCGCGCCTGGCGCGACGTGCCCCTCGGCGCGCAGGTTGATTGACCGTGACGACGCACCGTCGCCGAAATTCTGAAAGGTTCATGAACGCCGCAGACGAAAAGCCAGCCGGGAAGTTAGCCTGGTGGGATCGTCGTGCACGTGGTTGTACATTTCCCGGTTCATCAAATTGTCGTCCAGGTATGAGCAGTAGCGAGGCGGGTAATGCCGAGGACGAACGCGGTCTTGGTCCGGCGGCGTTCGGTGGATGTCACTGGTAATGGTGCGGCCGCTGAGCCTGAAACCGCGAGCCGCACTCATCCACACTTGGGTCCTGGTTAGCGCAAGCAGCGCATTCATCGCAGAACGCCATCCTCGGCGTGTGCGAGTCCCTGCCGCACAAGTTGGGAGGGTTCGTGGGATGGCCTCATGAACCGACATGCCAGCCGTGCATTGGTGGCCTTTTGGACCACGGGTTGTTCGAGCCGTTGCCTGATCACGAATCCCCCTACTACGCACAAACCCCTACGAATAACTGTACTATTGGTAGCGCTATGCTACCAACAGTAGCGTTAGTTGGGTAGTGGCTGGATCAATCGCCAATGCAGATGCGATTCGGTGCGGGCCAGGTATGCGTAGGGTTTACGGTGACCATATGGAGCGCGACGGTTTTGACATGCCGGTCGACGACGATGTCGATCCGCGCCTGGTGCGCTCCCGGACCCGGCTATTAGATGCAGCCACCAAACTCCTCAGCGCCGGCGGGATTGAAGCCGTCACCATAGACGCGGTCACCAAGGCCTCTAAAGTTGCGCGCACGACCCTCTATCGCCACTTCAGCAGCTCCACTCAACTACTGGCCGCCACATTTGAACGGCTGCTGCCGCAGGTTCACCTTCCGCCGGCGACGGGATCGTTGCGCGACCAACTCATCGAACTGTTGAGCCGACAGGCCACGCTGTTCCAGGAGGCGCCGCTGCACGTCACCACACTGGCTTGGGTCGCGCTTGGCCCAACATCAAACAGCACTCAGGAGACCTACGATCGGCACGCGCTGCGGACCCGGATCATCGAGCAGTATCGCCAGCCGTTCGATCTACTTTTGCAAAGCCCCGAAGCCTGCGCCGACCTCGATGAATTCGACCCCGAGCTGATCCTGTGCCAACTCGTGGGGCCGGTCGCCTTCGCGCGCCTCACCGGGCTGCGTGCCATCGATCGTCAAGACTGTGAGCGCATCGTCGATGACTTCCTCGCCGCGCACCGCCGCAAGGTCGACGAGCCCGCATCGTAGTGATCCCGCTCCGCGGGAATGGCGCCGCCCCAGCCGCTCTGCCTGACGCGCAGTTCGGCTAATTTGCCGACCACGAGATAGGCAAAGACATATAGCCCCGGATGAGGCCCGACCGCAGGCGCTGCGCGTTCTCTAGGTCGACTTCCCAGTTGGGCACTCGGGCCAGCAGGGCGCGCAACGCTATCCGGGCCTCCATCCGCGCTAATGACGCACCGAGACAGAAGTGGATACCTCGGCCGAACGCCACTTGATGTTCGGGTTTGCGCCCGATATCGAACACGTCGGGATCAGCAAACACTCGTTCGTCACGGTTAGCCGAGCCGAACAACAGCAGCACTGAATCACCGACGGACATCGTGACGCCATGCAGCGTGACGTCGCGGGTCAGAGTTCGTGAAAGTCCTTGCACCGGTGAGTCATACCGGAGGAGCTCCTCAACTGCGGGACCAAGCAAGTTGTCATCGGCGACTAGTCGTCGGCGAATGTCGGGATCGCTCGCAAGCACTACTGCGGCGTTGCTGAGCAGGTTCGAGGTGGTCTCATGGCCTGCGATGAGCAGCAACAGGCAAAAGCCAAGGAGGTCCTCGTCAGTAAGACGCTTTCCGTCGATCTCGGCGGACACCAAGGCCGACATCAAGTCGCCGCGCGGTTCGCGTCGACGCTCGGCGAGGAAGTCGGTGAAGTAGGCATAGACGGCCGCAGCCGCGGCCAGCCCCTCGCCCATCTCACCGCGCGCCGGATTGGACTGGACCATCGTGGTTGACCACTGCCGAAACTGTGCGCGGTCCTCGCGAGGAATGCCGAGCAAATCAGCGATCACCATGGCCGGCAGGACGGCGGCAAAGTCGGCGGCAAAGTCAACCGACCCTGCGCCCCGGTCAAGGCAATCTGATAAATCCTCCGCCAGGTCCTCAATCCCACTACTTAACGCCGCGATGCGCCGCGGGGTGAACGCCTTGCTTACCAACGCGCGCAGCTGATCGTGTCGCGGGGGATCCATCAAAATCATCATGGGCAAGAACGATGCGTGGAAATCTGAGCCCGGTGGAGTTGGAAATATGCCGTCCACGGATGAGTAGGTGTGATGGTCAAGCAGCGCGCTGACGACATCTTCGTGGCGACTGAAAACCCACGTGTTGGAATCGGCTGCGCGATACAGCGGGGCTTTGTCGCGCAGCTGCCGGTAGATGGGGTAGAGATCGTCCTGAATCGTCGCATCGAACGGGTCGTAGCGAAGTTGCACCGTCGTCATCTGAGCTCCTACCGCTGTGAATCTAATTATACGGCTGTCTAATCCAGTAGTTTAGACTGTAAGTCCAACCGAGAGGAGCGTCAATGCGCGAGGTTCCGCGAAAAATTGCCGACCGCCTGCCGCCGGCGGCGGCACTTTTCGCAGACCGCGGGCTCAACGACACCAAGATCGAAGACGTCGCCGCCACCACCGGCATCGCCAAGGCCACCCTTTACTACTACTTCGCCGGCAAAGAGGAAATACTCGCCTTCCTCCTCGAAGACGTCCTACAGCAAGTCGCGCACGAGGTCGCCGCAGTCGTGGAGGCAGAAGGCTCCGCCGCTCAGCGCCTGCACGCAGTCATCAGTGCCCAGCTGCGCGTGATGGCACAGAGACCCGCCGTCTGCCGCGCTCTCATCGGGGAACTGGGCCGCGCCGCCCGCATGCCCGTCATCGCCGACATGATCAGCGCCGCATACTTCGCACCCGTCGAGACGTTACTTCGCGCTGGCGCCGGCGACGGCTCACTCGTGACCCTCGACAACCCAGCAGTTGCCGCGATCGCGCTATTCGGTGCCGTCACGACCAGCGCACTGACCTACCTAGTGCTTGACGATGCGCTCGACGAAGATCGAATTGCCAGAACAATTCACGACCTCGTTTTTGTCGGTTTACGACCGCGCTAGCCGTCCCCCGCACCGCGTGGACGGTAGTGCGCAGCTGAGCATGGCCCGCGACTCGGACTATCCGGAGCATCCAGGCGACGCGGGGTCGTCGGAGTGAGCTACAGACAGCGCGTGACGCAGCGGATGAAGTACGGCTGGCCCACCCGTATGCACCGCCAGCCGCAGCTGCTCAATGACTGTGTGCACCTGACGTCGCTCTTCAGTGTCGGAAAGTCCGAATTCATAAAGCTCCCAACGATATTTATGATCCTCCAGCCGCAGGAGTAGCTCGTTGATCACGTTGTCCAGGTCCATCTGCTCAGCGGCCAATTCCTGATGATTCCTCGGCCGCTCACCATCCGGCAGGCGCGGCGACAGTTCGATGGTCACGTGCTAAGCGTATGTAGCCGGTTGCTGCAATGCGACGGTCAGAGGTGAATTGCGTTAGATCACTTACGGCCCGCGAGTTGTTCGTCGCGCACCGCCTTCGCCCGATCCGCCGATAACGCTGCCGCGAGCTGGGATGCGAACGCTGGTCCGTCGTTCACAAGGGCGTAGCCACCCGCGAAGCCGCCTTGGCGGCAGAGAAGTCGCCTCCGACAGACGTTGCGGTGGCGTACTTTGCCAGTCTTGGAGTTTGTTCGTTGAACTGCGACGCGGGTCATTCGCGGAACGAGTGCGGTGGGGAAGCAGTGGGTGCAATCGCTATGAATGGCCTGTGAGCGAGACCACCGACGGATGATCCTTCGGGCCGTCAGGTATGCGTCCTGGGCGATCTCAACGACTGCGGTTGCTCGTTCCAACCCGTGGACCCCCCAAAAGCGACCCGGTCCGCGGCCCGGCCGCCGCCAGGCCTCCGGAACGATGTGCTGGTATTCCTTGTCGCCCAATCTATTCGGTGATGAGTGCTTCGTGAAGTAGATCGCCAAGCGTTTGGGGTCGCAAGCACGCAATCCGTTGAGGCTGTCGATAGCCGTACCGGCGCGCAAGTGGCGTGTGCGTTGTTCAGGGTCGGGATGGGCGACGACTTCCGCCCATTCCTGCGACAACCATTCGCTGAACCTACGGCCTGATCGACCGACGGTATACGGGGGAGCCATCCATAGGTGAATGTGTGGTGCGCCGCGGCGTTGAAATTCCATCTTCCAGATGTAGCGCGCTGGTTCACCCCATTCGCGCTGAAATCGTTTGCGCCACAGCATCATATGTCGCTTTACGCTGGCTCCATCGGGTGCGACCGATTCCCAGTCGCCGGGGTAGGTCAGCGTGACCATCGCGGGTACCCGTCCGCTTTCCACCATCGGCGTGTAGTCCAGCTCGGCGAAGGTGCGGCACATCGCCGCACGCGACTTGCGGGACCATTCGGTGATCGCACGGCCCGACGGGTCAGGCACATCACGACCGGCCTTTATGCGGTCTACCTCGCCCGCTACGTCCTGCATGTGCTGGCCCACGGTCCGCTCAGATGCCTTCTCCGCGCGAACGGGATTGGTCCAGCCGAGACGGACGACGCCCGGGCCGATCGTGATCCGGAATCGCCCGCACTCAGGTTCGACATCCAGCCGGTCCCGTCCATGCGCCCATGGTTCGGCCGGTTCGAACAGCGCCGCTGCCGAGGCCACCATGTTGGGCCTCGGGAACCGCAGCCCCAAGGCATCCGAGGCCGACAGTTCCGCATCAACAATGCCGTCGACGGTGTCGCGGACACTTTTGGCGCATATAACAAGCCCGTTGGTCCCAGCCGGAACACGGTCTACGCCGCTCCCGCCGTCCGACCGACCGCTACCGCTCTCGCGCCCTGCGGCCTTGCCGGCCTCGGGCACTCGCGGTCTACCGGCGTCCGCCGCTCCGTCCGTGTTCCGGCTGGCCGTTCGGGTTGTGTCCGGCCGAAGGGTGAGTCGCTCCGCAATCGAGCTCGTTGAATGCGCGCTCGACCTCGTGATGCCGGGCATCGGGTACCTGCTCCCCGGGAGCCCCCAGCGCGCATCACTGAGTGACGGGCGATGAAGGGTCCCTTGTCGGGAGTGCTGTCACCGTGTCCGGTCTGTGTCCGATCGCCGGACGAGCAGCCTGCGTCAGACGCGCTCAGCGCGGCGTATTTGACGTATGGGAGTCATTAAACCGCAGGCCAGCGGCCGTTCCATCCACCTGAAAAGCGGAAGGTCGCCGGTTCGATCCCGGCCCTGGCCACCTCTCTGATGGTCTGCGTAGACGTGGCGCTTGCCCTCGGTGTTTGTGTGGGTTTGCCCGGTTCTTGTTCGGTATTGCTTATTGAATCGCCGGTTTCAGTCGTGGGGAGCGATCGAGGTTGCTTGCGACTTGATCAAGTTTGTCTGCGTAGAGATCGCTGGAGATGCTGGCGGTGACTTTCGTGCCGAGCGGCCCATGGTCTTGTGCACGTAGCGCAGATCTTCAGCACCTCGCTCCAGGGCTTTTCAGTTTCTTCGCCGATACAAACGGCAGCTCAATAACCGTTGACGGACTACCAAAACGCATCGCTTACTATGACTAAATCAACTAGATGATGGGCTCCTAGCGATCTGCTCGATCTCATCCACCGATTTCAACATGATATGACTAAAGATAGTAGCAGTACCCACTATCAAAATAGCGCAGTCGCCACGCAGGCATAGTTTGATATGCGCATCATCCACTTCCGATACTTCAATACCGGGTGCGTACCCCTGTCTGTATAGAAAGGCTCCTAGCTGCCCGGATGCGAGGTTTGAATTTGCAAGCGTAACCCATCTCCAGATTAGGTATTTCTCCGCCAAATTAAACGTCGATAGCTTTGCATCCGTCGAGCGTTGCCCTCGATCGTCAATCGTATCGACCACCCACCACGCGCCGTCATTGCGAAGATGGATCGAGTAATCTCTGGAGTTGAAGAGGATTTGGCAGTCATCACAGTCAGTCGAAACGGATACGTCCGGAAGGCCCGACCGAGATGACCACTCAACCCAGTTTACCGATAAGCGGGAGAAATCGACCATTACTCAATTAACCCTTCTTACGACGCCAAAGCCAATCAGATCGTCCACTGAACCAGTCTTTCCGTCCGGCCTGATAATCCGATATTGTATGCCGCCGCCGGGTTGGTGGAACCAGGGTGCGGCTTGGGATTGTTCGATATGCCAGCCAGGCGGGAGCCCCGAAGGGTCGTCTACGACGTATTTGAAATAAGGGTTGGAAGCACTGCCTGGTGGCAGCGAAAGCTCAGCGAAAGGTGTTCCTTCGGGGGCCACGTAGCCACCACCGGGATAGCCGAACCGCCCAAGCTCGGTGCCAGGGGCTAAGTGGGCGTCGGGGACAACGGTGCCAGGTATTGCGTAGGGCTTGCTGGCTAGGCTGTCTTCGGGGTAGATGAGCCTGCCGTCAGCGGCAGTGAATTGCGGTCCTGGCTCAACGGGATGATAACCCTCGAATAGCGGCGAATCGTGCGACAGCGGGGGCGGGGGCGGCGTCTCAACGGCCGGCGGTGGGGCATGCGGGCCGCTGCCAGCCAAGGGCGGGTCGTGGGTTACAGGTGGTGCGGGGTGTTCGCCGCCGGGTAAGGGAGCCGGGTGCTCGGCAGCAGCGGGGGGCACGTGAGACACGGGGGCGTGACCGGCAAGGTCCTGGGCTGCAATTTCCGCGCGGTTCTCGGCCTGGACAACCGCGCGCGGCAGGACGTTGTCCGCCGTGACGCCAGTGGCGGCGCCTGCGCCGGTTTCGAGAGCTTCGCGAGTGAATAGCGTTTTCATGCCCTGCCAGGCGGCTTCAACCCCGACTTTGCCGGCCGTGAAGGTGGGGCCGGCGCCCACGGCGGTAAAGACGGCGTTCTGCAGCAACTCGTCATTCGGGATGGCGCGGCCTTCATCCAAGATGCGGGTGCCGACCAGTTTGCCGTCTTTGTAGGTGTAGTAGGCATGGGTGCCTTGATCGAAGATCTCGCCGGTGCCGTTCTTCAAAGACCCCGTCACCTGCATCGTCTGCCCGTCGATGGTGTAGCTGAACAGCAGCTTCCCGTCCGGGCCGATACTTACCGACTTCGGATCAATACCCGAATAGTCGGGAATCTTGCCCAGCTCATCCAGCGCGTTGGCGAGGTTCTTTTTCAGCTGAGGCAGCTTGGCCAGGGCGGCTTGGGCTTCCGGGCTGCCCGCCCCATGCGTGTAGGCGTCCTTCGCGGCATCGTCGACGGCTTTCTGGGCCGCCTTGACGCGGGCCATGGCGTCGACGACCGCTTGGTTGTTCGCTTGAGCGAGGCCGTCCAGCGTGGATTTGGCATCAGGTGCATTGGGATCTGAACGCGGGTCGCTCGCTTGGCCATCCGCTGCCTGGGCACCGGTGGCTGCCCTCAATACAGCCGCCAAATCGGAATTGGTTTTCTCAGCGGTGGCCAGCAGCGCCGTGATCTTGCGTTGCAGCTCGTCGACTTTGGCTTTGACCTTCTGGATATCGGCGTCGGCCCACCCGCTGGTATCCGGTGGGATCACCGCGTTGCTTGTGGTGTCGATGTGCACCGCCGGCGCGGCCGCCGCCTCGGCGAAGATGTCGGCGAGTTCTTTTTTGACCCCTGTGGCTTCCTGATAGGCCTGCCCGGCGCCAGCCCACACCCGAAACGCGTTTTGCGCTGACAGCTCCATTTTGGTGCTGCTCTTGGTTATCGCATCCTGGGCGGTCGCGCCGGCGTCACCATGCCAGGTAGCAAAGACCGGCAGATTAGCGACGTTTTGCGCGGCTTCCCGGCTGTGCCGTGCCCGTGCCGCCGCAGCGTCGCCCAACTCGTGGATCTGTTCGGGGTCCCACTCCTGCAGATCGGCGAGCGTCAAACCCACCCGTCAGATACCCATTCGTTTGGCTACCCTCCAGGCGGCAGCGTCAATGTTTGCGGCCCCGTCGGTGTCGGTGGTTTCATATTCGGCGCCTGCCATCCGCAAATTCTCGGCGTGCTCGCACAGTTCACGGTGCTGGCCGGTGCTTTCCTCTTGCCAGTGCGCGGCCAACTCTGCCAGTGCCGCCGCGCTGTCTCCGATAAACCCGGCCTGGGCAGCCGCGATGCGCTCATGCGCCGCCGCATGTCCCGTCAAGAAATCCCCGGCATTTGCATCAACCTGCTCACCCGCGAAACGCACATCTACCGGGTCTACCCGCAAATTCTCGGCCACCACGCTCACCCGATCTTTCACACAGCCACATCCGACCGGTTTGGGAAAAGTTTACCGCCGCCCGAACACGTCCCGATGCGCCAAAAACTCAAATGAGAGAGCTTCCACCGAGCGCACGTTCGTGCAGGCAGCAGGTAACACCGAGATCGCTGATTTCTCGACGATCGAGGACAATTCCGACCATGTGGGTCATTCGACGGTTCCTGGTGGGACTGCTCGTCACGGCATGCAGCATCTGCTGGCCGGCATCGGCCCACGCCGACGTGCCGCCTGTGAGCGCGAAGGCGCAAGCGGCGGGATTGGTCGACGTTCGAAGTTTCGTTCCCGACGCGGTCATCGACCTGCGGTATGCGACGCCCAACAATTTCACGCGGATACCGTTGTATCCGGCCAACGCGCGCTGCCTCGTGCATGAATCCATGGCGCCGGGTCTTGCGGCCGCGGCCAACGCGCTGCGCCCGAAAGGAGCAGTTCTGGCTTTTTGGGACTGCTACCGGCCGCACCAGGTACAGGTCAGGATGTTTCAGGTGGTGCCCAATCCAGCATGGGTGGCGCGACCCGGCCAGTACGCACACAGCCATGAGGCGGGGCGCTCGGTCGATGTGACGCTTGCCGGCGCGCAATGCCGACAAGCCTGCCTGGTCGACATGGGAACCGATTTCGACGACTTCACTCCCCGTGCCCACGCATTCGCCACCGACGGTGTCAGCACCACCGCGCAGACAAACCGGGCCCATCTTCGTGATGCCATGAACATCGGTGGGCTGACGGTGTATTCGGGCGAGTGGTGGCATTTCGACGGTCCCGGGTCGACCGTTGACCACCCGATCCTTGATGTCCCCGTCAACTGAAAGCTAGGAGCTGCACGGTGACTCGCTACACCCACGGCCACCATGAGTCGGTGCTGCGTTCGCATCGACAGCGCACCGCCGAGAATTCCGCGGGGTACCTCTTACCGCATCTGCAACAGGGGATGGCGCTGCTGGACATTGGCTGCGGACCGGGAACGATCACCGTCGACCTGGCCGCATGTGTCGCACCGGGCCAGGTCACCGCCGTCGACATCACTGATGACGCGTTGGATGCCGCCCGGGCAGTGGCGCGGGCCCGCAACCTGTCCAACGTCGGATTCACCACCGCCGACGTGCACGCACTCGAATTCGCTAATGCCACCTTCGACGTCGTGCACGCACACCAGGTACTGCAGCACGTCGCCGATCCGGTTCAGGCACTGCGAGAGATGCGCAGGGTGTGCGTGCCGGGCGGCTATGTCGCCGCGCGCGACGCCGACTACGCCGGCTTCATCTGGTATCCACAGCTTCCGGCGCTGGATCGGTGGCTGGATCTCTACGACCGGGCTGCCCGCGCCAACGGCGGCGAGCCCGACGCCGGGCGCCGGCTGCTGTCCTGGGCCAGGCAAGCCGGTTTCGACGACATCACACCCGGCGGCGGGATCTGGTGCTTTGCCACGCCCGAAGACCGCGAGTGGTGGGGCGGCATGTGGGCGGACCGGATTGTGCAGTCGGCGCTGGCCGACCAGCTGGTGGACTCGGCGCTGGCCACGAGCGACGAGCTCGCCGAGATCGCCTCCGCGTGGCGGGCCTGGGCAGCCGCGCCTGATGGTTGGTTGGCGATTCCGCACGGCGAGATCCTTTGTCGTGCATAGCGATGGTCCGTCCACATTCAGTCCAGGAACAGGTCGGGAATCGGCTGGTCGCCGCCGCCATAGCGCGACAAGTCCTGCCCGCGCAAGACTTCGGCGTCGATGTAGCAGTTGCCGGTGGTCTGCCGAGCGGGGCGGGAGAGGATCTCGACGGCCGCGTCGGCCATGATCTCCGGACTGCGCGACGAGGCCGCAAGCCGCTCGCCGTCAGCCATGTTCGCCACTGCCGCGGTCGCGATGTAGGTCTGCGGCCACAGGCAATTGACCGCAATCCCGGCCTCGGCGAACTCGGCCGCCCAGCCCAGCGACAACAACGTCATCCCGTACTTCGACAGCGTGTAGGCGGGGTGTGCGCCCAGCCAGCGGGGGTTCATGTTCACCGGCGGCGAGATCGTCAGCACATGCGGGTTGGTGGCGGTACGCAGATGTGGCAGGCAGGCGCGGGTCAGCAGGAAGGTGCCGCGAGTATTGACCTCCTGCATCAGGTCGAACTTCTTGGCCGACAGATTCTCGGTCGGTTCGGTAGCGATGGCGCTGGCGTTGTTCACGCAGACGTCCAGCCCGCCGAACCGAGCGACCGCGGCGTCGACCGCGCGCTGCACGTCTTCTTCCCGGCGCACGTCGCCGACCACGGCCAAAGCCTTGCCGCCGGCCGCCTCGATTTCGGCGGCCGCGGTGTGCACGGTGCCGGGCAGACGGGGATGCGGTTGGTCGGTCTTGGCCAACAGCACCACATTGGCCCCATGCTTGGCCGCGGCGATACCGATCGCCAGACCGATCCCACGGCTGGCGCCGGAGATCACCACCGTGCGGTCGTCAAAAGTACCCATCACTCTCCTTTGGCCTGGTCAGCCATGCGGTATTGGCATTCTCTTTTTTGGCAAGTACGTTATCAGTCGATGGATAACCACACTGAGACCTCGTCCGGCATCCCGCTGGAACCCGTGTACGGGCCGGGGGACCGTCCTGTCGAGCCGCCGCCACCGGGCACCTATCCATTCACCCGGGGCAATTTCGCGAGCGGTTACCGCGGCAAGCTGTGGACTTTCCGTCAGTACTCCGGGTTCGGCACCGTCGAGGCGTCCAACCGCCGCTACCGCTACCTGCTGGACCAAGGTGGGACCGGCCTGTCGGTAGCGCTTGATCTGCCCACTCAATGCGGCTTCGACTCCGATGACCCCGAAGTGGGCGAGGAGGTCGGCCGGGTCGGCGTGGCGATCGACACCCTCGCCGACGCCGAGATCCTGTTCGACGGCATTCCGCTGGACAAGATCAGTACCAGCTTCACCATCAACGGCACCGCCGCGATCCTGCTGGCGTTTTACGTGGCGGCCGCCGAACGCAAGGGTGTGCCGCGGGCCAAACTCACCGGGACCATCCAGAACGACATCCTCAAGGAATACGCATCGCGCGGGACGTGGATCTGGCCGCCGGAGCCGTCGCTGCGACTGATCGCCGACACCATCGAGTTCTGCGCGTCCGAGGTACCGAAGTTCAACGCGATCTCGGTGGCCGGCGCGCATTTCCGCGACGCCGGGGCCAACGCGGTGCAGGAGATGGCGTTCACGCTGGCTGACGGCGTCACCTATTGCGACACGGTGGTGGAACGCGGCCGGATGACCATCGACCAGTTCGCCCCGCAGATCTCATTCTTCTTCTACACCCATGGCGACTTCTTCGAAGAGATCGCCAAATACCGTGCCGGACGGCGTCGTTGGGCGACCCTCGTGCGAGAACGCTACGGCGCCACCACCGACAAGGCGTCGATGTTCCGGTTCGGCTGCGTGTGTGGTGGCGCGTCGCTGTATGCACCGCAGGCGCAGAACAACCTGGTGCGGGTGGCCTACGAGGCGATGGCCGCCGTGCTCGGCGGCGTGCAGTCGATGTTCACTGCGGCCTGGGACGAGCCGTTTGCGCTACCCAGCGAGGAATCCACCACGCTGGCGCTGCGCACCCAGCAGATCCTGGCCCACGAAACCGGTGTCGCCCGGGTCGCTGATCCGCTGGGCGGCTCCTACTTCGTCGAAGCGCTCACCGACGCCACCGAGGCCCGCATCATCGAAATCATGCACGACCTCGAACAGCACGGCGGAATGGTGCGCGCCATCGAAGACGGCTATCTGCAAGGCCTGATCGCCGACGAGGCCTACCAGATGCACCAGGACATCGAGGCGGGCACTCGCCCGGTTGTCGGCGTCAACCGGTTCGTCTCCGAAGAGCCGGCGCCCGAGATCGTCACGTACGAGCTCGACGCCGAGGGACGCGATCTTCAGCTCAAGCGGCTGTCCAAGGTCCGAGCCGAAAGAGATTCGGCCACAGTAGAATCCAGTCTCGCCGCATTGTCTCGTGCCGCCGAAGGAACCGATAATCTCATGCACAATCTGATTGACTGCGCCAACGCCTACTGCACGGTCGGCGAGATGGTTTCTGCACTCAAAGCGGTATGGGGCGAATTCGAGCAACCGGTGGTGTTCTGAATGACAGCACGAATCCTGGTGGCCAAACCCGGCCTGGATGGACACGATCGCGGCGCCAAGATCGTCGCCCGCACCCTGCGCGATGCCGGGTTCGAGGTGATCTATACCGGGATCCGGCAGCGCATCGAGGACATCGCGTCGATCGCCGTGCAGGAAGACGTGGCCGTGGTTGGGCTGAGCATCCTGTCCGGTGCGCATGTCGCGCTGACCACCCGAACTATCGAAGCGTTGCGTGCCTCCGACGCCGCCGACATTGCCGTCGTTGTCGGCGGGACGATCCCGGAGGCCGACGTGCCCAAATTGCTGGCCGCCGGTGCCGCGGCGGTCTTTCCGACCGGAACAGCGCTGGACGTGCTGGTGCGAGAGGTCCGCCAGCTCACCGGCGCCCCCGAACCGACCGTGGAGGAACCGTGCGTCTCGGAGTAATGATCGGCGCCGAGCGTGGCGACTCGGCCCGTAAGGTCACCAAGTTGCTCGCCGATATCGAGTGGGCCGAGAACGTCGGCATGGATACCGCGTGGATCCCCCAGGTGCCCAACGATTTCGACGCGCTTACCGCGGTGGCGCTGATGGCCACCCGCACCACCCGCATCGAACTCGGCACCGCCGTCGTGCCGCTGCAGGCTCAGCATCCGATCGCCTTGGCGCGCCAAGCGTTATCGGTGCATGCCGCCACCGGCGGCAGGTTGGCCCTCGGCGTCGGGCCCTCGCATCACTGGATCATCCGCGACATGCTCGGCCTGCCCTACGAGCGGCCGGCCGGCTTCACCCGCGACTACTTGGAGGTGCTTGCGGCCGCATTCGGAGGACCCGGCCCGGTCGATGTCGACAACCAGAGTTTCTCTGTGCACAATCCGCTGGATCTGGCCGCGGTGTCGCCGCTGCCGGTGCTGGTCGCCGCCCTCGGCCCGGTGATGTTGACCCTTGCCGGGGAGCGGACCGATGGCACCGTGCTGTGGATGGCCGACGAGCGAGCCGTCGCCGAGCATGTCGTGCCGCGTATCACCAAGGCTGCCGACAACGCCGGGCGGCCCGCGCCGCGGATCGTTGCGGGTATACCGGTGTGCCTGTGTGCGCCAAACGAAGTCGACGCAGCACGGGAGCGCGCCAATCGGATCCTCGGAGAGGCCGAAGTTTCGCCGAACTATCAGCGGCTGCTGGATTACGGCGATGCCAAAGACGTCGGTGACATCTGCGCCGCCGGCGACGAGGAGGCCATCCTTGCGCGATTCCGTCGGTTCGCCGACGCCGGCGTGACGGATCTTTCGGTGCGGTTGCTGCCAATCGGTGACAACCGTGACGAGCTCGTCGCGTCCAAACGGCGGACCCGCGAAGTCATCGCGGCACTGGGTGCCGAACTGCGATGACGGGACCACTGGCCGGTATCCGAATCCTCGAGGTCGGCACCATGCTGGCCGGCCCGTACGCCACCATGCTGCTGGCCGATCTCGGTGCGCAGGTCACCAAGGTCGAGCCGCCGGGCGGAGAGATCTCACGGCAGGTCAGTGACAGCTATTTCGCCAGCCTCAACCGCAACAAGGCCAGCATCTGTCTGGACCTGAACTCGCAAGAAGGCCAAGCCAAGCTGGGCGAGCTCGCGGCCGAATCCCACGCGCTGCTGGTCAATCTGAAGCCATCCGCGATCCGCCGACTGGGCCTGACCTATGAGTCGTTGCAGCGCTTCAACGAACAGATCGTCTGCGTGGCGATCACCGGCTTCGGGCTGCACGGCGGGGACGACCCGGCGTTCGACTACGTCGTCCAAGCAGCCACCGGAATCGCGGCGCTGACCGGCGACCCGGATGGCCCGCCCACGCTGCCCGGCTACTCTTCGGCGGACAACTCCACGGGAATGAGCGCTGCGCTGGGGCTGCTCGCGCACATCATCTCCGGCCGCGGCGGCCAGGTCGACGTGTCATTGCGCGACGTGATGCTCTCTCAGCTCAACTACCACGCGTCCGCCTATCTGAATGACGGTGTCGAGCCGCAGCGGCGAGCCTTCGGCGCGCACTCCTATTACGTTCCGGCCCAGATGTTTCCGACCGCCGACGGCTATCTTGCACTGTTCGTCACCCACGACGGCTTTTGGAAGGCGTTCGCCGGTGAGGCGAAGATCGAGGGCTTCGAGGCGATGGCCGAGCGGGTGGCGCGCGCCGACGAGGTGCGCGCCGTCGTCACTGAAGCTTTGGCGACCGACACCGCCGCCAGTTGGGAAACGCGGCTGCGACCACTCGGGGTGCCGGCTGCAGCCGTGCGGACGTTGCCCGATGCGCTGAAGGCGACACCCGAGATCATCGTCACCGCAGGCGATTTCCGTCTCGTCGGCAACCCGATTCACATCGGCGGCTATCAGCCGGACTATCGGCCGCCGCCCAAGTTGGACGGCTAAGGGTTCGAGTAGGCCCGGGTCGGTGCGATGAGAACAGCGGTGCGACGCTCCTCGCGCATCACCCGGTCGTAGGTGTCCCAGTCGTCGTGGGTTCCGCCAGCCGCGGTGAATATTTCGCGGAGCAATAGTCGCAGCCGTTCCTCGTCGAGGTCCGAGTGGGGGTCGTCCGGGCCGATCAGCTCTGCCGACCCTTCGACGGCGGCCCACTGCCAGCCGGACTTGGCCACGACCGTAGCGCGCGGATCGGCGCGGAGGTTGGCGAGCTTGCGGGAGCCGCCGATGGCCACCAGCCCGACGACCGGCACATCGGTCAGCGGGTGTTGCAACACACCGGCATTCACCACCGAGGACTGGATACTGCCGTCCCGGCGCAAGGTGCTGAACACGCACAGCCCGTGATCACGTGACAGGTGATTCGCAAAATTCGAAAGCTCGGCCATGAGCTTGCGACGCTACTCGTAGTGCACCGTCACTGACGGGGTGTCGGGTATGCCCTGGCAGGTCAGAACGTAGCCGTCGGCCACCTCGTCCGGCTCGAGCGCATCGTTGACCAGCATGGTCGCCCTGCCTTCGCTGAGTCGCGCCATGCAGGTGCCGCAGTTGCCGGCTTCGCAGCTGAATGGCGGTGCCAGGCCGGCCCGGCGGGCGCTTTCCAGCAGGGTTTCGCCGGCGACTCGCGGCACCGTCACTTTCTTGCGTTCGAGGTGAATCGTGATCGTGCCGTCCGCCGCCGCGCCGTCGACTGGTTCTGCAGCAGGCGGCTTTACCGTCGGTGCCGCGTCAAAGTCCTCGACGAATAGCTGTCCCGACCCGGGCAGGGCGGAGCGCACCACGGTCATGAAGCCCTCGGGACCGCAGACGTAGTTGTCGGCGTCGACGTCGTCGGCAACAAAATCCCGGACCGCGGTCGCGTCGAGCAGCCCTTGCTCGTTATCGAGATGCCGCACCACCGACAGCCGACCTGGGTAACGCTCGACAAGCTCGTCCATCACCGCGTCGAAAATCACCGACGCCCGGTCCCGGTCCGCGCACAGCACCCGCACCGGGCGGTCCGTGGTCGCCAGCGCGCTCTTAGCCAGCGACAGGATTGGAGTGACGCCGCTACCGCCGGCGAAAGCCAGCAATGGCACGGCGCTGTTGCCCAGACAGAAGATTCCGGCGGCTCGGGTCATGGTGAGCTCGTCGCCCTCGGAGACGTTGTCCACCAGCCAGTTGGACACCTTGCCGCCCGGCACCCGTTTGACCGTGGTCATCAATTCCGCGTCGGTCTCGGGGGCGCTGGACATCGAGTAGGACCGATACAGCTCCTGGCCGTCGACAGCCACCCGAAACGTGCAGAATTGCCCCGCGCGGTAACGAAAGGGCTGGTCATGCGGCGCCAGCACGAAGGTGCGGGCATCGGCGGTCTCCTTCACGATCCGGGTCACCGTCGCCCGATGAAACGCGTGCATCTCCGCCATAGCCACCCCCTTCCGTACTTGCGTTCTTCAGTATAGAGAATACTATTCTCTCAAAGCGATAGCTTCTTCTCAATCCGTCGAGGGGCAAGGGTGACCGGACCGACCGCGCTCGCGTTCGAGGAGCGGCAGTACACCTTGCCGCAACTGGATGCGCTGGCCGACGGCCTGGCGGCGACGCTGAGCAAGCAAGGGGTCACCGCCGGCGGCCGGGTCGCGCTGATGTCGTCCAACCGACCCGAATTCGTCGGCGCGGTGCATGCCATCTGGCGGCTGGCTGCGACGCCGGTGCTGATCAGCCCGGCCTGGAAGCGCGACGAGGTCGAGCACGCGTTAGCCCTGACGAACCCTGGGCACGCTGTGGGTGATCAGCCGGTGCTGTCGGAACTGATGCCGATGTTGCACCTCGACGAACCGATCACCCCGGGCTCGCCGGTGCGGGCGTCACCGCGCGTCGAGAGCGATGCATTACTGGTGTTCAGCTCGGGCACCACCGGTTTGCCCAAAGCTGTGCGACATACCCACGGGTCCCTGCGCGCCGCAGTCGGGCACTGGCGCGATGCGCTCGGGATGACCGCGCGTGATCGAGTCCAGGTCACCACACCGCCGTCGCACATTCTGGGTCTGCTCAACATCGTTACCGCGTTGCAGACCGGCGTCTGGCTGCGGTTGCATCGCCGGTTTGACATCGACGCGATGCTGGCCCACATCGAGGCCGACCGCATCACTATCGAGATGGCGGTCGCGCCCATCGCGCTGTCGCTGGCCACGCATCCGCGCTTGGAGACCTATGACCTCTCGTCGCTGCGGTTCATCATGTGGGGCGCCACGCCAGTCAGCGAGAGTGTCGCCGAAACCCTCACGCGGCGCACCGGCATCGGTTGGGTTCCTGCCTATGGCACCACCGAATTGCCGGTCATCGCCTGCAATCCGGTTGAGGGTGCGCGACTCGATTCGGTCGGCAAGCCGGTGCCAGGCGTCGACGTTCGGGTGGTTTCGATGCAGACCGGGGAACCACTCGGCCCGGGCGAGGTCGGGGAGATCCAGGCGCGCTCAGCGTCGCTGATGGCCGGCTACTTGCCGCACGCCGCTACCTCAGAGGCGTGCTGCGACGGCTGGTATCGCACCGGAGACGTCGGATGTCTCGACAGCGCGGGCTGGCTGCGGATCACCGACCGATCCAAGGAGATGATCAAGGTGCGTGGCTTCCAGGTCGCACCCGCCGAAATCGAAGCCGTGCTACACGGTCATCCCGCGGTCAAAGACTGTGCGGTCTTCGGCGTTCCCGACGGGCGCGGCGGGGAAGCGGTGATCGCAGCCGTGGCAACGCACATCCCCGTTGATGCAACGGAGCTCAGCGCGCGAGTCGATGAGCGGCTGGCATCCTACAAACGGCTGAGCAAAGTGGTGTTCGTGAACGATATCCCGCGGCTGCCGTCGGGCAAGGTGCTGCGTCGAACGCTGAAGGAGCGGTATGGATGTACGTCTGACAGCTGAACAACAACAACTGCGTGACGCCGCCGCCAAACTGGCCGATGACCTGGGTTCCGGATCGGTTCAGAGCCTGGCCGACCAAGACCGGATCGCGCGGCTGGACAAACAGATCGAGGCGACGGGTTGGCGTGCGCTGCGGTCGGACGGGGCCGCCGGGGTCGAAGTCGCCATCGTCGCAGAGGAATTCGGCCGCGGGCTGGTCGATGCGCCGTTTCTGGGGCCGGTGCTGGCCGACGAGCTTGCGCGGCATGTTGATGCAGACAGCCGTGGCTCGACAATTGCCTTCGGAGATTACGCAATCGACGCACGCGGGTACCGGCACGCGTTGAGTCTGCGTGATACGACGGTGTCGGCCGTCGACCTGGGTGGCGCCCGGGCGGGCGCGGACCTGACCAGAGCCAACGCCGAATTCTCCGGAACATTGGCCGTCGTCGGCGAGGTGCCCGACGACGTTGCGGCGCGCTGGTTCGCGCTGGCGCTGGCCGCCACGTCGGCGGATCTGGTCGGAACAGCGCGCGGCGCGCACACGCTGGCCTGTGACTACGCGAAAATCCGTGAGCAGTACGGCAAACCGATCGGCTCCTATCAGGCGGTCGCTCATCTGTTAGCCGAAAGCCTGGCGCTGATCGAAGGTTCGGTGAGCGTGCTGCGCCACGCTGCGTGGGCGGTCGACGAACTTCCGCCTGCCGAGGCGATTCGGGCCGCCCGGGTGGCGAAGATCTACTGCGCGCGCGCCGCGCGAACGGTATGTGAGACTTCGGTACAAGTGCACGGCGGCATCGGCAATACCTGGGAATGCCTGGCGCACGTCTACTTGCGGCGCGCACTGACATCTGCCGGGCTGTGGCCCGTGAAGCTCGAGGAGGTCGACATTGGACTTTCGTGATTCGCCGGACGAAGCCGTCTTCCGGGATCGGCTGCGAGCGTGGCTTGCGGTACATGCCAAGCAATTTGCGAGCTCCGGCGACGAGTATTGGAGCCGGCAGGGTGAATGGCATCGTGCGCTCTACGAAGGCGGCTTTTTCGGGTTGTCGTGGCCGCGGCAACACGGCGGTCAGGAGCTGCCGCCGGTGTACGACGTCATCGTCGACGAGGAGCTGGCCCGCGCCGGGGCTCCGCCACGGCCCAGCCTGGGCTACCTGGTGGTCGGACTTGGACATCACGGCAGCGAAGAACTACAGCGGCGCTTCCTGCCCGGCATGATCAACGGCACCGAGCGCTGGTGCCAGGGATTCAGCGAACCCGGCGCCGGCTCGGACCTCGCATCGCTGAGCACCACCGCGACCCGCGACGGCGACAACTACGTGATACACGGACACAAGATTTGGACCAGCTACTCCGACGTCGCCGACTGGTGCCTGCTGCTGGCCCGCACCGACCCCGGCGCCAAACGCCACCGCGGCTTGTCGGCGTTCGTGATCTCGATGAAACAGCCCGGCGTGCAACAACGTCCGCTACAGATGATGAACGGCGTCACCACCGAGTTCGGCCAAGTGTTCTTCGACGGTGCGACGGTGTCCGCCGACCAGATGGTCGGCGCCCCTGGCGACGGATGGGCAATCGCCATGACAGTGGTCGGACACGAACGTGAACCGTCCACGCTGGGCTATGCGGCCCGCTACGGCAAGCTGGTGCGCCAGCTGGCCGCGCGCAGCGGCGGTCCACCCAGCGACGAACTCGCTTGGGCGGCAGTGCAAACCGAGATGCTGACCCATCACGTTCGACGGCGGCTGTCTGAGCAGCTCGACGGAGTGTCGCACGGTTCGGACGGGTCGCTGGACAAGCTGCTGATGACCTGGGTGGAGCAGTCGGTCGGCCACGCCGCGCTGGCGGCCGGCGGGACCGAGGACGCCGACCTGCTCAGCGCCTATCTGTACAGCCGGGCACAAAGCGTGATGGGCGGCACCTCACAGATACAGAAGAACATCATCGCCTCACGAATCTTGGGATTGTAGGAGTGATCGCGAACGCGGGCGAAGCCCGGGTGAAGCGGGTCACGACCATCGAAGTAGGAGTGATCGCGAACGCGGGCGAAGCCCGGGTGAAGCGGGTCACGACCATCGAAGGAGTTTGACGTGTACGACATGCCAACCGAAATCGACGTCCGCGCCGAGGGCCCGCTGCGGATCATCACGCTGAATCGGCCCGATTCGCTCAACTCGGTCAACGACGACCTGCACCACGGGCTGGCTAAGTTGTGGCAGCGGATGAGCGAAGATGTGACGGCGCGGGCCGCGGTGATAACCGGCGCCGGAAGGGCGTTTTCGGCCGGCGGGGACTTCCACTACCTAGCTGAATTGGCCGGCGACGCCGACTTGCGCGCCAAAACCATCGCCGACGGACGTGACATCGTCTTGGGGATGGCGCGCTGCCGAATTCCGGTGGTAGCGGCCGTCAATGGACCGGCCGTCGGCCTCGGCTGCAGCTTGGTCGCACTGAGTGACATCGTCTACATCGCCGAAGACGCCTACCTGGCCGACCCACACGTACAGGTCGGGCTGGTGGCCGCCGACGGGGGACCGCTGACCTGGCCACTGCATATCAGCCTGCTGTTGGCCAAGGAGTACGCGCTGACCGGTGCGCGCATCTCCGCGGCGCGTGCCGTCGAACTCGGGCTGGCCAACCACATTGCCGACGATCCGGTCGCCGAGGCGATGGCAGCCGCCAAGAAGATCATGGAGCTGCCGCAGCAAGCGGTCGAGAGCACCAAACGGGTGCTCAACGTGCACCTCGAACGTGCGGTGCTGGCCACCCTGGACTTCGCGCTGTCCGCCGAAAAGGAGTCCTTCCAAACCGAGGATTTCCGCTCGATCGTCACCAAACTGACCGCCGGCAAAAACTGACCCCGCTTGTCGAATTGGAGAAAAGCTGTGCCTGAAGCTGTCATCGTGTCCGCGCTGCGGACACCCATCGGTACCGCCCGCAAGGGCACCCTGCGCGACACCACCGCATACGAGCTGGCACACCACGTGGTTGCCGAAGCCGCGGCGGACGTGGATACGGCCCAGCTCGACGACGTGATCCTGGGCGAAGGTCTCTACGGCGGAGGGGTATTGGCCCGCCACGCCGCGGTGACCGCGGGGTTGCCGTCCGTGCCCGGGCTGGCCCAGAACCGCCATTGCGCGGCCGGCCAGGCCGCGGTGCAAAGCGCGGCGGCCAGCGTGCGAGCCGGAATGGACCAGCTGATCATCGCCGGCGGGGTGAACTCCGCCTCGACGTCGCCGCGATCGCGCCTGCAGGTTGACGGGGAATGGGTCGACTGGTTCCCACCGACGCACCCGAACCGGCCGGACGCGCCGAACATGGACATGTCGATCACCGTCGGCTGGAATGCCGCGGTGACGGCGGGCGTGAGCCGCGAGGAGATGGACGCCTGGGCGCTGCGGTCGCACCGCAATGCGATCGCCGCGATCGACGAGGGACGGTTCAAAGACGAAATCGTCCCGATCGAGACACCGCACGGGCTGTTCGACGTCGACGAGCATCCCCGCCGGGACACGACGATGGAGAAGCTGGCCGCGCTCAAGCCGCTGCACCCCGAGATCGAGGGCTTCTCGATCACGGCCGGCAATGCCTGCGGTGCCAACGACGGCGCGGCTGTGCTGACCATCGCAAGCGACCGGCTGGGTCTACCTGCGCTCGCGACCGTCCGCGCCTGGGCATCGGTCGGTGTCGATCCCGCTGCCACCGGCCTGGCGCCGGTCGAGGCCATCCCCAAGGCTCTTGCCCGCGCACATCTTTCGTTATCCGACGTGGACCTGTTCGAAATCAACGAGGCATTCGCGTCGATGTGCGTGGCCACCATCAAACTGCTCGATCTGGACCCCGACCGGGTCAACGTCAGCGGCAGCGGCTGCTCGTTAGGGCATCCGGTCGCGGCCACCGGGGCCCGGATGCTCGTAACGCTGGTGCACGAATTGCGCCGGCGCGGCGGCGGTTTCGGAGTCGCCGCGATGTGCGCGGGCGGTGGGATGGGTTCCGCCACGGTCATCGAGGTGCCGGCGCCATAAAATCCTGGAGATGAACATTGCCGAGTTGATCGCCGCCGCGCGCAACGGGTCGCCCCGCGCGGCCGGGCGACTACTCAGCTTGGTCGAGGGTGAGCGCCGTTCCGAGGTGCTGGATAGCCTCGACCCTTCGGCGGTGCACGTCGTCGGGATTACCGGGCCGCCGGGGGCGGGCAAGTCGACGACGATCGCGGTTCTCGTCGGGGGCTATCGCGAGCGGGGGTTGCGGGTGGCAGTGCTGGCCGTCGACCCGTCCTCTCCATTCAGCGGTGGTGCATTGCTCGGTGACCGCATTCGAATGACCCGCCATATCAACGACTCCGAGGTGTTGATTCGTTCGCTGGCCACCCGCGGCCATCTGGGCGGACTGGCCGCCGCTGTTCCCGCGGCCATCCGGTTGCTCGGCGCACTGGCGTACGACGTGGTGCTGCTGGAAACCGTCGGCGTGGGGCAGTCCGAGATCGAAATCGCTGCGGTCGCCGACCCCACGATCGTCATCCTCAACCCGGGAGCCGGCGACGCGGTGCAGGCCGCCAAGGCCGGCCTGTTGGAAGTCGCCGACATCGTGGTCGTCAACAAGGCCGATCGGGAGGGCGCCGAGCAGACGATTCGCGATCTGCGCGCCGAGACCAAGGCGCCGATCCTCAGTTTCGTCGCCGCGAAGGGTGAAGGCCTGACGGAACTGATGGAGGCGATCGACGCCCATCACCGCAGCGACAGCCACGCTCGCCGGTTGGCCCGCGCCCGGGCGCAGATCCTGTCGCTGGCGCAAACCCGATTGCGCATGCATCCGGATCTCGACCGGCTCGCGGAGTCGGTTGCCGACGGCCGCAGCGATCCCTACTCCGCGGCGGAAGGACTGCTGTCCTGAACGTGGTGTGCTCTGACGTCGCGCCGCCTCGCGGCGAGGGGGCAGCTGTTCACCAGAGGTAGATCGCCACGATGGCGCCCCAGAGCGCCACGAGCCACGCATCGCTGCCTAGCCGCAACCACCGCGGGGCGGTGCGCACTTCCATGAAGTTCGCAATGATCAGATGCGCCTTGACCAATGCCAGGGCCAAGACCGCGATCGTGATCGGGACGCTGGCCGTCGGCGTCCCCTGGGCGTGCGCCGGCCCGAGCCACCAGGTGACGACGGTAATCGCCGACAGAACTAGCCACACGCCGGTGAGCCGCGCAGTCGTGGTCATCGCATCACGTACAGCAGCGCGAAGATGACAATCCACAGCAGGTCCACCATGTGCCAATAGGTGGCGCCCGCTTCGGCCATGCTCACCCGCCGCAGTGTGGGATTGCGCTGATCGACGACGACGACCCCCAGTATCACCAGCCCGAGCAGCACGTGGAACAGGTGCACGCCGGTGAGCAGGTAGTAGAACATGAAGAAGTCGTTGCGTGGAAAGGTCAGTCCCTGACTGATTTTCGAGTACCACTCGTAGGCCTTGATCACCATGAACAGGACACCGCAACCACCGCCGCAGTACAGCAGCCGCACCGCGCCGGTGTGATCCGCCGAACGGGCCGCCTGCACGCCACGCGCGACGAACCACGAGCTGGCGATGAGCACCAACGTGTTGACGACCCCGATGTTGAGACTCAGATGCTCTTGGGATTCCAGAAAAAGAGCACGCTGCTGCGCGCGGTAGACCATGAAGATGACGAAGTAGGCGCCGAAGATGATGAGGTCGCCCAGCACGAACACCCACATGCTGCCATCGCCGGGTACATGTGCCTGCGGCTTGCAGCCGACATCTGAGCGGGTGTCTGTCATCGGCCCAGCCCCCCTAATCCTGCACCCGCTGACCGAGCGGCTGGCGGTCGACCGCCACCTTCAACAGTACGATCACGCATACCTGCCAGAACCCGAAGATCGCGGTGCCCATCCAGAAACTGATCGAACCGTTCCAGGCCAGTGGTCCGGATCTGAAGATGAATACCGGGGCCGCAAGCAACTCGGTGACGATCTGCCAAATCGATATGTAACCCAGCCATTTGGGAAAGACCTGGTTCTTGTCCAACAGGATGGCGATCGCGAACACCAGATATCCGGTGGAAAAACACCCCAGCGATCCGACGAAGGACAAGAATGTCAGGTCATACATCAGCGCGACGATCTCCGGGTCGCGGTCGGGTCGAAACGCAGCCGTGAGGAACGATATTGCGGCCATCAGGCATCCCGGTATCGCGCCGACTGCCAGTGCGCCCAGATACGCATAAGCGAATACCGGGCTGACCGACATCCGCTTGATCTCGTACACGACAATGCCATTGGTCACGCCGGCGAAGCCGATGATGACCATCAACAGCGCAAAGCCGATCTGGATGGTCAACGCATGCTGATGCACGAACGCGACCATCTGGTCGGCGTTGACGTCGGGACGCGGCGGCGGCATCACTCGGGTTAGCACGACGAAGATCAGGCCGAACATGCTGTAAAAGGCCGGGACAACCCAATAGCAGATCAGCAGATCGGTTTTGGTCCTCGGCCGGTGGCGCTCGCCATCTCCGGCGGCAATCGCCCCCGCTGAAGCCGTTGCGCTGCGGGTCATTCCGCTGCGACTCCGTCGGCAGCTTGTTGCTTGATCGCCGTACGCAGCACGACGAACATCACCGCGACATTCAACGCGAAGGCACCGATGCGCAGCCAGAACGACACCACCCCGTCCCAGGCCAACGGTCCGCTTCGAACTACGGCTGCACACGCGGCCGGTGTCATCGCCGCTGCCGTCGCCAGGCTGAATGCGCCGACCCAGCGCGGGAAAATCGGCCGGGGCCGCGCGTCGAGGTAGACGGCCACCGCAAGGCAGAGATTCTGGACCACCAGCATGCCGACCGGTGCAATGAACGTGATCCAGGCCAAATCGTTGAGTAGTTGGATCAACTGCGGATTCCGCTCGGGCCGGTAGGCGGCCACCAGCCAGAAGATGTCGGCGAGCGCGAATAACGTTGCGCCGCTGACGGCCGCGGTCAAGTAGCAGTAGGCGAGCACTTGGTTGGGTGTCGCCATCCGTTTCATCTGCACGACGATCAGCGCGAACATCGGGATCAACATGATGCCGAACAAGTTGTAGGTGATCATGCTGAAGCGGATCATCGTGGTGTTGTGCGCGTAGAAGTCGGCCACCTGGTCGGCGGTCATTCGAGGCGACATCGGCGGAAAGAAGCCCGGGAACGCGAGAAACGCGATCAACAAAACCACGGCGACGACCGGCGTCATCCACAAACAGATCAACTGTCCGCGCACGCTCACCGTCGGTCGGACATCCTGCTCCTCGGCGAGAGTCGACATCACACCTTCCGGTATCCGAAGGGAGTTTGGGTCTGCTCGCCGAACCTAGCCGATCGGCTAGGCCACGGTCAATAGCCGATCGGCTACGCTGGCCGGGTGGTGTCCACCGAGGCCGACACGCGACTGCGATCCATCCGGCGCAGCGCCGCCCAGACCCGCATTCTGGATGCCGCGCTGGGCCTGATCGCCGAAAACGGGGTCGGCGGAACGTCGTTGCAGATGATCGCCGACGCCATCGGCGTGACGAAAGCCGCTGTCTACCACCAGTTCAAAACCAAGGACGAGATCGTCATCGCGCTCACCGAACGTGAGCTGGGCGGGCTGGAGGAAGCTCTGGAGGCCGCCGAAGCCGAGCAGTCCCAGCTGCGGGCGCGCGAGTTGCTGCTCGATGGCGTGATCGAACTTGCCGTCAAGCGCCGCGGCGTGGCGAGCACGCTGCAATTCGATCCCGTCATCGTCCGGCTGCTCGCCCAACATCAGCCGTTCCAGCAATTCATCCAGCGGCTCTACGGCGTCCTTGTCGGCGATGCCGGCGACGACGCACGAGTGACGGCGGCGATGCTGTCCGGCGCCATCGCCGTCGGCGTCATGCATCCACTCGTGGCGGACGTCGACGACGAGGCCCTGCGCTCGCAGCTGCTTCGGCTGACCCGCCGATTCATGGAGACGTCCGCCGAGTGAACGGCGTGTCGGGCCGCGGGTCTCCGAGCCTGGCGCGGATCGCTCCCCAGGGATCGGCGTAGCGACCGGGGGCACGCCGGTAGGCCGCGCGCCGGGTCAAAATCTGCCGCGCCACCGGCGTCAAGAGTCGCATCGGGTAGCGCGTCCAGCCGGCCTGTGCCCGCATCTCGGCGACCATGTCGGGCCACGAATGATGTTGGAAATTCAAGGCCTGCTGCGCCCGGGTGCTGTCCATCCAGTCGGTGACGAACCAGTCGGTGTCGCTGTCCGGATCGCCGGGCCTGCCGGCGGGTAGCACTCCGGCCATGCCGCGGGCGGCGGCCAGGGTCGGCCCGACCTCGCCTTGCCGTAACCGGTGGGAGTCGTCGCCGGCGATCAGCAGGATCTCACCCACGACGTCTGCGGTGGTTGCCGCCGCGAACGCGGCCGCGACGTCGCGGACATCGACGCCGTGCAGCCGTCCGTCGGTCGGCAGCAAGCTTTCAAAGTACAGCGCGTCGGAACTGAACGGCATCGCGGTGGGGTCGGCGCTGAACACACCGCCGAGCCGCAGCACCACCCAGTCGAGCTTCGACGAGCGCACGAGTTCTTCGGCCTCGAGCTTGTGTTGCCCATACACATCGGATGGCTTGGGTGGGGTGTCCGCCCGAACGGGAGCCGTCACCCGGTGTGGGTTACGCGCGCCATACACCGCATTGCTGGAGGCCTCCACGAAACGCGGCGGGATCCGTTGTGCTTCGGCGGCACGCACCAACGTCTCAGTGGCGTCGACGTTGACCTTGCGGGCCAGCTTGGCGTTGGAGTAGATCTGCGGCGGGATGACGGCGGCCAGATGCACGATTGCCGCGGGCGCGGTCTCAGCGACCAGTCGGTCCACCGCGGCAGGGTCGGTCAGGTCTGCCCACCGGGTCTCCACGCCCGCCGGCAGCGCTCGCGCCGCCTTGTGATTGGCGGGGGTGCCGAGGTCGGCGGCCACCACCTGTCTGCCACCGGCGGCCAGCCGCCGCACGGTCGCCGACCCGACGAGCCCGAACCCCCCGGTCACCAGGACGGTCGCAGGCATGCGCCTCCTCAGCTGAACGACGATGGATTATGACATTCTCGAATATGGAGAGTAGCATATCCGCAGGTAAACGCCGATCCAGGCCGGTGCAGGACAGGGGAGTTCGTGAGCGGTAACGGCAAACCGGACATCACCAAGTGGGACCCGGGCCTCACCCGACAGCTCACGAACACGATCGGTCCGGTCGTCAAGCGTTGGTTCCGGGCGAAAGTACACGGCTTGGAGTCGTTTCCCGCCGCCGGCGGTGCATTGGTGGTCTCCAATCACTCCGGCGGCATGCTCACCCCCGACGTACTGATCTTCGCGCCCGCCTTCTACCACAAATTCGGATACGACCGGCCGGTCTACACACTGGGCCACTACGGCTTGTTCATCGGGCCGCTAGCCCAATGGCTGATCCGGGCCGGCGTCATCCACGCAGACCGCGAAAACGCCGCCCAGGCACTGCGGTCCGGTGGTGTGGTGCTGGTCTTTCCCGGTGGCGACTACGACTCGTACCGGCCAACGCTGAGCGCCAACATCATCGACTTCCAGGGCCGCACCGGATACGTGCGGACCGCCATCGAGACCGGCGTCCCCATCGTGCCGATGGTCTCCATCGGCGCCCAGGAGAGTCAACTGTTTCTGCTGCGCGGTGACCGGATAGCCAAACTGCTGGGACTGTATCGGGCGCGAATGAAGATCCTGCCGGTCAGCTTCGGTGTCCCGTTCGGACTCAGTGTGATCTTCCCGCCCAACCTGCCGCTGCCCAGCAAGATCGTCACCGAGGTGCTGGAGCCCATCGACGTCGCGGTCCGGTTCGGGCCGGAGCCGGATATCGCCGAGGTCGACGCGCATGTGCGTTCGGTGATGCAGGCCGCTCTCGACCGGCTCGCGCAGCAACGCCGTTTCCCCGTGCTCGGGTGAAGCGGCTAGCCGTTGGCGGTTGCCGGTGCCATCGCGGTTTCGACCCTGGCTGGCTCGCCGGAAAAGCCTGCGGCCCGCCGGATTTCACCGAACGCATGAATCATCGCGTCGGTGGCTTCGTGGACGTCGTTGAGGGTCCGATCATCGGAGAGTACCGAGATGTCGACCTGGTCGGCGTAACTCCAGACCGTGATATTGACCGCGGCGCCCGCGGAAAGGATTCCCACCGAATAGATTTCGGTGACCGGAGCGCCTCCGATCGTGCCGCGTTCCCGCGGCCCGGGCACATTGGAGACCGCAACGTTCATTGCCCTGTTCTGTGCTGCCCGCTTGGACGACAATCGAAAAAGGGCCGGGGTCAACGGCGGCGGCAGATACGCCATCAGTCGGCCCTGCAGCTGTGGGCCGAGCAGATCGTGATCTTCCTTGGCGATAGTCGTGGACACCGAGACCAGACGAACCTGCTCGAGTGGATCGTCGACGTGCACCGGCAACGACACCGACAGTCCGCTGATTTCGTTACCGGAGATCCGGTCTGGTGATCTGTCCGTGCTGACCGGCACCGAGGCGATGATCGGGCGGTCAGACCTGCCGTCGTAGCGCAGCAACAGCTCTCGCAGCCCGCCCGCCGCGATTGCCAGGACGATGTCGTTGAACGTCACGCCGAGGTGTTTGGCAGTCTCCTTGACCTCGGCCAGCGACAGGACAGCGGTGGCGAACGTGCGCACTGGCGAGACGACATGGTTGAGAAAAGTCGGCGGCGCTTTGAAATTCTCGGCCAGATCGGGGTGTTCGCCGCGATGCCGTGAGCGCCGCCGGACACGGGAGATGCCACGGGCGGCGTCGGTAACCAGCCGCGGCAGCGCGGCAACCTGCCGCATGTGATCGCGTCCAGCGGCCCGCAACAGCTCGGTCCTGGTGGGCGGGGCGCAGCGTTCGTAGTCGGTATGTTCGTCGCCGGCCGCTTCCTTCAGATCCATCAGCAGCGCTAGCAGGTTCGCTGAGGCAACCCCGTCGGCGAGCACATGGTGCACCTTGCCGATCAGCGCGAAGCGCTCGTCGCTCAGGCCCTCGGCTAAGTAGAACTCCCACAGCGGTCGGCTACGGTCCAGCGGCGTGCTGGCGATCTCGCCCATCACCTGGTCAAGCTCTCGTCGACCGCCGGGCTGCGGAACCCGCACCCGACGCAAGTGGTAATCGAGATCAACCTCGCAGTTCTCCAGCCACATCGGGTGGTGTAGCCGCCAGGGAATATCGACGAGCTTGAAGCGCAGTGGGTCCAGCAGGTGCAGGCGGCGCTCAAAGGTCTGCCGAACCACCTCGAAGCTGAACTCACCGTCGAAGTCGGTGGCGTCGATGATTCCGACCTTCAGCGTGTGGGTGTGCAAGCTGGAGGTTTCGGTGTACAGCAACATGGCGTCCATGCCGTTGAGTCGCCTCATTGCCCACCTCGATCACTAGCGACTCGGTTGATGGAGCTATCGAACCATCCGCGCGGTGCTGATCGGTGGTTTCGGGGAAATGTTGTGTTCGGCGGCAGAACGCTTCAGGCGTCGACCGAACGACCGGTTGCGGCGGCGTGCGCGGCGCGGAATGCGAAAACCATTGCCGGTCCGATGGTTCCGCCGGCACCGCCGTAAGCCCGGCCGGTCACACCCGCCATCGCGTTGCCGGCGGCGAACAGCCCCGGTATCGGCTCGCCGTTGACGTGCAGGACGCGACCGTCGCCGTCGGTGCGCGGTCCGCCCTTGGTCCCCATCGCACCCACTGATACCGGCACCGCGTAGTACGGAGCGTTATCGACTGGCCCGAGCGTCTTCTCGGCCAGCGTCGTCGCTCGCTCGTCACCCCAATATCCGTCGTACGCGCTCGATCCGCGGCCGTAGTCGGGATCGTGTCCGGCGGCCACATTACGGTTCCACGCTGCGACCGTGCGGGCCAGCCCGTCGGAATCGATACCGGTCTTGGCGCCCAGTTCAGCCAAATCCGGTGACGCGCAGAACCAGTCCGGCACCGGGTCCCCGGGGGCGACGCCCAGAAACCCATAGCGTTTCAGGTGCAGCGAATCGAACACCATCCACGCCGGATCGTTGACGTACCCGTCGCGGGGGTCGAGGTAGTGAAAGGCTCCGGCCATCGAGTTGTAGTCGCACGCCTCGTTGACGAATCGCCGTCCGGCGCGGTTGACGATGATGCTGCGCGGTCGGGTCCGCTCCAGGCGGACACTGCGGCTGCGTTGTTCGCCGTCGATCGTGTCGCCGGGGATCTGCACGATGGGTACCCACCACGCTTCGCCCATGTTGGCCAAATCGGCCCCGTGCGCCATCGCCATCCGCAAGCCGTCACCGGTGTTGTTGGGCGGTGAGACCGCTCCGTGCATCGGCCCGCGCAGAAACGCGTGGACCAATGTCGTGTTCCACTCGAAGCCGCCGGTGCCCAGGATGACGCCGCGACGGGCTCGCACGGTCAGCCGTTGCCCGGCGCAGACGACCCGGACGCCGGTAATCCCGTTGTCGTCGGCCACCAGCTCCTCGGCACGCGCGTTGGTCTGCGGTGTCACGCCCAGGTCGAGTAATCCCTTGAGTAGCCCGGCAATCAGCGCGGTGCCGGCCACGCACAGCTCCGATGTGGTCTCATCGACCTCCGCGTGCAGCCGCGCCCGGGTCTCGGCGTCAAATCCGACGTTGGACCAGTCAGCGGGAAACGAAGTGATCCGGTCGCGCCACTGGCCGAGCCGGCTCAGATCGAAGGGTGCAGCGCTCAGCGACCGGCCTCCGGTGGGCCGCCCGCCAGGAAGCTCGGGTTTGTAATCGGGGAAGCCGGTGGCGATTTCGAAGCGCAGACCGCTGTGCGCCTCGACGAAGTCGAGCATGGCCGGGCCGGTCCGGACGAATGTGTCGACCAGCGCCTCGTCCATCGAACCGAGCGACTGCGCCTGCAGATAGCGCAACGCGTCGGCGATCGTCAATTCTTCGTCGGGACAACGACGATGCGCCGGAATCCATACCACGCCGCCGGACACCGCGGTGGTGCCACCCACGGTCGCGGCCTTTTCGTAGACCGCCACCGACGCACCGTTGGCGGCTGCCGTCAGGGCGGCCGTGAGGCCGGCGCCGCCGCTGCCGAGCACGACGACGTCGACTTCATGGTCCCAAGAAGGCATGGGTGTACGTCCTTTCAGCTGAGGATTTCCGACAATTGCTTGGCCGCCTTGATGACGGCGTCCTGTCCGCCCATGACGACGTCTTCCCGGTGTGAGATCAAGTTGATACACGTCGGTGGTGAGGGTGCTTCCCGGTGCACCGGCACGGCCAAACCATAAGTGTTGGGCTCGATTTCGCCGTGGGTGATTACCCAGCCACGTGTCCGCGCCTCGGCGACCAGATCGCGTTCTGCCGGCCGCGCCGGCATGCTCGCCAATAGCGCGATCCCGGCCGCACCCCGGTCCAACGGGTACCGACTGCCCTCGTGAAACGCCAGCTGATAGGGAACCTGGGTGGGCACGATCACCGCGATCGCCACCTGCTGATCGCCCTCGGCCACCAGCAATGACACGGTGGTGCCGAGGTCGTCGGCCAACGCCCGCAGAATCGGCACGCTGAGCTGGCGCAGATTGCGATCGAACGAGGCCCCCAGCACGGCAAGGTTCGCGGCCGGGCGGTAGCGGCCATCGTCGCCCTTGGCGATCAACCTGAACTCAGCCAGCGTGCCGAGCAGGCGATAGGCAATCGTCCGGTGCACCCCGAGGCCGTCGGCGACCTGTTGCACGTTCAGGCCCGAAGGCGCCCCCGCGACCAGTTGCAGGGCGTTGAGCCCTCTGGCCAGCGTCTGTGACCCGTTCACGACCGCGGCGCTTCCCTTGACAGACCACCGGCGGCGAGTGATGCTCTATATATAGTGCACATCACCGTGCGATTTTAGCACACAAGGTTGCGCTCGACGAGAGCTGAATTTCCGGAGAAGGGAACCAGGTGGGCGAGTACGAGAGCGTCTGGACTGACCTCCAGGGTGTCCCGTTCGAGCAGGGCTACCTGGACGTCGAGGGCGTTCGCACCCGCTACCTGCGCACCGGCGATCCGGGCAAACCGGTGCTCGTGCTGTTGCACGGATCAGGCGGCCACGCCGAGGCATACGTCCGCAATCTGGAAGCACATGCCGAGCATTTCTGGACGTGGTCCATCGACATGCTGGGGCACGGCTACACCGACAAGCCCGGTCATCCGCTCGAGATCAGCCACTACGTCGAACATTTGCTGGCGTTTTTGCGCACCATCGGGGCCGAGCGGGCCAGCCTGTCGGGCGAGTCGCTCGGCGGTTGGGTGGTCGCGCGCGCCGCTGCCGATCACCCCGACAAAGTCGACCGGCTCGTGCTGAACACCGCCGGCGGTTCGCAGGCCGATCCCGAAGTGATGCAACGCATTATCACGCTGTCGATGGCGGCGGCAGAAAACCCGACCTGGGAGACCGTGCAGGCCCGGATCAAGTGGTTGATGGCCGACAAGTCGAAGGGCTACGACGACTTGGTCGCCAGTCGGCAGCGGGTATACCGGCAGCCGGGTTTCGTCGCCGCGATGCGCGACATCATGGCGCTGCAAGACCCCGAGATCCGGGCGCGCAACTTGTTGGGGCCGGCGGAGTACGGGCGGATCACCGCGCCCACCTTGGTGTTGTGGACCAGCGATGACCCCACCGCCGATGTCAGCGAGGGCCGCCGCATCGCGTCGATGATTCCCGGTGCGCGCTTCGAGGTGATGGGCGGTTGCGGGCATTGGCCGCAGTATGAGGACGCCAAGACGTTCAATCGGTTGCATCTCGACTTCTTGCTGGGCCGTTGACGTGACAACGGATCTCGACGTCGTCGTGGTCGGGGCGGGCCCAGTCGGCCTGACGTTAGCCAATATCCTTGGCCTGCACGGTGTTCGCACCATGGTGGTCGACGAGCGAGAAACGTTGATCGACTATCCGCGCGGGGTGGGCCTCGATGACGAGGCCCTGCGGACCTTCCAGACCATCGGCCTCGTCGAGGCGATCCTGCCCCACACCGTGCCGAACCAAATTCTGCGATTCGTCGACGCCAAGCGCCGAGTGCTGGCCGAGATGGCCCCCGCCGATGCCCGGTTCGGCTGGCCCAAGCGCAACGGCTTCGTGCAGCCACTGGTTGATGCCGAATTACTGCGCGGTCTGGACAGATTCGAGCACGTCGAGGTGTGCTGGAATCGCCCGATGACTTCATACGCGGAAGCACCGGACGCCGTGACAGTCGAGTTCGGTGGCGACGGCGATCCGTCGAGCGTGCAGGCGCGCTATGTCGTCGGCTGCGACGGCGGGCGCAGCACCGCCCGCCGGCTGATGGGCGTGTCCTTCGACGGCACGACCTCGCCGACCCGATGGCTGGTCGTCGACTTGGCGAATGATCCACTCGGTCATCCCAACAGTGAAGTCGGCGCCGACCCCGAGAGGCCCTATGCGTCGATCTCTATCGCGCACGGAATCCGCCGGTTCGAATTCATGATTCACGCCGACGAATCCGATGAGCAGGCGCAGGACCCCAATTTCCTGGTGCGCATGCTTGCCCCGTTCGTGCCGTATCCCGACCGGGTCGAGGTGATCCGGCGGCGGGTGTACACCCATCACTCCCGGATCGCGGGTGCGTTCCGTCGTGGTCGGCTGCTTCTTGCCGGCGACGCCGCACACTTGATGCCGGTGTGGCAAGGGCAGGGCTACAACAGCGGTATCCGGGACGCGGCGAACCTGGGTTGGAAGCTTGCCGCGGTGGTGACCGGCCAAGCCGACGACGCGTTGCTCGACACCTACGACGTCGAACGGCGTAAGCATGCCCGGGCCATGATCGACCTGTCCACCATGGTGGGCCGGGTCATCTCCCCGACTAACCGAAGGGTCGCCGCCATTCGCGACCTCATGGTGCGGTCAGCCTCAATTGTGCCCTCGCTCAAGCGGTATGTGCTGGAGATGCGGTTCAAGCCGATGCCGCGCTACGAGCACGGGGCGGTGGTGCATTCCGAACCTCGCCGCGAAGACTCGCCGGTCGGCACTTTGTTCGTCCAACCGCGGGTAGATACCCGTCAACGGTGCAACGTCATGCTCGACGACGTGCTGGGCGCCAACTTCGCGGTGCTGGCCTGGAACAACAATCCGCGGGAGATCCTGGGGGAGCAGGCGTTTGCGAGCTGGAAGGCGCTCGGCGCGAAATTTATAGCGGCGCGTCCACTGCCTCAGCTGCAGTGGACCGGTCACGACGATCCCGACGTGGTGGTTGTCGGCGATCGCGACGGCGATCTGAAAATCTGGTTCGATGCCCACCAGGAATCTGTATTGTTCCTGCGTCCCGACCGTTGCATCGCTGCCGCCGGAATCGCACAGCTCGCACCGGAACTGAGCGCGGCACTCTTCGACGTCCTCACCTTGACTCCGGGAGGGGGTGATTCTCGAAGTGCCCATAGCCCTGTGCTGTATGTCCCACAGCCCGCTACTGAATCTGCCGGGGCCGCCCAAGGACCTCATTGATGACATCGACAGTGCGGTGGCGCAGGCCCAGAATTTCGTGCGCGAGTTCGACCCCGAACTCGTCATCATCTTCGCGCCCGACCACTACAACGGATTCTTCTACAAGCTGATGCCGCCGTTCTGCATCGCCACCGGCGCAGCGGGTGTCGGCGACTACGGCACCCACGCCGGACCACTCAACGTTCCCGACGCGATCGCGCTCGCCTGCGCCAAAGCGGTACTCGATGCGGGCGTCGACCTCGCGATTTCGGCGAGTATGGCCGTCGACCACGGGACCGTCCAACCCCTGGAGAAACTGTTCGGCGACGCGACCGCGCCCCAGGTAGTGCCGATCTTCATCAACTCGGTCGCCACACCGCTCGGCCCGCTTCAGCGTTCCCGAGCGCTGGGAACCGCGGTCGGCCACCATTTGGCCACGCTGGATAAGCGGGTGCTGGTGGTGGGATCCGGTGGGCTTTCCCATGATCCGCCGATAGCGACCTTGGCGAGCGCAACTCCGAAAATGGCGGAACGAATCGTGCACGGCAAACCGATGACCTCCGAGCAGCGTCAGGCCCGTCAGACCGCGGTAATTGAGGCGGCGCAGGAGCTGGCCGAAGGACGCAGCGATCGTCAACCGATCAACCCGGCCTGGGATCACCGATTCCTCGAGATCGTCGACTCCGGACAGCTTGCCGATCTCGATGAGTGGTCCAACTCGTTCATCGCCCATGAAGGCGGCAACTCCGCGCACGAGATCCGCACCTGGGTAGCGGCTTTCGCTGCACTGGCGGCGGCCGGTCCCTACCAGACCGAGGTCCGCTATTACAAAGCAGCCGCCGAACTTATCGCCGGGTTCGCCATCCGCACGGCGGTATCGACATGACGAACACTGTCGAGCACACGGTCGACGTGCTGGTCGTCGGCTCCGGCGGCGGCGGAATGACCGCCGCCCTGACGGCTCATGCTTCGGGGCTGGACACTCTGGTCGTCGAGAAGTCGCACCACTTCGGTGGTTCCACGGCGCTCTCGGGTGGCGGAATCTGGGTGCCGGGCGCGCCGGCGCAACGCCGGGAAGGTTACGCACCGCCTCGCGACGCTGTTGTCGAGTATCTGCAGCGCATCACCGGAGGGTTGGTCAGCGATGCGCGGATCCGGCAGTACGTCGACTCCGCGCCGGAGATGATGGCGTTTCTCGAGCAACTTAGCCCATGGTTTGAGTTTGTGTGGAAGCCCGGCTATGCCGACTACTACCCGGAATTGCCCGGCGGCTCCGAACTCGGCAGCACGATCAACGTGCCTCCCATCGACCTGCGCGAGTTGGCCGAAGAGGAGCAAAACCTGCTGCAACCTTTGGCGCTGGCGCCTAAGGGAATTTGGCTGGGCCCCAAGGAGCTTCGATCGTTTTATCAGGTGCGCCAATCCTGGGCGGGCAAGGCCGTCCTAGTGAAGCTGGTATGGCGGATGATCCGGGCGCGGATTCTCGGCGACCGCATCGCGGCCATCGGTCAATCGCTGGCGGCACGGCTGCGGCTGGCGCTGAAAGACCACGGCATCCCGCTGTGGCTGGACTCGCCGATGACACAATTGCTCATCGGCAATGACGGATCGGTCATCGGCGCCGTCGTCGTCAAAGACGGGGTATCGCAGCAGATCCACGCCCGCCGGGGAGTCATTCTGGCCACCGGTGGATTCGACCACGATCTGGCCTGGCGTAAAGAGCACCAACCCGTCGTCGACCGTGATTGGAGCTTCGGTAACCCCGCGGCCACTGGTGACGGTATCCGTGCCGGTCAACAGGTGGGCGGCGCCACCGAGCTGCTCGACGAAGCCTGGTGGTTCCCTGCCATCCAATGGCCCGACGGCCGACTGCAGTTCATGCTCAACGAGCGCATGATGCCGGCGCAGTTCATCGTCAACGGTGCGGGGAAGCGTTTCATCAACGAAGCGGCGCCGTACATGGATTTCGGTCACGCCATGCTCGACGGGCAGAAATCCGGGGTCACCCACATCCCGTGCTGGCTGATCACCGACCACCGGTCCTGGAACCGTTACGTTGTCGCCGGGCATCTGCCGCTACCCAAGATTCCGGGCGCCCCGGTACCTACCGGACGCAAGGTGCCGAAGGCCTGGCTGACGTCGGGTGTGGTCAAAGCCGCGGACAGCTGGGATGAGCTCGCCGCCCAGATCGGGGTCCCGCCCGATCAACTACGCCACACCGCAACGCGTTTCAACCAGCTGGCCCGGGACGGTCATGACGACGACTTCAACAGAGGTGACAGCGTTTACGACAACTATTACGGAGATCCCACCCTGACCAACCCCAACCTGTATCCACTGGGCAAACCGCCCTATTACGCCTTCCAGGTCATTCTCGGTGACCTCGGCACGTCGGGCGGACTGCGCACCGACCAGTGCGCCCGGGTGCTTCGCGACGACGACACCGTGGTGGGTGGTCTCTATGCGGTCGGCAACACCGCAGCACCCGTCATGGGACGCAGCTATGCCGGTGCCGGCGCGACCATCGGCCCGGCCATGACATTCGGCTACGTTGCCGCCAAACACCTTGTCAGCCAAAGCTCATCACTTATCGGAGGTAACCAGTGAAGATCTCGCTGTTCTACGAATTCGCCCTGCCCCGCCCGTGGCAGCCCGACGACGAGCGGATCCTGCTGCAGGACTGCCTCGACGAGGTGGAGGCGGCCGACAAGGCCGGCTTCTCCACGGTCTGGCTGACCGAGCACCACTTCCTGGAGGAGTACTGCCATTCCACCGCGCCCGAGATGTTCTTGGCCGCGGCTAGCCAGCGCACCAAGGACATTCGCCTGGGCTTCGGCATCATGCACCTGCCGCCGGTCGTCAACCATCCGGCCCGGGTCGCCGAACGCATCGCCACCCTCGATCTGATCTCCAGCGGTCGGGTCGAGTTCGGCACCGGCGAGTCGTCGTCGGTCGGCGAACTCGGCGGCTTCGGCATCGATCCCGCCGACAAGCGCGCGCAGTGGGAAGAGGCACTCGAGGTGGCGATCCGCTGCATGATCGAGGAGCCGTTCACAGGATTCAAAGGCCGGCACATCGAGATGCCGGCCCGCAATGTCATCCCCAAACCGGCCCAAAAGCCACACCCGCCGGTGTGGGTAGCCTGCACAAGGCCGGCATCCGTCCAAATGGCGGCCCAAAAATGCATCGGCGCACTCAGTTTCGCCTACACCGGGCCGGGGCCGCTGACCGAGCGGGTGAACGGCTACTACAAGGAACTCGAGGAAAGCGGCGTTCCGGTCACTCCGCAGATCAACCCGAACATCCTGGCCATCGGGGGCGACCTGTCGATGATGGTGGCCAAGACCGACGAGCAGGCCCTTGACCGACTCGGAATGGGCGGCGGCTTCTTCTCGTTCGGGATCATGCACTACTACATGACCGGTGTGCACACCCCCGGACGCACCGGCGTCTGGAAGCGGTATCTCGAAGAATGCGAGAAAGACCCGACGCTGGCCTACGGACCCGGCCGCGGCGCGATCGGCTCACCGGCCACCGTGCGAGAGTTCCTGCGGGGCTACGAGGACAGCGGCGTCGACGAGATCATCCTGCTGCTCAATCCGCGCAGCCACGAGGGCACGATGGAATCCATCGAGATCATGGGCAAAGAAGTACTGCCGGAATTCATCGAGCGTGATGCCAAAGCGGTGGCCGAGAAGGCCAAGCGGTTAGCGCCGGTCGTCGAAAAGATCGAGGGGCGCCGCACGGCCTCGACCGCACCGGAGTTCGACGAAAGCTACTCCTTCGGCGGGCTGCCCACCGGCCGGGGAGGGAAGTTCACCGCCAGCGAGATCCCCGAAGCCATGGCCGAGATCAACGAGGGCCGCGTCCAAGCGGCGCAGCGTGCCAAAGAACAAGGTTCGTGATCGAGCAACTGTGGCGCTACGACGGCCGCCGGGCGGTCGTGACCGGATGTGCTTCGGGCATCGGTGCGCAGGTGGTGGCCCAACTCACCGAACTCGGGGCCGAGGTCGTCGGTCTGGACCGTGCGAGACCGGCCGTTGCAATCGACGAGTTTCACCAGGTTGACCTGACTGACGCCGGGTCGATCGATCGTGCGGTGGCAGCCGTTGGCGGGCAGGTGGATGCGCTGTTCAATGTCGCCGGTGTGTCCTCCGGGATCGGCGATCCGCTGCTCGTCGTGACGGTCAACTTTCTGGGCCTGCGGCATCTCACCGAGGCGGTGATTCCCAAGATGCCCGCCGGGTCGTCGGTGGTGAGTGTGTCCTCGCTGGCGGCCGCCGGCTACCGGGATCGTCACCAGACAACGGCCGGGCTGCTGCACACCGCGACGATGGCCGAGGGCATCGAGTGGTGCCGCCGCCACCCCGACGCGCTGACCGGTGGGGGCTACCGGTTGTCGAAAGAAGCGATCATTCTCTACACCATGAAATGTGCCACTGCCCTCGGCGCCCGGGGCATCCGGATCAACTGCACCGGCCCCGGGGTGACCGAAACACCGATTCTCGACCAACTGCGGACCGCCTACGGTCAGGATTATCTCGACGATATCCCCAAGCCGCTGGGCCGAGTCGCCGAGCCCGACGAACAAGCCGCGGTTCTGGTGTTCTTGAATAGCCGCGCCGCCAGCTACGTTTCGGGACAGATCATCTGGGTCGACGGCGGAACCGTGGGTGCCGCGATCGCCGGCGAACTCGAGGGAGGAGCCGCATCGTGGCCGGCCTGACCGAATTTCGGCGCGCCGCACGCGAGGTCAGCAACTGGGGCCGGTGGGGAGATACCGACGAGTTGGGCACCCTGAACTTCATCACCGCGGAGAAGATCGCCGAAGCAGCGAGTTTGGTCAAGCACGGTAAGGTCTTTCCGCTCGGGGTGGACTTCGGGTCAGCGGGCCCGCAGGGCGCGTTTCAGTTCCGGCACAATCCGATTCACGTCATGACTGTCGACGGCGGCGATACCAGCACGTTAGCCCAGCATGGACCGCAGTGGGACCGCAACCCGGGCGCGCAGGAGCTCAGTAAATACTTTCAGGACAATCCGTTCCGCTTCAACGACGACATGATCATCATGCCGCTGCAGGCCGCTACCCAATGGGATGCGTTGTCGCACGTCTACTACGACGACCAGCTCTACAACGGCTTTCCGGCGGGTTCGGTCACCAGTTTCGGCGCATTTCACTGCGGCATCGACAAGGTCGACGGCAAAGGCATCACATCCCGCGGTGTGCTGCTGGATTTGGTGCGCCACCGCGGCGCGGACACGTTCCTCGAACTCGGCAACCCCATCACGCCCGGCGAACTCGACGACGTGGCCCGCTCACAGCAGGTGACGATCGAGCGCGGGGACATTGTGTTGATCCGGACTGGCTGGTGGGCACGGTTTCTCGAGACCGGCGATGGCAGTGAACTTGGTGCGGGTTTGGACTGGCGCTGTGCTTCCTGGTTACACGACCACGACATCGCTGCCGTGGCCGCCGACAACCTGATGGTCGAAGACCCGGTATCGGGGGTCAAGGGAACGTTTTTGCCGATGCACATGCTGTGCCTGCGCGACATGGGTTTGATGCTCGGCGAGTACTGGGACCTGACCGCACTGGCAGCAGACTGCGCAGCCGACGGGGTCTACGAGTTTCAACTGGTGGCCCCGCCGCTGAGAGTCGTTGGTGCAGTGGGGTCTCCGGTAAATCCCATCGCAATCAAGTAAGGGCGAAGATGACCACATTAGGTGAGGCCGGACCACTGGTCGTCGGTCTGGGCGGGACATTGCGATCGAACTCGTCGACTGAACGGGCGCTACGGAACTGTCTGACAGCCGTTGAGCGCCAAGGTGGACGCACCAAGCTGTACTGCGGCGAGGACATCGATCTGCCGATGTACAACCCGCACGAACCGGCCCGAACAGCCAGAGCCATCGAGCTGATCGGCGCGCTGCGCGAGGCGGACGCCGTCATCGTCGGCTCACCCGGCTACCACGGCGGCATCTCGGGATTGGTGAAGAACGCGCTCGACTACATCGAGGACATGCGTGACGATTCCCGGGTGTACCTGGACAACAAGCCGTGGGGGTGTATCAGCTGCGCCTACGGATGGCAGGCGGCGGTGGGCACGCTCGACCAACTCCGGGTGGTCGGTCACGCGCTGCGCGCCTGGCCCACTCCGCTGGGCGTGGCGATCAACTCGGCAGACCAGATCTGGGATGCGGCCGGAGCACTGGCCGATGCAGGTGTGCAGGCCCAGCTCGACCTGTTGGCGTCCCAGGTGCTGACGTTTGCGCGGTCGACTCCCGCCCCGAGCGCCGGCTGAGCGACCGCATGCGTTTTGTGCTGGTACACGGCGGTTTCCATGCCGGGTGGTGTTGGACACGCACGATTGCCAAGTCCCCGAACTGAGGAGCTTCGTTGGAGATCCAGCACAAGACCACCATGATCGACGGGCTCGTCACCAGCTACCTGGAAGCCGGAGCCGGCGATCCGGTCGTTTTGCTGCACGGCGGGGAGTTCGGTGCCAGTGCGGAAATCGGTTGGGAACGCAACATCGCGGCCCTGGCCGCCAATCATCGGGTCCTGGCACCGGACATACTGGGTTTCGGGCAGTCGGCCAAGGTCATCGATTTCAACGACGGGCGCGGTATGCGAGTCCGCCACGTCGCACGGTTCTGCGCTGAGTTGGGGATTGACTCCGCGTACTTCGTCGGCAATTCGATGGGCGCCATCATGCTGCTCAACGACGCCACGTCGGATTCGGCCTTGTTGCCGACACGCGCCATGGTGGTCATCTGCGGCGGCGGAGACATCCAGCGCAACCATCACATGGAGGCGCTGTACGAATACGACGCCTCCCTCGAGGGCATGCGCCGCATCGTGGCGGCACTCTTCCACGATTCCGCCTACCCGGCCGACGACGACTATGTGCGGCGCCGTTACGAATCCAGCACCGCGCCTGGTGCCTGGGAAGCCGTCGCGGCGGCGAGGTTTCGTCGTCCCGGCGCCCCGCCGCCACCGAACCCGTCGAGTAGCCGTGCGTATCCGCGCATTTCGGTTCCGACGCTGGTAATCGAAGGCGCGTGCGACAAACTACTTCCGCTCGGTTGGGCCAAGCAGATTGCCGACCAGATTCCCGACGGCCGCTCGGCTGTGGTTGAAGCGGCGGGCCATTGCCCGCAAATCGAGCAATCGTCAATTGTCAACGAATTGCTGCTGGAATTTTTTCGCTGACCGCGCAGCGACAAACGACCGTTCATCCTCGGGTGTTACCTACTCACGGTAAGCTCAGCGTTCTGTTGCCGACTATTGCCGAGCAGCGATGCGCCTGTGCGACGGAGGGTGCTTCCGCACTCGGCTCGATCCGGCGGCGGAGTGAGCGTATTCGTCACCGTGACGCTTCAAAGGAGTTGCGTGAAGGTCCATCGATTCAGCGCCGCCCTGAGCTTGCTGGCCGCCGCCGCACTGGTGTTGTCGGCGTGCAGCAGCCATGACAACAGCTCGTCGTCGCAATCCAGTGCAACGGCGGTGCCCGTGGACTGCGGCGGCAAAAAGAAGCTCAAGGCGAGTGGTTCCACCGCGCAAACGCACGCGATCGAGCAATTCGTCTATGCCTACATCCGGGCGTGCCCCGGTTACACGCTGGACTACGACGCCAATGGCTCTGGCAAGGGCGTGGAGCAGTTCCTCAGCAACGAGACTGATCTGGGCGGCTCCGACGTGGCTCTGGATCCGTCGAAGGGTGAGCCCGACAGAGCGGCGGCGCGGTGCGGTTCGCCGGCGTGGGATCTCCCGACGGTGTTCGGCCCGATCGCGATCACCTACAACATCAAAAACGTCAACACCCTGAACCTGGACGGGCCCACGACGGCGAAGATCTTCAACGGCAGCATCACGATGTGGAACGACCCGGCGATCACGGCGCTCAACAAGGGCACCAATCTGCCCCCGACGCCGATTCTGGTCGTGTTCCGCAGCGACGAGTCCGGTACCACCGACAACTTCCAGAACTACCTCGACGTTGCCTCCGACGGTGCCTGGGGCAAAGGCAGCGGCAAAACGTTCAACGGAGGTGTCGGGCAGGGCGCCGTCGGCAATGGCGGCACGTCGTCGGTGCTGCGGACCACCGACGGAGCGATCACCTACAACGAGTGGTCCTACGCGGTGGGGCGTCAGCTGAACATGGCCCAGGTCATTACCTCAGCGGGGCCGGATCCGGTGACGATCACCTCCGAATCCGTCGGCAAGACGATTGACGGTGCGAAGTTCAAGGGGCAGGGCAACGACCTGGTGGTGGACACGTCGTCGTTCTACAAGCCCACCCAGTCCGGTGCCTACCCGATCGTGCTGGCGACCTATGAGATCGTCTGCTCGAAGTATCCGGATCCCGCCACCGGCCCGGCGGTGAGAGCGTTTATGCAGGCCGCCATCGGTTCCGGTCAGGACGGTTTGGACGAGTACGGATACATTCCGCTACCGAAATCGTTCGAATCGAAACTCGAGTCGGCGGTGAATGCGATCTCGTGATCAGCGGAAGGGAGCGTCGACGGTGACCGACCCAGATTCGCGGGTGGGTTCGTGGTTCGGGCCTTATCAGCTGAAGCGGCTACTGGGCCGCGGCGGAATGGGCGAGGTCTACGAGGCTGAGGACACCCGCAAACGGCGAGTGGTGGCGTTGAAGCTGATCTCCTCGCAATTTTCCGGAAACCCGGAGTTCCGCGCCCGGATGCAACGCGAGGCCGACACCGCGGGACGGCTGACCGAGCCACATGTGGTGCCGATCCACGACTACGGCGAGATCAATGGGCAGTTCTACGTGGACATGCGCCTGATCGAGGGCACGTCGCTGCGTGAGATTCTGGCGCGCGGCGGGCCGTTGCCGCCGGGGCGGGCGGTGGCAATCGTCAGCCAGATCGCCGCCGCGCTGGACGCGGCGCATGCCAGCGGCGTGATGCATCGCGACGTCAAGCCGGAAAACATTCTGATCACCGGGAACGACTTCGCCTATCTGGTGGATTTCGGTATTGCGCGCGCCGCGACCGATCCGGGGCTGACCCAGACCGGCACCGCGATCGGGACCTACAAGTACATGGCCCCGGAGCGGTTCTCCGGCGACGAGGTCAGTTATCCCGCGGACATCTATGCGCTCGCCTGTGTATTGGCCGAGTGTTTGACGGGTGCGCCGCCCTACCGGGTGGACAGCATCGAACAGTTGGTCGCCGCGCATTTGATGCAGCCGGTGCCGCGGCCCAGCCAAATGCAACCCGGCAAGGTTCCGCCGGCCCTCGACCAGGTGATCGCCAAGGGCATGGCCAAAAAGCCCGAGGAACGCTATCGCACCGCCGGTGATCTGGCTGCAGCCGCCCACGAGGCGCTGACGGCAACCGACCAGCATCAAGCCGCCACGATTCTGCGGCGAGGCGAAGATGCCACCCAAATGGCCCCCGTCGCCGACCCGGGCCCTGCCGGTTTCCGCAACCAGTCCACGGGGTCACGTCCGCGCGGCGACGGATGGACCCAGCCGGCGTGGGCACCGCCGCCGGAGACCGGCGGCGGCAACTGGCCCAGCCAACCGGGGATCCCGGCGGCGGGCAGCCCGGGCGACACACCGGACTTCAGCAAACCGCCGGGGGCCGACGACGAGCAACGCAGGCGGTGGGTCCTCCTCGGGGCAATCGCGCTCGTCGTGGTTGGCGTCCTCGTCGCGGTTGCGATTCTGATATTCGGGTCGTCGTCCGGCCCGAAGTCGGCGAACGGGCAAGTTGACCTGCCGTTCAAGGGCCTCAACTTCCACCTCTCCCCGGGTGGCGTCGCATTGGACAGCTCCGGCAACGTCTATGTCACCAACCAGGGCATGTACGGCCGGGTGGTGAAGTTGGCGCCCGACTCGAGTAGCCCGGCCGTACTGCCGTTCACCGGCCTGTACGAACCCCAAGGGGTGGCCGTGGACAGTGCCGGCGCCGTGTATGTCACAGACTTCAACAACAGGGTGGTGAAGTTGGCGCCCGGGTCCAACGACCAGACGGACCTGCCGATCAACGGTCTCAACTATCCCGAAGGTGTGGCCGTGGACAGCGCCAACAACGTGTACGTCGCCGACCGGGGCAACGACAGGGTGGTGAAGTTCGACGCGAGTACCAACCAGCAGACTGATCTGCCCTTCAACGGTCTCAACCACCCAGATGGTGTGGCGGTGGATAGCACCGGCAACGTTTTCATCACCGATTCCGACAACAACAGGGTGCTCAAGCTGACGGCTGGGACGAACCAGCAGATCGAACTGCCGTTCACCGGTCTTGCGGTGCCCTGGGGTATCGCAGTCGACAAGGCCGGCACCGTCTACGTCACCGAACACGACAACAGCCAGGTGGTGAAGTTGCCGGCCGGGTCGGACAAACCGGTGGTGTTGCCGTTCACCGGCCTCAACACCCCGTTGGATGTCGCGGTAGACAACGACGGAAACGTCTACGTTGCCGACCGCGGCAACAACAGGGTGGAGAAGTTGCCGCCCAGTTGATCTGCCCCGGAAGTCTCAGCGGCGGAACGGCTTACCGCCGCCCGATGGACAGAATCCTGGTCGCCAAAGCGGCCACCACGTTGACGACGGCCACCACGATGATCAGGGTCAGCGCCGCGCCCCAGACCCGCAGAAAACCGGCGTGTTCGGGGTTGGTGAGTTCGGTGTAGATCAGCAGCGGCAGTGACGCCATGTTGCCGCTGAACATGTCGTAATTGATCGAGCGGCTGTAGCCGACCAGCACCAGTACCGGTGCGGTTTCTCCGATAATGCGTGCGAACGCCAACAAGACACCGGAGATGATGCCTGGCAGCGCAACGGGAATGACGATCCGCACGATCGTTTTCCACTTCGGGATGCCCAACGCGTAGCTGGCTTCCCGCAGTTCGTCAGGCACCAGCTTGAGCATCTCCTCGCCCGCGCGCACCACGATCGGCAACATCAGCAAGACCAACGCCAGCGACACCGCGAATCCGCTTTGCTCGAAGCCCAAAGTGGCGATCCAGAGGCTGAATACAAACAACGCCGCCACGATCGAGGGCACCCCGGCCAGCACGTCGACCATGAAGGTGGTCACCCGGGTCAAGCGGTCGGGACCATACTCGGCCAAGTACACCGCGACCATCAATCCCAGCGGCACGGCGATGATGGCGGCCACCGCCGCCTGCACCACCGTCCCGTACAACGCGTGGTAGACCCCGCCGGCGAATTGCTCGGGCAACACGCCGCGTAGTGAGTGGGTCCACCAGCCTGATCGGGTGACGGCGTACCAGCCACGATCAACGACGACCCACAGTAGCCAGACCAGCGGCACTAACGCGACAACGAATGAGCCGAAGAAAAGCATCGTCGCGACGTTGTTCGTGATCCGCCGCCGAATGCTGATGCCGCGAAACGCCGCAGCTTTAACCGGCCGGTCGAGCGCTGCGGTGCTCACCCGTTCACCCTTCCGCCCGCGACCGCACGGGCGGCGGCGTTGACCATGAACGTCAGCACGAACAGCACGAATCCAGCGGAAATGAAGGCCCCCGTCGGCAATGGTTCGGTGAATTCGTTTGCGGCCGAAGCGATCTTGGAAGCGAACGTATAGCCGCCGTCGAACAGCGACCAATGTCCGGGCTGGGCGGCCGCGCGCAAGATGATCAGCACCGCCACGGTTTCTCCCAGGGCACGGCCCAGCCCCAGCATTGAGGCTGCAATGACACCGCTCCGACCGAACGGCACCACGGTCATCCGCACGACCTCCCACTTCGTCGCGCCGAGTGCCTGCGCTGCTTCGATCTGCATATGCGGGGTTTGGCGGAACACTTCTCGCGACACCGACGAGATGATGGGCAGGATCATCGCGGCCAGCACGATGCCGGCGGTGAAGATGGTGCCGCCACCGACCAAGGACACATTGCCCTTGTCGAACAGAAACAACCAGCCCAGGTGGCGGTTGAGAAAGAGTTCGATCGGTTCGAGCTGCGGTGCCAGCACGAAGATCCCCCACAACCCGTAGACAATGGACGGCACCGCCGCCAGCAGATCAACCATCGCCCCCAACGGACGTGACAGTCGTACCGGGGCGTACTGGGTCAAAAACACCGCCACTCCGACCGCGACCGGCACGGCCAACACTAGGGCGAAGATCGAACTCAGCACCGTGACCATGAACAGGTCGCGAATGCCGAATGCCAGGTTCTTGGCGTCACGGGTGTCGAATTCGGCACTGGTGAAGAAATTCGCATGGTTGGCGCGCAGCGACGGCACGGCGTTGACCAGCAGAAAGATTGCGATGAGCAGGATCGCGATCACGATCGTCGCGCCGGCGGCAACGGCGACCGACTTGAACAGTCGGTCGCCGTGCCGTCCTGCGCCGCTACCTGTCGCCGTCAACCCAGGCTTTGCCCCGGTCGGATTGGGCCGGGTCAGCGATTCTCGGGAAATGGCGGCCTCAGATCAGGCGATAGCGTTGACCGAGGTGGACAGTCTCGACTTGAACGAGTCGGGAATCGGGATGTACCCGTTGTCCGCCAAGCCGTTCTGCCCTGGGCCGATGGTGGCCTGCAGGAACGCCTTGACAGCCGAACCAACCTGCGGGTCGGGATACTTCGAGCAGACGATCTCATACGTCGCCAGCACGATTGGGTAGGAGCCGGCCTGCGTCGGCTTGTAGAACGACATCGTGTCGAGGACCAAGTCGTTGCCCTGTCCCTTGATCGTTGCGCCGCTGATCGTCTTGCCGACCGAGTCGCTGCTGATCGACACCGGCTCGGGACCCGCGGACGTGACGATCTGAGCCATGTTCAGTTTCTGCGCCTGCGCGAACGACCACTCGTTGTAGGTGATCGACCCTTCGGTGTTCTTGACGGCAGCCGAAGTGCCGTCGTTGCCCTTGGCGCCCTCGCCGACGCCGCCGTTGAACGTCTTTCCGGCACCCTTGCCCCACGCGCCGTCGGACGCGGCATCGAGGTATTCCTGGAAGTTGGCTGTCGTGCCAGACTCATCGCTGCGGAACACGACGTGGATCGGCTCGGCGGGCAGCGTGGCGTTGGTGTTCAGCGCCTTGATCGCAGGGTCATCCCAGGTGGTAATGGCACCGTTGAAGATCTTGGCGGCCGTCGGCCCGTCGAGAACCAGTTTGTCTGCGCCCTTGACGTTGTAGGTGATCGCGATCGGGCCGAACACCGTGGGCAGGTTCCATGCCGGCGAGCCGCAACGCTCCTGCGCTTTGCCGGCCTCATCTGCACTCAGCGGTACGTCCGAGCCACCGAAATCGGTTTGTTTACCCAGAAATTCGTTGATCCCTGCACCCGAGCCGTTGGCGGTGTAGTTCAAGGTTTGACCTGCGCACGCTTGTTCGAACGCGTTGACGAATCGAGCCATCGCGTTGGCCTGCGCTGTCGACCCGCTGGCCTTGAGCGTTTTGGCTCCACCGCACGTGACGTTCGCCGACGACGAAGCCGCCGAACCAGACGGCTGCGCCCCTTGATTGTTCCCTTGGTTGCCTTGATTCGCGCTGTTGTCATTGCCGCACGCCGACAGCACCAGTGCGCCGGTGGCAATCACACCGAGCGCAGCGCCACATCGTTTGAGTTTCAAATCGGCTCCTTTGAACGGAAGGGATGACGACTGCATTCACTGCGCCACCAGGTCACGCCAAGCTCCGCAGCCATGCAAGTGGGGTGGGTCCGCGGCTGCTCCAAGCCGGCACCGTGTAGACGCATAGTTAAAGGCCCCACCGACGCGAACGTATCACGCACGAAGATCAGCCAGCCAGGGAATCCACCGGTTTTTCAAGATCGCCGACGACGGGAAACAGTCGTTCCTAAATCAATCGCTTGACTTAACCGAGATTGCGTCGATTAACTCATCGGTGTGGTCAACGAATTAGCCGGCAAGGTCGCGATCGTCACCGGCGGTGCCTCGGGCATCGGCGCTGGCATCGTCGAGAGGTTCCTGACGGAGGGCGCCCGGGTGGTGATCGGTGATGTCGATGCCGATCGGGGCAAAGCGCTAGCCGAAAGGCATGGCGCCCAAGCGGATTTCCGTCAGACCGACACTGCAGACCCCGACCAGGTCACCGAGTTGGTGTCGTGGGCGGTTCGGCAGGTCGGCGGCCTTGACATCATGGTCAACAACGCCGGTATTTCCAGTCGGATGCACCGCAGTTTTCTGGAGGACGACCTCGCCGACTTCCAGCGGGTGATGGCGGTCAACGTGCTCGGCGTCATGGCAGGCACCCGCGAGGCGGCGCGGCACATGGCGACCGCCGGCGGCGGTTCGATCGTCAATGTGTCGTCGATCGGTGGTATCCAGGCCGGTGGCGGGGTGATGACGTATCGCGCTTCTAAGGCGGCGGTCATCCAGTTCACCAAGTCTGTGGCAATCGAGCTGGCACATTACGAGATCCGGGTCAATTGCATTGCTCCGGGCAATATTCCCACTCCGATACTGGCATCGTCGGCCTCCGCCAAGTCGCCTGAAGAGCTCGAACGCTTCGAGCACACGATCCGGGAGCAGATGCGGGCCGACCGGCCGCTGCAGCGCGAGGGCACGCCGGACGACGTCGCCGAAGCCGCGCTCTATTTGGCCGGCGACCGATCCCGCTACGTCACTGGGACGGTGCTTCCGGTCGACGGCGGAACGTCGGCCGGCAAAGCGATCCGCCGGCGTCGTCCGACCGTTTAAATCAATCGCTTGACTTAAACCGCGCTGCGCGGTTGACTAGGCGGCGTGACTACGGCCAGGCCCGCGCGCACCGAGCGGGCCAGCACGACTCAGGAGGCGATCCTGACTGCGGCTGAGCGGTTGTTCGCCGAACACGGGGTTTTCGCGGTGTCCAACCGGCAGGTCAGCGAGGCCGCCGGCCAGGGCAACAATGCTGCGGTCGGCTACCACTTCGGCACCAAAACTGATCTGGTACGAGCCATTGAACACAAGCACCGGGCGCCCATCGAGCGACTGCGCGACAAGATGGTTGCTCAGCTTTTGCAGGCCGGCGCGTCTAACGAGATGCGCGACTGGGTAGCGTGCCTGGTGCGTCCGCTCACCGAGCATCTCGCCGAGCTGGGCAACCCCACTTGGTACGCGCGGTTTGCCGCACAGGTGATGACCGACCCGGCCTATCACAACATCGTCGTCAAGGATGCGCTGACATCCCCGTCGCTGGTGCAGGTGATCGACGGCATCAACGGCTGCCTGCCCGAGTTGCCGGTCGAGGTTCGGGTGGAGCGCAATCTGATGGCCCGCAACCTGCTGATGCACACCTGCGCCGATCGGGAACGGGCCATGGCTAGCGGATCGACGGCATCGAATCGCGGCGATCGCAAGCTCGGCGTAGCCGAGGGCCGGGGGCACCTCCCGCTTGCGGGGGACGGGTCGCCGCTATTGACGGGCGCATCGGTGCCCCGAACCAGTTGGCAGGCCGCCGGTTCCGGTCTCATCGACGCGATCGTGGGTTTGTGGCTTGCCCCGGTCAGTGAAAGAAGCGGCCGGTGAAAGTAACTGTCGACCAAGACGCATGCGCCTCTTCGGGAAACTGCGTGATGCGGGCGCCCGAAGTTTTCGACCAACGCGACGAGGACGGTGTCGTGGTGCTGCTCAACCAAAACCCATTAGCCGAGCAGGCTGACGACGCCCGCGGCGCCGCCGCGGTGTGCCCCGCCCAAGCCATTCACATCGAGGAGTGAGAAGTGTCCGACACGCTCACCGGCGCCGCGACCGAGACCACGTCGGGAATTCCGGAATACCCGATGGCGAGGTCGGGCGGTTGCCCGTTCGCGCCGCCGCCGGACGTGATGGCGCTTGCACAGACGAAACCGCTTTCCCGGGTGCGGATCTGGGACGGCAGCATGCCGTGGCTGATCACCGGCTACCAGGAGGCGCGGGCACTGTTCGGTGACCCGCGGGTCAGTGTCGACGACCGGCGGGATGGCTTTCCGCACTGGAACGAAGGCATGCTGGCGACGGTGCACAAGCGTCCCCGGTCGGTGTTCACCTCCGACGGTGCCGAACATATTCGCTTCCGGCGCATGCTGTCCCGCCCGCTGACCTCCCGGCGAGTTGAAGCCATGCGCCCAGCGATCGGGCAGATCATCGACGAGCACGTCGACGCCATCTTGGCCGGCCCGCAACCCGCCGATCTGGTGACGGCGCTGGCGTTGCCGATCCCGTCGCTGGTGATCAGTGAACTGCTCGGCGTCCCTTACGAAGATCACGGCTTCTTCCAAGAGCACGCGACGATGGGCGTCTCCCGGTACGCGACCGCCAAGGACACCGCCGCAGGTGCGACCGAGCTGTCCAAGTATCTGATCCGGCTGTTGGAGGCCCGGATAACCGAACCCACTGAAGACATGGTGTCGGATTTGGGGGACCGGGTGAAATCCGGCGAACTCAGTCTCAAGGAGGCGACTCAGCTGGGCACCGGGATGCTGATAGCCGGCCACGAAACCACCGCGAACATGATCGGTCTGGGGATTCTTGCGCTGCTACAAGAGCCCGAGAAGTTGGCGGTGGTCCGAGACACCAACGACGACACCGTGATCGCCAACGCGGTCGAGGAACTGCTGCGCTACCTGTCCATCATTCAGAACGGGCAGCGCCGGGTGGCCGCTGAGGACATCGAGATCGCCGGCGAGGTGATCCGTGCCGGCGAGGGCATCATCATCGACTTGGCTCCGGCGAACTGGGACCCCGCCGAGTTCCCGGACCCCGAGGTAGTCGATCTGAATCGGCCCGCCCGCCAGCATTTGGCGTTCGGTTTCGGCCCGCACCAATGCGTCGGCCAGCAGTTGGCCCGCGTGGAGTTGCAGATGGTCTTTCACAAATTGTTCCGGCGCATGCCCACCCTGAAACTGGCTGTGCCGTTCGACAAGATCCCGTTCAAAAATGACCGCCTCGCCTACGGCGTCTACGAGTTGCCGGTGACCTGGTGATCGCCTATACGGGCCAGGCCTAGATGACTACCCTCGAAAACCAAGCCGATCCGATTGGAGGATCAACGATGTCCAGCCAGTCCACCCTCTCGCTTTACCCGCCCGGAGGATACGGCGCACCCAAGGATCGACGTGGACACGCCGACGTCAAAAGCACCGGATTGCCGGCAGGCACGGTGGTTTTCTCTGCAGACAACCACATTTCGCTTGCCGAGGACATCTTCTACGAGCGTTTCCCGGATGACCTCAAAGACAAGGCGCCGCGAATCTGGTACGAGGATGGCGCCTATCAGGTCGGCCGCAAAGGGCAGTCGTTCCTGCCGGGCGACTTCAGCGCGGTGCTGATGCAGTACGACGACCTACCGGGGGCCGGAAGCACCAACATCGAAGCGCGAATCCAGGAGTTGCGCGACGACGGGGTCGCCAAGGAGTTGGCATTCCCCAACGCGATCCTGGCGCTCTTCCACTACCCGGACAAAATGCTTCGCGAACTCGCGTTCCGCATCTACAACGAGTACATCGCCGAGTTGCAGGAGCGATCAGGCGGTCACTTTTACGGTGCGGGCCTGATCAACTGGTGGGACCCGGAAGGTACCCGCCGGACGCTTGCGGAGCTGAAATCGCTTGGCCTCAAGACGTTCCTGCTTCCGCTGAACCCGGGGAAGGACGACGAGGGCAATATCATCGACTATGCCAGTGATGCCATGAGCCCGGTGTGGGACGAGATCGAAGAAGCCGGCCTGCCGGTCACCCATCACATCGGCGAGACGCCGCCGAAAACCCCATGCGAATTCAACAGCGTGGTGGTCGGCATGATGATCAACATCGACGGCTTCCGGGAAACCTTCTCCAAGTACATCTTCTCCGGCATCCTCGACCGGCATCCGAAGCTGCGGATCGGCTGGTTCGAAGGCGGGATCGCCTGGGTGCCATGGGCTTTACAGGACGCCGAGCATCTCGTCGCGTCCTATCAGCACATGTTCAACCGTCCCGTCGAGCACGACGTGCGGTACTACTGGGACAAGCACATGAGCGCGTCGTTCATGGTCGACCCGCTGGGTTTGCAGTTGATCGACAAGATCGGCGTCGACAAGGTGATGTGGTCGAGCGACTACCCGCACAACGAAAGCACCTACGGCTATTCCGAGAAGTCGCTGGCCGCAGTCGTCGATGCGGTCGGTCCGGAGGCGGCTATGCAGATTGTGAGCGGCAACATCACCCAATTCCTCGGACTGTAAGGCAGTTTGGTGACCACGTTTATGCAGGCAGCGCCGTCTGCAATCGAGATCCCGGACACTCCAGACCTCGACCGGATGCGCTTTCAGACCGGTGCGCGGCTACGCTCGGCGATGGCCGACCGCGGCGTCGACGCGTTGATCCTGCTGGGAAACAACAACGTCGTCTATGCCACCGGTGCGAGCTGGCCACTGGGCGATGCCGGGTTGTCCTACGTCGAGCGCCCCGTCGCGGTGGTGTGCGCCGACGACCCGTGGCCACATTTGTTCCTGCCGTTCCGCGAAGGTACGGCATCGGAATCCGGGCTGCCCGCCGACCATCTGCACGGCCCGGTCTATTTGGAGTTCGACGAGGGCGTGCAGAACTTCGCGCGGGTGGTCGCCGAATTGGTGCCCGCCGAGGCGGTCGTCGCGGTCGACGAGTTCACCGGAGCGATGCGGCGCGCCCAGGACCAGTTGTTCCGGGCGGGCAGACCGGTCGATGCCGCCCAGGTGATTGGTGCCGCCAAGCTCATCAAGACTCCCGACGAGTTGGCCTGTATCCGCACGGCGTGCCGGATCACCGACCAGGCCATGGTCGACGTGCAGGCCGCTCTGGCCCCCGGCATTCGCCAAATCGATCTGTCGGCCGGATTTTTGCGTCGCGCCTTTGAGCTGGGCGCGATGGCCAGCATGCTCGAACCGATCTGGCAAGTGATGCCGAAGAACAAGGCCGACGGGGTGTGGACCACCCACGGCGATCTGGCGTTGCCGCTGCTGACAACCGAGCGCGAACTGGTTGCCGGCGACGTGTTGTGGACCGACGTCAGCATCACCTACGCCGGCTACTGCTCGGACTTCGGCCGAACCTGGGTGGTGGGCCAGGACCCCACACCGCGCCAGCAGGCACAGTTCGACCGGTGGCGGGAAATCATGACCGCGGTGCTCGGTGTTACGCGTGCCGGCTCTACCGCCGCGCAGCTGGGTAGAGCCGCCACGAAAGCCAATGGTGGCAGTCGGCCGTGGCTGCCGCACTTCTACCTGGGTCACGGTATCGGCGTGAACGCTGCTGAAACACCAATGATCGGAACCGATCTCGGTGACGAGTTTGACGAGAACTTTGTTTTCGAACCCGGAATGGTGCTGGTCCTGGAGCCGGTGGTGTGGGAGGACGGCACCGGCGGCTATCGCAGCGAAGAAATCATCGTCATCACCGAGGAAGGCTGGATCCCGTTGACCGACTACCCCTATGACCCCTATGGCCATGGCCACTGAGGTTCTGCCCGACGACCGCGCGCTGCGCTGCGGGCGCCGCGAGCGCGCGCTGGCCCAAATGGCGGCCCACGACCTCGACATCCTGGTGCTCGGTCGGCAGGCCAACGTGCGCTACGTGACCGGTGCGCCACAGCTATGGGTGGCCGGCACCCGCCCGTTTGGTCCGACCTGTGTCGTCGTCGCGGAAACCGGGGCCATCCACCTGCTCAGCACCTGGGACGAGGGAGTGCCCGAGGATATCCCGCACGAGAACCTCTACGGCATCGCCTGGAATCCGATGAACACCATCTCGGTGCTGCAAGGCATCGAGAGCGCGGCCACAGCGAAACGCGTTGGCACCGACGCGCTTTCCCCCGGCTTCGCACAGTTGCTGCCGGTAGCCTTTCCCAACGCCGAACTGGTGGACGGGGAGCTGGCGATGCGGGCCGCCCGGCGTATCAAGACAGCCGAAGAGGTGACGGCACTGCGTGAGTCCATCCGGGTGGCCGAGAACGGACTGGCCGCGGCGGTGGCCGAATTGCGGCCCGGAGTCAGCGAGAAGACCCTGGCCGGCGTCGTGCTGGAGGCCATGGCGGCCGGCGGGGTGAGCACCCCGGCCACCCAGGACGTGGCATGGGTGACCTCGCGCGATCATCCGTGGCGGCGGGGCAGCGACGATGGACGAGCCGCGTCCGGTGACCTGGTGGCACTGTCGGCGGGTGTGCTTGCCGGCGGTTACGCCGGCGAAGTCGGCCGCAGCTGGCCGGTGGGCGAAGTCGATGGTGCCGCCGATCTCTACCGGCGGTGGGAATTGCTGTGGGACAGGCTCTATGATGCGTGTCAGCCAGCCGCTCCGGCCGCTGAACTGCTCGCCGCCTACCACGCTGCGGGGGAGCCGCTGCCGCCGATGCCGGTGGCACGCGGGTTGGGGCTGGGTTTCGACCCGCCGGTGGTCTCGGCGCATCTGCCGGCAACCGCCGCCGAGGAACAGTTGGAGCCCGGCATGGTGCTCGCCGTCACCGGTTACGTTTGGGAACGACGCGTCGGCGCGGTGTTCGGCCGTGAGGCGGTGCTGATCACTGCGGACGGTCCAGAGTTGCTGACCACGAGTCCGTCATGGCAAGGCGTCGTCCATGCCTGACAACCCTCCGCCGCCCGAGGAGATCATCCTCTACGCGAAGGACCCGAAGACAAAGATCGCGACGATCACGTTCAACCGGCCCGAGTTTCTCAACGCGCCCACCACCGCGGCGCGGCTTCGCTACGCCGATCTGCTGCACGGCGCCACCGTCGACGACGACGTCAAGGTGGTGGTGATCCGCGGCGTCGGCGACGACCTCGGCAGCGGCGCCGACCTTCCCGAGTTCATGGCGGGTCGCGATTCGCCTGAGGCTCGGCTGGCCGAACTGAGACTGGAAGACGACGGAATTCGGTACCCGCCCAAAGGATCGTTTCGTCACGGCGCAACGATCAGCCAGTGGTACGCCAACGCGCAGGCCGGGAATCGGACGTTGCAGGAATTCAAGAAGATCAGCATCGTCGAAGCCAAGGGATACTGCTACGGCTGGCATTTCTACCAGGCCGCCGACGCCGACCTGGTGATCGCCTCCGACGATGCGTTGTTCGGCCACCCGTCGTTCCGCTACTACGGCTGGGGGCCGCGAATGTGGACCTGGGTTCAGACGATGGGCCTGCGCACTTTTCAGGAAATGGTCTTCACCGGAAGGCCGTTCACCGCCGACGAGATGTTCCATTGCAACTTCTTGAACAAGGTCGTGCCGCGGGAGCAGCTGGAGGCCGAAGTCGACAAGTACGCGCTGGCGTGTGCACGTAACCGCCCCACCGATACCATCTTCATGCAGAAAGTCTTCTTCGAGGTGGTCAAACAGCACCAGGGCGAATATCTCGGCAGCCTGCTGACCGGTTTGTTCGAGTCGCTGGGCGGCAGTGCGGTTCCCGACGGGGACAATTTGATGCTCGACGACGCCATCGACAGCGGGCTGAACGACGCGGTCAAGGACAACGACAGCAAGTTTCCGCCCGAGTTCCGGTTGAGCAAGTCAAACCGCGAGAAGAACGGGTAACCGTGGAGCCGCTACACGGCCCCTTGGACGGCTATACCGTCGTCGATCTGTCCACCGCCATCGCCGGTGCCTACTGCACCAAACTCTTGGCCGACGGCGGTGCTCGGGTGATCAAAGTCGAGCCACCGCAAGGAGATCCGCTGCGGCGATGGTCCGCGTCGGGTTCGGGCATCGAATCAGGCAGCGACGGAGCCCTGTTCAGTTTCTTGTCCTGCTCCAAGCACAGCGTGGTCGCCGATCCCGAGAGCGATGCCGCGTTGGTCAACGGTCTGCTGGCATCCGCCGATGCGGTGGTGTGGTCGCGCGGCTCGGCGGTTGCCGAGCACTCGTCGTTTGCCCCCGCCGAAATCCGCCGGGAGCACCCGCATTTGATCGTCACCGCGATCACCCCGTTCGGGCTGACGGGGCCGTGGCGGGATCGGCCGGCGACCGAATTCACCTTGCAGGCGTGGTCGGGGGGCATCGTCGGACTCGGTCGCGGATCGGCGGATCGGGCACCGGTATTCGTCGGCGGCCAGATCGGGGAATACGTGGCGGGGGCGTTTGCCAGTGCGATCACCCTGGCGTCGCGACTGCGTCAGATCGACAGCGGCGCCGGTGAGCTCGTCGACCTGTCCATGCTGGAGACTCAGATCCTGGGCCTCACGTATTACCCAGTGAGCTACTTCGAGATGCTCGGCCGACCATGGCGCGATGCCCGCCGGCTCACCGTCCCAGGGATCGCGCGGACCAAGGACGGCCTCATCGACGTCGGCTGCGGGACGGCCCAGCAGTGGTTCGATCTCTGCGCGATGACCGGTCACCAGGACTGGATCGACGAGGAATCGCCGCTCACGATCACCGAGCAGGCCAACGAGAAGGCGGACGACATCTACGCCTGGTTCGAAGAGCAGACGGTCGAGGAGATCCGCGACCTCGCCACCGCCTTCCGCGTTCCCAACGCTCCAGTGGCCCACGGCGCCAACATCACCGGGCTGGATCACTTCCAACAGCGCCGGTCATTCGTCACCAATCCTCGGGACGGCTTCAATCAGCCCGGCCATCCTTACCGCTTTCAGCCCCCTCTGCTGCCGGCACCACGACCCGCCCCGCGACTCGGTGAACATACCGCCCACTACCGCCAGGTCCGCCCGCCCGCGCGCCAGGCGGCGAGCGGCGCCGCGGATCGGCTGCCGTTCACCGGACTGCGGGTGCTGGACATGACGACATTCTGGGCGGGCCCATCCTGCACGCATTTCCTGGCGCTGCTCGGCGCCGAGGTCATCCATGTGGAGTCGACCGGACGGCCGGACGGCACCCGGCTGATCGCCGGAGTGCCGATGACCGAAGACCGATGGTGGGAGCGCTCGCCGATCTTTTCCGGCCTCAACACCAACAAGAAGGGCTTGACGCTCGATCTGCAGACTACTGCCGGACGGGATCTGCTGCGCCGGTTCGTCGCGACATCTGACGTGATCGTCGAGAACTTCACGCCCCGGGTGCTCGAACAGATCGGACTGGATTTCGCGGCCGTACAGGCCATACGGCCTGACGCGATCCTGCTGAGGATGCCCGGATTCGGACTCGACGGACCCTGGCGAGACAATCCTGCCTTCGCCTATGTGATCGAGGCCGCGTCCGGATTGAGTTGGCTCACCGGCTATCCCGATCGCAACCCGTATGACCCATATTCGGTTGGCGATCCCAACGCCGGTATACACGCGGTCAACGCGCTTCTGCTGGCACTGGAGCACCGACGCCGAACCGGGAAAGGGGTGCTGGTGGAAGCCGCCATGGTCGACGCCGCGATCAACGTCGCTGCCGAACAGGTCGTCGAATACAGCGCCTACGACGCCCTGCTAAAACGTGCCGGTAACCGTGGGCCCACGGCGGCACCGCAAAACCTCTACCGCACCGCCGACGTCGACGAATTCGGCCGCCTCGACAGCTGGGTCGCGGTCGCGGTGGCAACCGACGAACAGTGGGCCGGCCTGCGCGACGCCCTCGGCCGGCCGCAGTGGGCGATGGATCCGGCATTGTCCGATGCGGCCGGTCGGCGGCAACGACACGACCGGATCGACGAGCAGCTCAACGCCTGGTGTCAGAGCCGTAGCGGCGACGAGATTGTGCAGTGTCTCTGGGAAGCCGGTGTCCCGGTCGCAAAGGTCATCCAGCCGCATCGGCAAACCGAGCTGCCGCAGCTGGCTTTCCGCGGTTTCTTCGAAACCGTCGGCCACCCGGTCAACCAGTCGGTCCCACACAGCACAGTGCCGGCGCGTTTTTCCCGCGGACCTCACCGCTTCCACCAGCAGTCCGCGCCGCTGCTCGGTCAACACAATCATGAACTACTTGCCGAACTCGGGCTCACCGAGGCCGAGATCGCCGAGCTGGAAGCCGACGGCGTTATCGGCTCGGCACCGGGCGTCGCGAGAAAGGCTAAAGCCCAATGAAGTTCGGTATTCCGTTGGCGCGCGCCCATCCGGGCCTGTGGCCCGAGCTGACGAAGCAGGCGGAGGGGCTGGGTTTCGAGTCGGTCTGGCTCCCTGAGCATCTGGTGTTTCCGGTCGCGATGAGCGGCAGTCCTCACCAGGGCGATGCCCATCCACCGGTTCCGCCCCAGACACCGATTTTCGATGCGCTGAACTACCTGTCGTTTCTCGCCGCCCAGACCGAGACGATCCGCTTGGGCACCTATGTCTACAACATCGGCCTGCGCCACCCCTTCGTCAGCGCACGCGCCGCTGCGACCCTGGACATCGTGTCGGGCGGCCGCTTCGACTTCGGTGTCGGCGCGAGCTGGCTGCGCGAAGAGTGGGAGGCGGTCGGTCTGGACTTCGACAGCCGCGGTCCGCGGGTCGACGAGGCATTGCAGGTGTGTCGCGCGTTGTGGAGACAACCCAGCGTCGAACACCACGGCCGCTTCTTCGATTTCGGCGAAGTGATGTTCGAGCCCAAGCCGGTGCAGCCGGGTGGCCCGCCGTTGCACATCGGCGGCGACGGAAAGGCCGCGTTGCGCCGGGTCGCACGGCTGGGCGATGGCTGGTTGCCGATGAACCACACCGTGGATCGGATACCGGAGTCGGTACGCATACTGTCCGGGCTGTGGGCCGAACATGGGCGCAGCGGCAAACCACAAGTCACCACATCCGTACCGATCTCCTCGGCCGACGATGTCCAGCGCGCCGCTGCCGTCGGTATCGACCGGCTCATCGTCGCACCGTGGCAACGAACCCGGGACGCACTCGAGGGCATCGCTCGCTTCGCCGATCAGTATTTCGAAAATGCGACTGCGGCAGGCTAGATTCCGTGGCAATCAGTCCGACCGACATCCAGCTCAGTGGTCGCGTCGCAGTGGTGACTGGAGGGGGAGCAGGTATCGGCCGCGGCATTGCGGCGGGCCTGGCTGCCTTCGACGCATCGGTGGCGATCTGGGAGCGCGAGGCCGAAAGTTGCGTTGCCACCGCCGAATCGATTGGCGCACTGGGCATTGTCACCGACGTTCGCGACAGCGGACAGGTCGACGCCGCACTACGGCGCACGACCGAGGAACTTGGCCCGGTGACAATCCTGGTGAACAACGCCGACGGGACGTTCCGCTCTCCGTTGCTAGAGACCAGCGAGAACGGCTGGGATGCGCTCTACAAGGCCAACCTCCGTCATGTGCTGTTGTGCACTCAGCGGGTGGCACGGCTGATGGTAGCCGCCGGCTTGCCCGGCAGCGTTGTCAACCTGACGTCGATCGAAGGCGTGCGCGCCGCACCCGGTTACGCCGCATACGCGGCCGCCAAAGCCGGCGTCATCAACTACACCAAAACCGCGGCGTTCGAACTCGCGCCGTACGGCATCCGGGTCAACGCACTGGCGCCGGACATCACCATCACCGAGGGACTCGCTAACCTTGGAGGGCTGAGCCCCGATATCGGCCAGGCTATCCCGCTGGGCCGGCCCGGGACTGTGGACGAAGTGGCCAGTGCCGCGGTGTTTCTCGCCTCAAACATGGCAAGCTACATCACTGGGCAGACGATTCATGTCGACGGCGGGACACAGGCTGCGGGCGGCTGGTATCACCATCCGACGACTGGTGAACCCACGCTTGGCCCCGCCTAGTGGGTCCAGCCGTGGGCGGCCTGGTCGTCGAAAGTGCGGTCGATCCGCTCGAACCTACGCTGGATTGAACCCCGCGACGCCTGGTGCGGTAGGACGTAAAGCCGATTGGCCAGTATGGCTTCCACCGTCAGCCCGGCAACGGCATCGACGTCAAGGACGCCCTCCTCGGCGGTGTCGGGGCTCGGAACAGGCTGCCCTACCGGGCCTCCGTATTCAGAACTGCGGTTGCGTTCCGAGTCGCCGATATTGGTTCCGACAAGCATCGGGCACAGCACCGACACCCCGATATTGTTCGCCTTGACCTCGCGAGCCAGCGCCTCGGCAAGTGCGACCACGCCATATTTGGCGACCGAATACGGCCCGAGCCCGACGTTCGATACCAGGCCGGCGAATGACGAGGTGAACACCATGTGGCCACCGTCGCCCTGCTCGAGGAGTCGGGGCAAGAACGCTTCGACGCCGTGGATCGGGCCCCAGAGGTCGACGTCGATCACCCAGCGCCAGTCGTCGTGCGACATCTGCGCGATCGGCCCGGCCACCGCAACGCCGGCATTGTTAAAGACCACATGAACCCGTCCGAGCAGACGAAACGCCTCGGCGGCCAAGTGGTTAACTTCGTCGAGGTGGCGGACATCGCAGACCACGCCGTGCGCATCGAGGCCCTCGGCGCGCAGCCGCGCGACGGCCTGCTCGAGCGCAGGACCTTCGACATCGCCCAATACGACGGCCGCACCGCGCCGGGCAAGCTCGCTGGCGGTGGCGAAACCGATGCCACTTGCGCCGCCGGTAATGACCGCGCCGCGCCCTTCAAACCCGCGCATAAGACGGGACTCTATCTACTTCAGGCAGCTGCCCGCGTCGATCGGCAATGTGACACCGGTGATGTAGCGGGACTCGTCGGACGCCAAGAACAGCACGGCGTTGCTGATGTCCTCAGGCTCCACCCAACCGACGGGCAGGGTGTGCATCATCTGCGCGACGACCTTGAGGTCATCTGGACCGGGGTTCTCCAAATCGGGGCGGAACAGCTTCATCGTCGGCTCGTTCATGAACAACGGTGTGTTCACGTTGGTGGGATGCACAGAGTTGACCCGAATCATGTGCTGGCCCAACTCGACAGCGAAGGTCCGCATCAGTCCCACCACGCCGTGCTTGGCAGCCACATAATGACCGGTGTGCGGATATCCCTTCAGTCCGCCCACCGAACTGGTCAAGATGATCGACCCGCCGCGTCCCCCGGCCAGCAGATGCGGCACACCGGCTTTCACGGTCTTCCACACACCGGCGAGGTTGACGTCGATCATGTCCGTCCAGTCTCGTTCGCTGGTCTTGTCCAACGTCGCCCCGCCGTTACCGATCCCGGCGTTAGCGACGATGATGTCCAGCCGACCCAACTGCTCGACACCGGCGTCCACCGCCGCTTTCAGCGCGTCGTAATCGCGCACGTCGACTTCGGCGGTGTAGATGCGGCGGTTTTGACCCTTGACCAGATCGGCCGTCTCGGCCAGATCCTCCGGTGTGGATAGCGGAACCTGGACACTGTCGATCGGCTTGCAGATGTCGACCGCGATGATGTCGGCGCCTTCCTGCGCCAGTCGCACCGCATGCGCCCGGCCCTGACCGCGCGCCGCACCGGTGATGAAGGCGACCTTGCCTTCGACTCGTCCCGCCATCATTACCTCAATTTCTGTTGACGTTGAACCGCTGACATTGAACTGGCTCACCCGATGATCGCCGGCATCGCTTCCCATCCCCGCACTGTGGAGGTCGGAGACAACGTGGCGTTGGTCAGGTCGACATCCCACTCGGGGAAGCGCTTGAGGATCTCCTCCACTGCGATTCGCCCCTCCAGCCGAGCCAGCGCCGAGCCAAGGCAGTAGTGCGTGCCGACACTAAAGGCCAAGTGCTGACGAGCTTCCCGGTGAATGTCGAAAACATCACCGTCGGGCGGAAACTGGCGGTGGTCGCGGTTGGCGGCCCCGATCAGCATCATCATCACGCTGCCCTCGGGTACCGTCTGGCCGTGGAGTTCGACATCACGGGTCACATACCGTGCGACGTGCGGCGCCGGCGGCTCGAAGCGCAGCAGTTCTTCGATAGCCCGTGGAATCAGCGACCTGTCCTCGGCCAGTTGGCGGCGCTGGTCCGGATGCTCCGCGAGAACCTTGCCGGCCCAGCCGATCAGCCGGGTGGTGGTCTCGTTGCCGGCGCCGGCCACCACGTTGACATAGATGAGCAGTTCGTCGCGGGTGAGCCGGCGGGTAGTGCCGGTCTCGTCTTCGAACTCGACGTTCAACAACTCGGTCATGATGTCATCGGACGGGTGCTCCGCTCGCCACTCGATGTACTGAGCGAAAGCCTCACCGGTGTCGAAGCCATCCGAGGCGATCGTCATCGGTTGGCCGACCTCGGTGCGCATGGTGGCATTCGAGCGGTCCCGGATCGCCTCTTGGTCGTCTTCCGGAATACCCAACAGCATTCCGATCACCCGCATCGGCATCTGCGCCCCGAGATCGGCCACGAAGTCGAACCGGTCGGTGCCGATCAGCGGATCCAAACAGCGAGCACAAAAATCTCGGATCTTGTTTTCCAATTCGTTGATCTTACGAGGCGTGAACATCCGTGCCAGCAGCTTGCGATGGATGTCATGCACTGGCGGATCCTCGAAAATCAAGACGCCAGAAGGCATTTCCATGTTGCTCTTGATCAGTTCCAGGATCGCCCCGCGGGCCGAGCTGAAGGTCTGGTAGTCCACCAGAGCGCGGTCGACATCGGTGAACCTGCTCAGCGCGTAGAAGTCGTGCTCGGAGTTGTAGTACAACGGCGATTCTTCGCGCAGCCGGCGAAACATTCCGTAGGGATCGGCATTCAGTTCGGGGTTGTACGGGTCGTAGTAGACGTCACTGGCGGCACTGACTGTCACGGATATCGCCTCTCACGGAACCGTGTTCTCACGGGATCCTGCATCCTGTTGCCCCTGAACTCTGTCATCAGCCGCTACCAGTGTCAATCTCGAATCCGTTTACGGCATCTAAAGTTCTCGCATTGAGAGAATCAAATTCTCAGCAGAGCCGATTGGTGCGATATTCGAACATCGCAATTGCGGCTTCCGGGAACTGGGCAGGGTCAGTGAGCTTGGCCGCCAACGGATTCGGTTGCAGGCGTCATGCGCTGAAGCGCAGCAGCGCTTCCTGTGCATAGGAGGCGACGAGCGAGCCGTCTGCGCTCAGCACGTCGCCGCGGCCAAAGCACCGGCCGTGCGCCAACATCGGACTGTGCTGGCGCAGCAGGAGCCAGTCGTCGGTGCGGAAAGGGCGGTGGAACCACAGCGTATGGCTGGTCACCGCGGAGGTGAACGCGGTCCCATTGCCGCGTTGGTTGAATCCTTTGATCGGCCGCAGCGCCGTCCCGATCAGTGTGAGGTCGGTGGTGTAGGCGGCCAGCGCGGGCGCCAACTCGGTGTCAACTGGCGGCGTGCGCATCCAGAGTTCGAACCGGGGTGGACCGGCGGTGGAGGCGTTGAGATCGTCGGTTGAGCGCGTTTCCCAAGGGATAAGGTCCAATTCGACCCGGTGTCGCTCGTCCAAGACGGGCGGCACGCCCTCAGTGTTCTGGTGATCGGGGCCGTCCTCGGCGGTGTGCATGCAGACCGAGCCAGTGGCCAATGTGCCCCGGGACTGGCCGGCGGTGATCGCCAGTGTCGCGAATGACCGGCCGTCGTGATGACGGGTCAGTTGGTATTGCACCGGTTCGTCGGCGCGACCTTCGCGGGCGAACACTGCATGCAGCGATTTGATGCGCTTGTCCGGGCAGCTCATCATCGCCGCACGGACGAATTGGCCCAGCAGTTGGCCGCCGAAAAGCCGATGGTATTCCAGTTGTTGGTTGCGGCCCTCGAACACGGCTACGTTGGCTTGTCCGGGTTGCTCGCCGTCGCAGACTCGCAGCTTCAAACAGCCGAGCAGGTCCGTCCACAGGTCGGGCACTCAGCTAGTGTAAGTCGAGTTCTCGAATCAAGGTAACTTAATTCTCGGCTGCGAATCCCCGTGAGCAGAAGTCCCACACCTCGTCGGCGGTAATGGGATGCACGGTCGCGTCATCAGAGCCGCCGCTCGATTGTGCGATGAACATCACCGTCTGCATCGTCATTGCGGCCATCCGCCGGGCTGGGACGCCGGCGCGCAGTTGCCCGGCGCCGTCCGCCTCTTCCATCAGCTCGGTCAGCAATGCCAGAAGCGGTGCATGAGCGACTTTGACCTCGGCTGGATGGGAAACCAGCAATCTCGGTGCAAAGTCAGTGAACAACGGCCTTTTAGCGGCGGGATCGGGACGGGATGCCTCGAAGAGCAGCTCGACGGCGACTTTCAACCGCTCGAGTGGGTCGGAGTGATTGGCCGTGGCGGCGCGGATCTGGTCGGCCGACCGACTCAACGCATCCTCGAACAAGGCAAGTAACAGCTCGTGTTTGCCGTCGAACTGCAGGTAGAAGCTGCGCAGCGATTGGCGGGAGCGGTCGACAACCTCTTGAACGGTGAAGTCCGTACTGCCCTTCTCGATGATGATGGCCTGGGCGGCGTCCAGGAAGCGCTGAACGCGCTGGGCCGCGCGCAGTTTCGCGGTTTTGATCGACCGCTCGACCGCCCGTTGCTTCCAGGCCGGCTCTTCGCTCGGACTGGTCACCGACGGCTCGGACGGTTGCCGTGAGGAGAGAACATGGTTGGACTGTACCGGAGAACGCCGTGCCATCGGTGTCTCGCACCCCCTCACGGACGACGTGTCAGAGATTGTAACTTTCTCACCACGAGAATACTATTCTCTTTGCAGTGCTCACGGAAGCAGAAATGTGGAACTGCGGGCGCCGATGCCGAGGAGTACCCGTGAAGCTGACTTTTGATGCCGACGTAGAGGCGTTCCGCTCCGAATTCGTGGCCTTCCTCGATGAGCATCTGCCTGACGAGGCTCAAGCCGGCGAACGGCCTCGCTCGTCGTCGCATGTGCCGGACTGGGCGCGCCGATGGCAGCGGTTGCTGTTCGAGCACGGCTGGCTGCTTCCGGGCAACCCGCCGGAGTTCGGTGGGCGCAACGCCACCGTCCTGCAGCAATACGTACATCTCGAAGAGTTGTCGCGGCGACGTGTCTACCAAAGCTTCAATCCACAGGGAGTCGGCATCATCGCCGCGTCGGTGTTGTCTTTCGGAACCGACGAGCAGAAGCAGCGCTGGGCGGTGCCGATTCTGCAGGCCGACATAACGGCATCGTTGGGGATGAGCGAGCCGGGCGCAGGCTCGGATCTCGCATCGTTGCGGACCCGCGCGGTATTGGACGGGGACCACTTCGTGGTCAGCGGGCAGAAGGTGTGGACGTCCGGCGCTCACGACGCCGACGTGCTGCTGACGTTCGTGCGGACCGACCCCGATGCGCCAAAACACAAGGGAATCAGCGTGTTGCTGATCCCCACCGACACTGCGGGCGTGACGCGCCGGCCCTTCGCGTCGGCGTCGGATCGCGGCGATTTGGATTTCAACGAAGTCTTTTTCAACGACGCGAGGGTGCCCGTCGAAAACCTGGTGGGCCCGCTGAATCAGGGGTGGCGGGTCGCGACGGGCTCGCTGGGCCACGAACGCACGATGCTGTGGCTGGGATACGCCGACCGGCTACGTGAACTGATCGTCGATTATCGACCGTCGGATTCGCTGCAGCGCGACCACTACGCCACCCTGCTCATGGATTCCGAGGCATTGCGACTGCTCGGCTCGGCCGCGCTGGCCCGTGCCGACCGCGGCGAGGAGGACGTACCGGGTCTGTCGGTGCTGAAGCTGTTGGGATCGGAGGCAGTGCAGACCGCATCCGAGCATGCGCTCAATGCCGCGGCCGCTGACGGCCTGCTGCACCCTGACGTCACCGGTCCGTTCGCACCACTGAATTTGGATGCCCATTACGGCAGTTGGTTCGATCGCTACTTCCGTAGCTTCGCCGGGACCATCGCCGGCGGCACCTCGGAGATCCAGCGCAATATCATCGCCCAGCGGGTTTTGGGCTTGCCCCGATAACCCGTGCGAGCGTGCGCAAACCCGGGCAGTAGCGCGGCGTGTCGGCCGGGGACACGCACGCTCGCGCAATTATGTGGTTAGAGGTTTGCCAGCCGCGGCGCGACACCTTTCGCCCGCAGGATGGCGCCAGCCTCGCGGGTGAGTTCGCGTGCGCTGCCGAGCATTCCGTCCAACACCAGCGCGCGCTTCACGTGGCGGTGCAACTCGTGTTCGGCGGTAAAGCCGATACCGCCGAGCACCTGTTGGCAGTGCCGCGCGGTGGTCAGCGCCGCTTGACCGGCCGCGGCCTTGGCCAGCAGCGCACCAAGATCGTCTGGCTCGGCCGAGTCGGCGCGCAGAGTGGCCTCCGCGCCCTCGATCGCGACAAGTGTTTCGGCCAGCCGATGCCGGATCGCCTGGAACGAGGCGACAGGCCGGCCGAACTGCACGCGGTCCAGGGCATGTTGGCGGGCCAGCGACAACATCGCCCGGCTGGCTCCGACCAGCCACCAGCCAAGCGCGCGCCGACCGGCGGCTAGCGGCACCGGAACCCCTTCGGCCACAAGGTGTATCGGTAGGCCTTCACCGAGCGTCGAGGTTTCTTGGTCGGTGCGTTCCCAGCGGATCCAGCAGCCACCCGCGTAGGGCAGCGCCACGGTGTCGCCGCCGCCGCGGCCGGCTTCGCGCAACACGACGTCGTTGAGAATGGGCGCGTGAGCCCCGGTCTCGCCAAGTAGCCGGAACACCAAAGAGACTGCGGCTTCCGGTGTTTCGTCGAGCATGTCCAGCCAGCCGAGGTCGGCCAGCGCCGCATCGAGTTGCTGGCCCGAGACCGCGGTCATGGTCTTGCGGAGCGCATCCTCCATCAGCTCCAACGAGTCGGTGTCCACGCTCACTCCTTGCCCAAGTCCAACAGCCGGCGGGCGATGATGTTGCGCTGGATCTCGGCGGTTCCGCCATAGATGGTCGCCGCGCGTGAATACAGGAATTCGGTACGCCAGTCTGTTTCGTCGAGCTCGACGACACCGGGCAGCAGGTCCCGCGCGGTGTCGTACAGTCGCTGCTCGGCGGTGGCCAGCAAGACCTTGTCGATCGAGGTCTCTGGTCCCAGCCGCGTCCCATCCTCAGCCAACCGATGCTGGGTGGCACGCGAGCGGCAGCGCAGGGTGTGCAACGCCAGATACGCCGAGCCCAAAGCGAAGTCATCCGGGTCGGTTGCATCGGAGATGAGTCGGTCGAATCGCGAATACAGGTAGGCGATTCGCTGCCAAAAGCAGGTCGAGCGTTCATACGGCAGCAGGTCCATCGCCAGCCGCCAGCCGTCACCCGGCGTCCCGAGCATCCGGTCGCCGGGGATCACGACGTCGTCGAAGTACACCTCGCAGAACTCGTCGACCCCGTGCATGGTGCGCAGCGGCCGCACGGTGATGCCCGGCGTATCCATATCGACGAAGAACGCCGTGATGCCGTCATGTCCGGGTGCGGTGCGGGTGAGCAGGATGCAGCGGGTCGAATACTGCGCGAAACTGGTCCAGACCTTCTGCCCGTTGACAACCCAGTGGTCGCCGCTCGGGGCAGCACGGGTGGATAGCGATGCCAGATCGCTGCCTGATCCGGGCTCGGAAAAGCCCTGACACCATTGCTCGCGGCCGGACAGCAGCCGCGGCACCATTTCAGCGGCGAGTTCGGCCGGCGCGTAGTCGATCATCGTCGGCGCCAGCACCTCGACCATCGAGTACGGTCCCGGTTCGGCAAGGCCCCGGCCGACGACCTCTTCACCGACAATCGCGCGAAGCATTGCGGGACCGCCCATTCCGCCGACCTCGACCGGCCACCCGTAGCGCATCCAATTGGCGTCATAGAGCGCGGCGTGGACCCGGGCGAGTTGCCGCATGTGACCTTCGAGCGAATGCTCCGGCCCCGGAGTCAGGTCGTTGTCGTCGAGCCAGGCACGCAGATTTGCCCGGAACTGCTCGACCTTCATGCAGGCGGACGCCCCACCGCGTGCGGGCGGCCCGAGTCGTGCGTGCCGCTACGGCGAATGAAGGTCATTGCGCGGGTCTTCAGCCGCCAACCGTCGGCGGTGCGCAGATACGTGTCGTTGTAATAGCCGATCCGCATGTCGTGGGTGGCGTGGTCGATGAAACACAGCGGTTGGGTGCCGGTCGCAGTATCGCCGGACAACTCGATCGCCGGAGTCGCGGTCAGGAACAAGCCTTTGGGCGCAGCGTCCACCAGCACGGGAAAGCGGTCCAGGGAATAGGTTTCGCCGAATGCGCTGTAGGTACCGTCGGGCGTGAAGACGCCCACCAGCCCGTCGATGTCGCCTTGGGTGATGGTGACCGCGTACCGGGCGAGCAGCTGCTGGATCTCGACAAGGTCGTCAGTTCTTGTTGGCATAGACCTTGCCGCCTTTCATGACGAACTGCACGTTTTGGGTAACCGTGATGTCGGACAACGGATCTCCGGGAACGCCGATCACGTCGGCGAGTAGCCCTTCGGCCAGTCGTCCCCGGTCGGTCACGTTGATGAGGTCGGCCGCGGTGACTGTCGCCGCCCGCAACACCGCCAGCGGTGACATGCCCCATTCGACAAGGGTGACCAGCTCGTCGGCGTTGCGGCCGTGCGGAATTGCCGGCGCGTCGGTGCCCACCGCGATCTTCACCCCGGCTTCGTAGGCAGCCAGCAGCGAGGTGCGTGCCTTCGGGAACATCTCGGCGGCCTTGGCCTGTAACTCCGGCGGCGCCTTGGAGACGTCCATGGCATCGGCCAGGCGCCGGGTGGTCACCAAGAACGTGTCATGGTCGACCAGCGCGGTGATCGCCTCGTCGTCCATCAAAAAGCCGTGCTCAATGCAGTCGATACCCGCCGCGACCGCGTGCCGCACCGCTTCGGCGCCATGGGTGTGGGCCGCTACCCGCAGACCCCTGCGGTGCGCCTCGTCGACGATTGCCCGCAACTCCTCGTCCGAATAGTGCTGCGCGCCAGGCGCTCCGGTCAGCGACATCACTCCACCCGAGCAGCACACCTTGATCAGCTGAGCGCCGTATTTGATTTGGTAGCGAACGGCTTTGCGGACCTCGTCGACGCCGTTGGCGATACCCTCCTCGACGGTCAGGTGCAGCAAGTCCGGGGCGAACGCGGAGAACATCGTGGGGTCCAGATGCCCGCCGGTCGGGGTGATGGCGTGACCGGCCGGAACCACCCGCGGGCCTTCGATCCAACCGGCGTCGATCGCTTTGCCGAGCGCGACGTCGAGCAGGTATCCGCCGGTTTTGACGAACAATCCGAGGTTGCGCACGGTGGTGAAGCCGGCCCGCAGGGTGCGACGGGCGTTGCCGACCGCACGCAGCACCCGGGTCGGCGGGTCGTCCTGGACCGAGGAGGCCAAACCGGTTTCCCCGCGCCCGCCCATCAGGAGGTTGACCTCCATGTCCATCAACCCCGGGAGCAGGATCTGTTCGCCGAGGTCAATCAGGTCACCCTCGGGATCACCGCCGACACTGACGATCCGCTCGCCGTCCACCCGCAGGATGCCGGGACGGACGATCTCGCCGGCGTCGATGTCAAGCAGCCCGGCCGCCTTGAGTGTCAGCACCGTTCAGATCACCGGCTCCCGGATCAGCTCCACCCAGGCCGCACCGCTGTCGGGTACGCGCGGCTGCTTCCACGCTTCGACTGGAAACGACACCATGACCAGCGATTGCATGAGGTGCATCAGACTTCGCGCATCCTCGGGTAGATCGTTGAGGGGGTACTTGTCACAGTAGGCGATCACGTCTTCCAAGCGGGGAAACGCGGCATCGTAAAACGCCTGCAACTCCGGCATCGACGACGCCAGCCGCTTAGCGTAGCGCTCGGGCTCGGTCGCCAGGTCCCAGTCCAAATACGGGTCGAGATCGGTGAATTCAGACGGTAGCGCCATTGCGTTGGTACTCCTTCACGTAGTCACTGGTTGTCTTGTGCAAGTGGCGGATCAAGACTTCCTGGTCGCACAGCAGGAACTCCTTGACGGCCCGGGTGCCGATCATGGTCTGGGTCGCTTCCAGCGTGTTGGCGTCCTGTAACGCGTACTCCTTGAACGTCACTGCGGCCAACTCCTGAGCCAGGCGTTCTCGTGCGTTGCGCGGCGGAACGAAATACAGTGTGCACTCGAAGATGTGCTTGTCCACCGCGGTCGGCCAGTAGTGATAGGTCAGGAACCAGCCCGGCTCCCAGATCAGCAGCATGAAGTTCGGATAGAACAGCCACGAGTCGATGCCCCACTGCGGCACCCTTTTCACGTTGACACCCGGCGGCAGCTCCAGGTTCTCGATGATCTCCGGCTTGTCCCACGGGCCGAACAATCCGCTGCGCAACACCTGGTCCATCGGCTTGACCATGGACATGTCCGGGGGCGGTGCCTGGCCACCCCAGGTGGACTGCAGGTTGTGCGGGCCGGCCAATTCGTAGTGCAGTGCTTCATAGCCGAACTTCTGGATCTTGGCGGCTTCCTCCTTGGTGTACTGCCCCTGGTGCAGGATCGGCGCGTGGTAAAACTCGATGAACGCGTCGATGAACAGCTTCCAGTTGCTGCCAACCTCGGCCCGGTAGGAATAGGCCTCGGTCATCTCGCTGAAGGGGTAGCCCTCGATGCTCTTGGCCAGCGGTCCGAGGTAGTCGATCAGCGGAGCCGCGTTGTCGTCGAAGTTGATGAAGATGAAGCCTTCCCACACCTCGCAGCGGACGGGAGCCAGCCCGTAGTCGCCCTTGTCGACGTCGAAGAACTCGTCCTCCTGCTGGATAAAGGTCAGGTCACCGTCGAGGTTGTAACGCCAAGCGTGGTACTTGCAGGTGAACTGCCGGCAGGTGCCGGAGGTCTCTTCGTTGGGAAAGTCGTTCCACACCAGCTTGTTTCCGCGGTGGCGGCAGACGTTGTGATACGCCTTAACGGACCCGTCCTTGGTCTTGACGACGATCACCGATGTGCCTTGCCCCGCTGAGGGTAGTTCCCTAGTGAAGTAGCTGCCTGTGCGTGGTAGGCGGTTGACTCTTCCGACATTGAGCCACATCCGTTTGAACACCGCTTCACGCTCGGCTTCGAAGAATGCCTGATCGATCGAGTCGCTGTAATCGACCGGTGCGGTGCCCAGTTCCGGATAGTTCTCGGTCCAGCTGCCGGCAGCAGGCTTGGTGAAATGTGGCACGATTTTACCTTTCTTGTTCCACTTCGACGCCAAAGGTGTTCAGGCCCATCGCCAGCGCGGTGTAGCCACCGATCGTGAAAATCAGGTCCATCCGCTGCCGCTCATCGAGCCGCTCAGACAGCGCCGCCCAGGTGGCATCCGACAGGTTGGTCTTCTCGTCGAGCTCGTCGACTGCAGTCAGGACCGCACGGTCGAACTCGTCGCGCGGGTCGCCGGACTGGATAGCGGCGATATCGGCGTCGGATAGTCCGGTCCGCTTGCCGATGGTGACGTGATGGATCCATTCGTATTCACAGCCGCGTCGATGCGCGACTCGCAGGATGGCCTGCTCCCGGACACGTTCGGGCAGCGTCGATCCGTACAGCAGGTAGACGCTGAACCGTAAGAACGCGCGGGTGAGTTCGGGGTGGTGCACCAGCGTGGCCAGGAGGTTTCCCGCGTCGTCGGGGTTTCGTCGTTCCTCGGGCAGCATGCCCGCCACCGCATGCCGGACAGCGTCGTCCCACTGATCCGCCGGCAGCGGGGACAGACGCATAGCAGCCTCCTCAATGTGGAGAATCATATTCTCATATTTGACCAATAGATTTCCATGATCCCTCGGATTGGTCAATACCGGCAAAAAAGGTGGTGGTCACCTGCAGAAACACCATCGGCGGCGGCGGTGCTCCGGACGTCTCGGCGACGCGCGGCGTACGTAGGGGGTAGCCTGAAGATGTTGATTCTCGCGATCTGAGAAGCTAATTTCCATAGCGGGGCCTCACCCGCCTCGCCTGCCATGGCCCGAGGTATCCGAGGGAAAGGACCAACCGGTGAACAAAGACGACATGATCCTGATCAGCGTCGACGACCACATTGTTGAGCCACCCGACATGTTCAAGAACCACTTGGCCAAGAAGTACGCCGACGATGCGCCGCGCCTGGTGCACAACCCGGACGGCTCGGATACCTGGCAGTTCCGCGACACTGTGATCCCGAATGTCGCGCTGAACGCGGTGGCCGGCCGGCCCAAGGAGGAGTACGGGATCGAGCCGACTGGTCTGGACGAGATCCGCAAGGGCTGTTACAACGTCGACGAGCGGGTCAAAGACATGAACGCCGGCGGGATCCTGGGCTCGATCTGTTTTCCGTCCTTCCCCGGTTTCGCCGGGCGGCTGTTTGCCACCGAAGACCCGGAATTCTCGCTGGCGTTGGTGCAGGCCTACAACGACTGGCACATCGACGAGTGGTGCGGGGCCTATCCGGCCCGGTTCATTCCGATGGCGCTGCCGGTGATTTGGGATGCCGAGAAGTGCGCCGACGAGGTCAGGCGGGTGTCCAAGAAGGGAGTGCACGCGCTGACCTTCACCGAAAACCCGGCGGCGATGGGGTACCCGAGCTTCCACGACGAGTACTGGAATCCGCTGTGGAAGGCGTTGTGCGACACCAACACCGTACTCAATGTGCACATCGGGTCCTCGGGCAGGCTGGCGATCACCGCACCCGATGCGCCGATGGACGTGATGATCACCCTGCAGCCGATGAACATTGTGCAGGCTGCGGCAGACCTGTTGTGGTCCAAGCCGATCAAGGAGTATCCCGACCTCAAGGTCGCACTGTCGGAGGGCGGCACCGGCTGGATTCCGTACTTCTTGGAGCGTGTGGATCGTACCTTCGAGATGCACTCGACGTGGACCCATCAGAACTTCGGCGGCAAGGTGCCGAGTGAGGTTTTCCGGGAGCATTTCCTGACGTGCTTCATCAGCGACCCGGTCGGCGTACAGCTGCGCAACATGATCGGCATCGACAACATCTGCTGGGAGGCCGACTACCCGCACAGCGACTCGATGTGGCCAGGGGCGCCCGAAGAGCTTTGGGATGTCTTGTCCGTCAACAACGTGCCGGACGACGAGATCAACAAGGTGACCCACGAAAACGCGATGCGCTGGTACTCGTTCGACCCGTTCAGCCACATTCCCCGGGAGCAGGCGACGGTCGGCGCGCTGCGTAAGGCCGCCGAGGGACACGATGTCTCGATTCAGGCACTCAGTCAGCACAAAGACCGGTCGGGCTCGTCGTTCGCCGACTTTGCCGCCAACGCCAAAGCGCTTACCGGCAACAAGGACTGAGCACGCCGCCGGAATGCAACTGCGCGGGGGATGTCGCCCGCTGGCGAGCAGACGCAGAATCGCATCTTTCGGCCGGGAATCGTGCGATTTTGCGTCTGCTCGCGATAGATGAAGAGGAGAGCCGTGGCGGGAATGAGCTTCGAGCTGACCGACGACCAGGAGCTGATCCGCAAGTCGGTCGCCGAACTGGCTTCCAAGTTCGACGACCACTACTGGATGGAAAAAGACCAGGCGCACGAGTTTCCGACCGAGTTCTACCAGGCGATCGCCAGTGGCGGCTGGCTCGGGATGACGATCCCCGAGCAGTACGGCGGCCACGGCTTGGGCATCACCGAAGCGACGCTGCTGGCTGAGGAAGTCGCCAAGTCCGGCGGTGGAATGAACGCAGCCAGCTCGATTCACCTGTCGATCTTCGGCATGCATCCGGTGGTGGTGCACGGTTCCGACGAACTGAAAGCCCGCACGTTACCCCGGGTTGCGACGGGCGAACTGCACGTGTGCTTCGGGGTGACCGAACCCGGTGCCGGACTGGACACCTCACGGATCACCACCTTCGCCAAGCGAGACGGTGACCACTATGTGGTCAACGGCCGAAAAGTCTGGATCTCCAAAGCGATCGAATCACAGAAGATCCTGCTTCTGACCCGGACCCAGCACTACGACGAGGTCAGCAAGAAGACCGACGGGATGACCCTGTTTCTCACCGACCTGGACCGCAGCCGGGTCGACATCCGGCCGATCCGCAAAATGGGCCGCAACGCCGTCAGCTCCAACGAGCTGTTCATCGACGACCTGCGCATTCCGGTGCAGGATCGAGTCGGCGAGGAGGGCAAAGGCTTTCAGTACATTCTCGACGGCCTGAACCCGGAGCGGATGCTGATCGCCGCCGAGGCCCTCGGCATCGGCCGGGTCGCGCTGGAGAAGGCGGTGAAGTACGGCAACGAACGCCATGTCTTCGACCGACCGATCGGCATGAACCAGGGCATCCAATTCCCGTTGGCCGACTCGCTGGCAAGGCTCGACGCCGCCGAGCTGATGCTGCGCAAGGCCACGTGGCTCTACGACAACGGCAAGTCGTGCGGGCGAGAAGCCAATACCGCCAAATACCTTTGCGCCGACGCCGGTTTCACCGCCGCCGACCGCGCGCTGCAAACCCACGGCGGCATGGGGTATTCGGAGGAGTACCACGTGTCGCGGTACTTCAGGGAGGCCAGGCTGATGAAGATCGCACCGGTCAGTCAGGAGATGATCCTGAACTTTCTCGGCTCGCACGTGCTCGGATTGCCGAGGAGCTACTGATGGGCCGGTATTTCGACCTGTCCGGCCGCGCAGCGCTGGTGACCGGCGCCGCGGGCGGCATCGGCTCTGCGGTCGCCAAGGCGCTGGCCGACGCCGGAGCGGCAGTACTTGTCACCGATGTGGACAAAGACGCGGCAGCCGCGGTGGCAGAGCAGATTTCGGCATCGGGAGGACGAGCCGAATCTGCTGCGCTGGACGTGTCGGATCGCGAGTCCGCCGACGCAGCCGCAGCGCAAGCGGCCGCGCTGGCTGACGGCACGCTGCACATCCTGGTGAACAACGCGGGCGTGACCCGGCCGGCGATGTTCGAGAAGACCTCCCAAGAGTCGTTCCGGTTGCTGTTCGACATCCATGTGATGGGCGCCTTCAACTGCACGCAGGCGGCCATGCCGCGCATCCCCACCGACGGGACCGGGCGCGTCATCAACGTCACGTCGGCGGCCGGACTGACCGGCACGCTCGGCCAGGTCAACTATTCGGCCGCCAAGGCCGGCACCATCGGGTTCACCAAATCGCTTGCCCGCGAACTCGCCACCAAAAATATCCTGGTCAATGCGCTGGCGCCGCTGGCGGCGACGCCGATGACCGAAACCATCCGCACCAACGAGAAGTTCGCGGCCAACATGCGCAACCGCATCCCGCTGCGGCGCTGGGCCGAGCCGGAGGAGGTAGCCGGGGCGTTCGTGTTCCTCGCATCGGATGCCGCTTCCTACATCACCGGGCAAGTGCTGCCCGTGGACGGCGGAATGGTGATGTAATGCCGGACTCTGCGGCGCCGCTGGCCGGTGTCACCGTTGTGGCGTTGGAACAGGCCGTCTCCGCGCCGATGTGCACCCGGGTACTGGCCGATTTCGGTGCGCGGGTCATCAAGGTGGAAAACCCCAAGGGGGGAGATTTCGCCCGCTACTACGACGACGTCGTCAACGGGCTGGCCGCACACTTCGTGTGGGCCAACCGCGGCAAGGAATCCGTCACCCTGAACTTGAAAACGGCTGCCGGACTGGATATTTTGCACCGGCTGCTGGAGCAGGCTGACGTTTTGGTGTCCAACCTCGCGCCGGGATCGACCGCCCGGCTGGGCATTGCCCCCGATGACCTGGCCCAGCGGCACCCGCAGGTGATCGCCGTCGAAATCGACGGCTACGGCTCGGGCGGGCCGTTGTCGCACAAGCGGGCCTACGACTTGTTGGCCCAAGCCGAATCCGGGGCGTGCGCGGTCACCGGCTCTGCGGGCGCGCCGGCCAAGCCCGGGCCGCCGGTGGCCGATATCAGCACCGGGCTGTACTCGGCGATTTCGATTCTGGCCCTGCTGTATTCGCGTCATGACGGCCGTGCCGTGAGCAACGCGGTGAGCGTGAGCCTGTTCGACACCATGACCGACCTGATGGGCTACCCGCTGACCTACACCCAGCATTCCGGCATCGACCAGCAGCCGCTGGGCATGAGCTCACCGGCGGTGGCCCCCTACGGCGCCTACCGCACCGCCGACGGACAGACTGTGGTGCTGGGGACCACCAACGACCAGGAATGGCAACGACTTTCCCGCGAGATCCTGCAGCGCCACGACTTGGCTGATGACCAGCGGTTTGCTTCCAACGCCGGGCGGGTTGCCCACCGAGCCATCCTCGACGAGGCCATCGGCGGCTGGTGTGCAACTCGCGATCTGGAACATGTGCAAAAGACCGCCGACGCCGCCGGGATCGGCAATGCACGTTACAACCTGCCCAGCGAGGTGCTGGCGCATCCACAGCTGAGCGAGAGAGACCGCTGGCAACAAGTCGACACACCCGCGGGCCCCATTGCGGCCCTGCTGCCTCCGCCCGTCGTCTCCGGCTATCGCCCCGCAATGGGTGCGGTACCCGGGCTCGGACAGCACACCGACGCGGTATTGGCCGAACTGGGCATCGTCGATGACGAGATCACTGCGCTGCGTGGGCAAGGCGCCATCGGAGCGGCCTACCGCTGATGTCTGATGAGCCTGTGCTGCTATGCAGCGACCGCAATGGCGTCCGGACGCTGACGCTGAACCGCCCGCGCCGCAAAAATGCGATCAACCGTGAGTTGTGGATTGCATTGGCGGAGGCCCTGACGGCCGCGCGAAACAACCGCGGGGTGCGTGCGGTCATCATCACCGGCGCCGGCGGCGCGTTCTGCTCGGGCGCTGACATCTCCAGCCCCGATGGCGGCCATCCCACCTACAAATTGCGACTGCTCACCGACGTGGCGCTGGCGCTGCATGAACTGCCGGTGCCCACGATTGCCAAGGTCACCGGCGTGGCCGTGGGCGCCGGGTGGAACCTGGCGCTGGGCTGCGACTTCGTGGTGGCTACGCCGGAATCCAGCTTCTGCCAAATCTTTTCCAAGCGTGGACTATCCCTGGATCTCGGCGGCTCCTGGTTACTGCCCAAAATCGTCGGGCTACAACAGGCCAAGCGGCTGGCGCTGTTGGCTGAAACCATCGACGCCGAGGAAGCCCGAGCCCAGAGCCTGGTGACGTGGGTGGTCGCCGCGGCAGAGATCGACACCTACGTCACCGATCTGGCCGACCGCCTGGCGGCCGGCCCGCAGATCGCGCTGGCACACAGCAAGGCGCTGCTGAACGAGGGCGCCGATGCGACCCTGCGTGACGCGTTGGCCAATGAAGCCCGTGCGCAGGTGGTCAACTTCGCCACGGCTGATGCCGCCGAGGCCTATGCCGCGTTCGCCGAACGACGGGAGCCGTCGTTTACTGGTCGGTGGGCAGTTTCGAGATCGGAGCAGACAGATGCGTGAAACAGTCATCGTCGAGGCGGTGCGTACCCCGGTCGGCAAACGCAACGGGGCACTGTCGGGGATGCACGCCGCCGACCTGTCGGCGATCGTGCTCAATGAATTGGTGCAACGCAGCGGCATCGATCCCGAGATCGTCGACGACGTGGTGTGGGGTTGCGTATCGCAGATCGGTGACCAGTCCAGCAACATCGGTCGCTACGCGGTACTGGCCGCGGGCTGGCCGGAGAGCATTCCGGGAACCACGATCAACCGGGCGTGTGGCTCTAGCCAGCAGGCCCTCGATTTCGCCGTACAGGCGGTGATGTCGGGCCAGCAGGACGTCGTCGTGGCCGGCGGCGTGGAGGTGATGAGCCGGGTGCCGCTGGGCGCAGCCCGAGCCACCGGAATGCCGTATGGACCCAAAGTCCTTGAGCGTTATGGTGATTTCTCCTTCAACCAGGGGCTGTCTGCGGAGATGATCGCCAAGAAGTGGGGCTTTTCCCGGACCCGGCTCGACGAGTACTCGGCGCGGTCGCACGAACTTGCCGCCGCCGCCCAGGACAGCGGCGCCTTTGACGCCCAGATTGTGCCGGTGTTCGTCGACGACACCGCGGTCACCCAGGACGAGGGCGTGCGGCGGGGGACCAGCGTGGAGAAACTCGCCGCGCTCAAGCCGGCCTTCGTCGACGACGGAGTGATCCATGCCGGCAACTCGTCGCAGATCTCCGACGGCGCTGCGGCACTGCTGGTCACCACATCAGCAACCGCGCTCGAACTCGGCCTGACCCCGCTGGTGCGCTACCGGGCCGGCGCGGTGACCGGGGCCGATCCGGTGCTGATGCTGACCGGTCCCATTCCCGCCACCGAGAAGGTCTTGGCCAAAGCCGGCGTCTCGGTCGCCGACGTCGGTGTGTTCGAGGTGAACGAGGCATTCGCCCCGGTGCCGCTGGCGTGGCTGGCGGAAACCGGCGCCGACACCCAGCGGCTCAATCCGCTCGGCGGCGCGATCGCGCTGGGACACCCACTGGGCGCGTCCGGCGCGGTGCTGATGACCCGAATGGCACATCACATGCGCGACAACGGTATTCGTTATGGATTGCAGACCATGTGTGAGGGCGGCGGTACCGCCAACGCCACCCTGGTGGAACTGGTGGCCTGAGCATGCGTCGAGAGCTGTTCACCGAAGACCACGAGGCGTTTCGGCAATTGGCCCGCGATTTCGTGGACAAAGAGATCGAACCGCACTACGCCGACTGGGAGAAAGCCGGTCGGATGCCGCGCGAGATCTTCGAAAAGCTCGGCGCGCTGGGCATGTTGGGCATGGCCATCCCCGAGGAATACGGCGGCTCGGGCCTGCCCGACTACCGCTACAACGTCATCCTGCAGGAGGAAGCCGCCCGCGCTCTGGTCACCATGGGTACCGTCCGCACCCAGCTGGAAGTGATCCTGCCCTACTTCCTGCACTACGCCAACGACGAGCAACGGCAGCGCTGGTTTCCCGGTCTTGCCGCCGGCACCCTGTTGACGGCGGTCGCGATGACCGAACCGGGCACCGGCTCCGACCTGGCCGGTATCCGCACCACCGCCGTACGCGACGGCGACGACTACGTCGTCAACGGCGCCAAGACCTTCATCACCGGCGGTCTGCTGGCCGACCTGGTCATCGTGGTCGCCCGGACGTCGACCGATCCTGACAACCGCCGGCGTGGGCTGACGTTGCTGGTGGTCGAGGACGGGATGCCCGGCTTCGTCAAGGGCCGCGCGCTGGACAAGATGGGCTGCCGGGTTCAGGACACCGCCGAACTGTCGTTCACCGACGTCCGGGTGCCGGTGTCCAATCGGCTCGGCGAGGAGGGCGAGGCGTTCGGCTACCTCGGCCACAACCTGCCCCAGGAGCGGATGACTGTCGCCATCGGGTCGGTGGCCCAAGCCCGCGCGGCCGTCGCCGCGACAATCGACTACGTCAAGCAGCGCAAGGCATTCGGCACGCCGGTCGCGTCGTTTCAGAACACCAAGTTCGAGTTGGCCGCAATGTCCGCTGAGATCGAGGCCGCGCAGACGATGGTCGACCGCGCGACGGCCGAACTGGTCACCGGCGAGTTGTCGGGATCCGACGCGGCCAAGGTGAAGCTGTTCTGTACCGAGATGCAGGGCCGCGTCGTCGACCGTTGCCTGCAACTGTTCGGCGGCTACGGCTACATGATGGAGTATCCGATCGCCCGGCTCTACACCGATGCGCGCGTGGCCCGCATCTATGCCGGAACGAGCGAAGTGATGAAGGTGATCATCGCGAAGTCACTCGGTCTGTGACAGGCGCTGCCAACCTCCTGCACTGAGACCCTTGTCACAACGCGCAAACCAACCTACTGTGTGTTCACTAGGTTGGTTGGTGGCGACCCGCTGCGCCCGGCTCCGCCGCGCTGGCGATCACCACCGGTTGGTTGAACCGAAGGAGTCCGGTGCCGGAGACACGGCCTTACGACACGCTGCTGGCCAAAGGCGAAGACCGCAAACAGCGGATCCTCAAGGTCGCGCAGCGGCTGCTGACCCGCAACGGGTGGCGCAACACCACATTGGCCCAGATCGCCGGTGAAGCCGGTGTCAGCCCGGCTGGCTTGCTGCACCATTTCGAATCCAAAGACCAGCTGCTGCACGCGGTGGTCGATGTCCGCGATGCCGACGACGACGCCCACGCGGACCGGGCCGGCGACCTGATTGCCGAAATCGCAGCGGTCGCCGACCGCTTTTACCGGTCACCGGAGCTGGTGGGCACCTACACCGTGCTGCTGGCCGAAAACATGGATCCCGATGCGCCCCTGCATGACCGCCTGCTCAGCAGATACCAGGACGCCGTCGAGATCGTCACCGCTCTCATCCGGCAGGGTCAGCAGACCGGCCAATTTCGGATGGATATGGACGTCGCCGTCAAGGCAGTGCAAATTCTCGCCTTCATCACCGGAATGGAGACCACATGGTTGCTCGATCCTTCGATACCGCTGACCGAAGTGTTCAAGGAGTACGCGGAGTCGCTGGCCCGCGACATGACGCCGCCGAGCACGACATGAGGTACCGACTCGACGTCGTCGCGGCGAACGTCATCGACGTGGTGCGGTTCGCCGGCGGTTGGCTGTTCGACCGGGCAATGGCCGGATGGGATGTGACGGTCCTGGTCGCCGACCATTCCGATGAACGGCCACTACAGATTCTCGGTGCCCAGGTCATCGACCTCGAACATGCGTTGGCCACGGTGGGGCACCGTCCGGTTCCGCAAACCCTGGCAGCCGCCGCCGATCTCATCGGATGCGATTCCCGGGTTCGCCAGGGCGTGCTGCAGGCCCTGGATGCCGGCGCCACCGAAGTCACCCTGTGGGGTGAGACGTGGCCGGCCGAACTGAACGACAGTGTCGGTCTGGTCCATCACCGGCTGAGCGCGGCGGCACAGGCATTCAAAGCCCAGGCCCTCGCGGCAGGCTCGGTAGGAGAGGGAATCGGGCTGGTCGAGACCTTCCGCACCGGCGTGATGGCCTGCCCGTCGGTCGCTGCGGACTTGGTCCCGGCCAGCTGAGCCCGGCCTCCGCCGGCGGGGATCCGGCGCCTGGCACCCCGGGTGCCGCGCCGTGCATTGAGATCGACCACGGTAGCCCACGTTGACGCTGGCGACCTGCTGTGGAAATGTAATATTCATCGCTGAGAGGGACGTTCTCACTAGCCGCGAACGGAGCAGTAGATGGCGGATGACTTCACCGCGATGGATTTCTTCAAGGACGGACGTCTGGTCGAGGATCCATATCCGTACTTCGACGCGCTGCGCGGGCAGTGCCCTGTCATGCGGGAGCCGCACTACGGGGTGACGATGGTGACCGGCTGGGAGGAGGCCGTCGAGGTCGCCAGCAACGCGGAGACCTTCTCGTCGTGCGTTTCGGTGACCGGGCCGTTCCCCGGCTTCCCGGTGCCGCTGGAGGGTGACGACGTGACCGAACTGATCGAGCAGCACCGCGCCGAGTTGCCGTTCAGCGACCAGTTGCCGACACTGGATCCCCCCACGCACACGGATCATCGTGCGCTGTTGATGCGGCTGATCACTCCCAAGCGCCTCAAGGAGAACGAGGACGCCATGTGGGTGCTCGCTGACCGGGTGCTGGACGACTTCCTGGCACCGGGCGAGGGCGAATTCATTAAGGGCTTCGCGGGCCCGTTCACACTGCTGGTCATCGCCGATTTGCTCGGCGTGCCCGAAGAAGACCGCGAGGAATTCGTCACCGGCATTCACCGCAATGCGGGCGGCGGCGTCGGTGGCACGGGCGAAAAGTCGCTGGCGCACAGCCCATTGGAATTTCTCTACGGCACGTTTGCGCAGTACGTCGAGGACCGTCGCCGTACGCCTCGCGATGACGTGTTGACGGGTCTGGCTACTGCGACCTTCCCCGACGGGTCCACGCCGGATGTGACCGACGTGGCCCGCGTTGCTACCAATGTGTTCTCGGCGGGTCAGGAGACGACGGTGCGGCTACTCGGCGCAGCGCTGCAGGTCATCGGGGAACGTCCCGACATTCAGGAGAAGCTGCGCAATGACCGCAGCCTGATCCCGAACTTCATCGAAGAGGCGCTGCGCATCGAAAGTCCGGTCAAGGGCGACTTCCGGCTGTCTCGTGTTAGCACCAGCGTGGGCGGAGTCGAAATCCGCGCCGGCACAACGGTAATGGTCGTCAATGCCGCCGCCAACCGCGATCCCCGCCGGTTCGAGAACCCGGAGACCTTCGAGCTTGCCCGCAAGAACGCACGGCAGCACATCTCGTTCGGACGCGGGATTCACAGCTGTCCGGGTGCACCGCTGGCCCGGGCCGAAACCCGAGTGGCCATCGAGCGTCTGCTGGACCGGACCGCCGACATCAAGATCTCAGAACGCCAGCATGGCCCGGCCAATGACCGTCGCTACCAATATGTTCCGACCTACATCCTGCGCGGCTTGACTGAACTGCACCTCGAATTCACGGCAGGGAGCGCTCAGTGAAAGCCAGGGTCGACGAGGATCGCTGCCGCGGACACGGGATCTGCACCACGATCTGCCCGTCGGTGTTCGAGTTGAACGACGATGGCTACTCGACGGTGATAGTGCCCGAGATACCCGCCGAGTTCGAAGATGCGGTTCGTGATGCGGTCAAAGAGTGCCCAGAACAGGCCATCGAGACGAGTTAAGGAGCTGTCGCTATGTCCAAGGGATACGTCATCCTGACCGAGGCCATCAAAGACCCGGAGGGGATGAAGGCGTATGCCCGGGCGGCGGGAGGAGCGATGGCCGGGGTCAACATTCTCGCGGTGGACGCGGCTCCCAAGGTCATCGAAGGCAGCTGGCATGGTGACCAGACCATCGTGCTGGAATTCGAGTCGGTGGATGCGGCCCGCGCCTGGTACGAGTCGGAGGGCTACCAGAAGGCGGCGAAACTGCGGCAGGCCGCGGCCGACTGCAATGCCGTCATTCTCTCCGGTTTCGACATGCCGACCACGCCTGGCTAGCAGCTAACCGCGGAGCTCTTCTCGCGGGGCTCCAACGTGACACTGAAGCAGTGCCAGAAACCGAATGGACGGTCGCGCCACGTGTGTCACAGGAGCCACCCTGAACGGGCGGTGCATCAATGTGCCCGCCTCGCAGCGACAACGGGGGATCCAATCCTTGAAGATGTCGACGAGTTCGTCACTCTCGATACTGTAGCCTGCTCCGCCACATGCGTCACCGCGAATAGTGATATTTCGCGATGCCCACCTACGAGGGACAACGAAATCGGTTGTCTGAGCCTCGTTTGACGGTTTGCGATGAACGACGCGGTGCAGCTTGGGAACTGGAGCATAGGCGGCCGGCGCGCTACGCTGCACGGCTCTGCCCCATGAGCGAGCGGGCGTCGGAGTCCGTCTCGGACGCAGAGAGCGGACCTGTTGGACGCCGCGCGATGCCACACATCGGATTGGCACGAATGTTGGCATTGCGCTACCCGACGAGTTTGTCGCTGATAGCCGGGCGCATTGAATATCCCGGCTTTCGCGGTACTCATGTGGCAGACAGCGACTTCCGTGCCGTGAGTCAACAGTTCACCACGCGCCTACCTGCGTGCAACGCCATTTGTCGCCACGAGGCGGGCACATTGCCACATCCCAAACTTCTTGAGAAGCCTGGTGAAACTGAGACGGAACGGAATACCCGAAATCAGCCCGGCCGGTTATACTGGCGGCAATACTGTTAGTGTTACGGTATGGCTGTGCAGCTCATTGCTGGGAGCGAGACCGCGTGATGGCGGTCGCCGGGCCGGTATTCGATCCGTTTTCCGACGAGTTCTTCAACGGACCCTATGAGACATATCGCCGGATGCGAGCCGAGGCGCCGGTTTATTACAGCGAACAGTATGACTTCTACGCGTTGACGCGGCATGCGGATGTCGCGGCGGCGTTCAAGGATTTCGAGACGTATTCGTCGGCTTACGGCGTGGATCTGGCGATGGTGCGAACGGGTCAAAAGCTCCCGGCGAAGATGATCATCTCGATGGACCCACCTGAGCACCGGCAGATGCGCAGCCTGGTGAACAAGGTGTTCACCCCACGGGCGATCATGTCGCTCAAGCCGATGGTGACCGAGCAAGTCGAGCGGTTTCTGGCGGCAGTCGATCCTAGCGACTTCGATGTCGTGCAAGACTTTTCGGCGTTGTTTCCGGTCGAGGTGATCACCCGGATGCTCGGCGTGCCCGCCGAGCACCGCCAAAAGGTGCGGCTGTGGATCGACGCATTGCTGCATCGCGAGCCGGGCCAGATCGAGATGTCGGAAGCTGGGGCCCGGGCGATGGCCGACGCCTGGATGATGTACTACGAGCTCATCGGACAGCGGCGGGCCGAACCGCAAGAGGACATGATCAGCGGCCTGATCGCCGCGGAGATCGAACGCGACGACGGCGAGAAGACGCGCTTGAAGGGCTCCGAGATCGCCGGATTTGCCACGCTCCTGGGCGGCGCGGGCGCCGAAACCGTGACCAAGTTGATCGGGAACGCGGCAACGGTGTTCGCCCGCAATCCCCGGCAGTGGCAGATGCTGCTCGAGGACCGCAGCAAGGTTCCCGCAGCGGTGGAAGAATTGTTGCGCTACGAGGCGCCGTCGCAATACAACGTCCGCCGTTCGATGAAAGATGTACAGCTGCACGGCATCACCATCCCGGCGGGCAAACCTGTCTTTCTCGTCGGTGGCTCGGCCAATCGCGACCCCGAAGCCTGGACCGATCCCGATACGTTCGACATCGACCGCGACCGCGCCGAGGCGCAGAACCTAGGGTTCGGATACGGGATTCACAGCTGCCTGGGCGCGGCGCTGGCGCGGATGGAATGTGTCATCGCGCTGGAGAAGATGCTGGAGTTCATGCCCCGCTACGAAGTTCGCTGGGAGAGCTGTCAACGCGTCAGCATGCAAAACGTCGCCGGCTGGTCACATGTCCCCGTGCGGGTGCGGTGAGGGTTCGCGAGCTCAATCGTCGATGTGCGTCGGTGGGTCGGCGAAGCCGAGATCGCCAGGGTGCTGGTCTGGACCCATCACATCGCAACGCTTGTCGGGCGCCAGGAAGGAGCTGGCGCCGCGATAGCTCAGTTGGGCGACGGCCACGCAACGTTCCCAGCTGCCATCAGGCTGGACGGGTCCGTCGCACTTGCTGATCACGGGTCCGCCGTACTGGCAGCCGGCGCTGGCCGGCGGCGCTGCGCCGATCAGCGCTGTCGCCGTCAACAGGGCGGCCAGTCCTCCGACGATGCAGCGCTTCATGGTCGTCTCCCGTCACGTCGCCGCTGAGGCGTTGCCGAGGGCGTGGGATGGCAAATGCCGTCGACGGCCCAGCCGGCAACCAATGACGCTACCGCCTATGTAACGGATTTTTGCTGTCTTTGCGGTCGTGATCCGAACCCAGTATGCCGAGCTCGGCACAAGGCATTTGAGGTTTGTTGCAAGTCGGGAACCTAAACCCCTTTACGAGTCGTGCGCCCCGCATCTCTGGCGGACCTAGAGCAGAGTGATCGCGACAGATATACCGAGTTGATCAGTGGCACTGGCCAAGTGGCTGTCGACGGTGATCACGGCGGCGGAGTGTTCGGCGGCGACAGCGACATACAAGCCGTCGTAGATCGAGATGTTGTGCCGCCAAGCCCAGGCGGTGCGCAGGAGCAGTGCATCAGGAAGTACGTATTCGATAGCGAGCGCGGTGACGGCGTCGGCGGCAGCCTCGGCGTCCTCAGGTTCCAATTGCTTTCGCAATACGGCCTTGTGCAGGGTGCGTAGCACCTCGCCTGGCATGTGCGCTGGCGCGAGCCAGCCATCGTCGCCCTCCAGGGCCGCGCGTGCCGCGTCGGCTTTGGGAGTGCTGCTTGTGAGCGCCAACACCAGCACGCCTGCGTCCACCACGATCACAGGAGGAAGCTCACCCGTCGCGGTCGGCGCGGATGACGGTCGCCACTTCCTCGGCTGTCATGGTGAGACTGCGATGACCAGCCAACGCCTCCAAGAGCTGCCGGTTGCGTTGAGCCTGGTACTCCCGTTCCAACAGCGATCGCAGATACGTTTGGGTGGACTGACCGCGCGCCTCGGCGCGGGCCGCCAGCGCGTCGCGAACTTCCTCGGGGACATCTTTGATCTGTATCGCAACTGCCATGGCCACAAAGTATCACATGCGCATGCCATGCACATGCTGCATGTTTTGGTAAAAGCCTCAAGTATCGCCGGACACCGGTGGGGGTATTACCCGATGCGAGTCACCTGACGTGTTCCAAACCACCGCGACAAGCCCGGCAGCTACTCCGTCATTGACAGCGCCTGACGCGGGCACTGGCGGATCGCCTGCCGCACGTCCTCCTCGGTCTCGGGCGTGACGTCCGGTTTGAGAATCGTCAGATTGTCGTCGTCGCCGAGATCGAAGACTTCCGGATTGATGCCCATGCAGACGCCATTGCTTTCGCACAATCCGTAGTCGACTTCTACTTTCACCGAATCACCTTCACCGGAACGTTCTGCCATCCCGCGACGTTTTGCATGTGGACGCGTTGCAGGCCATCCCAATTCACTTCGTAGCGGGGCATGAAGTCGAGCAACTTCTCCAACGCGATCCGGCTTTCCATCCGGGCCAACGCCGCGCCAAGGCAGCTGTGAATCCCGTACCCAAGGCCGAGGTGCTGCGCCTGGGTCTGGTCGCGATCGATGTCGAATGTGTCGGCGTCGGTGAAGGCGTCGGGATCCCGGTTCGCCGCGGCGCCGATCAAAAACACCGGCTTGCCGGCGGGAATCGTTCCACCGCTGACGTGAGCCTCTTTAATGGTGTAGCGGACGTTGTATTGGACCGGCCCTTCGTACCGCAACAGCTCTTCCACCGCCGCCGGGACCTTGCTCCGGTCATCAAGCAGCTTCTGCCATTGGTCCGGGTTGCGGGCGAAGATGACCGCCGCGTTGCCGACCAGCTTGGTCACGGTTTCGGCACCCGCACCACCCAAAAGCACTGCGAAACCGGTGATTTCGATATCGTCAAGTTTACGCATTTGGCCGTCATCGCCCGGGATCTCCGCGGCGATGAGCCGGCTGATCATGTCCTCCTGCGGCTCCTCGCGCCGCTGCTGGATCAGGCTGAAGTAATACATCGCGCTGTCGAGGTTGGCCTGCATCCCAGCTTCGCTCCACCCGACCTGTCCAGGTTCGCGGTGCAGGCTGGTGTCGATCCAGTGGCGCACTTGCTGACGAAATTCCTCCGGCACTCCGGCCATCCTGGTGATGACCTCGACGGGGAATGGGCCGGAGAAGTCTTGGACAACGTCAAACTGATCGGGATTGGCCGCACCCAAGTACTTCTCGACCAGCTCGAGGACGGTCTCCTTCTGGGATTGGATGGCCCGCGGGGTGAATGCCTTGTTGAGCAGACTGCGCATGTGGCGATGGTCGGGCGGATCCATGAAGATGATCGATTTCTGGGGCACCTCGCCCGAACGCACCATCGCCAGGTCGCAACCACGAGCCGACGAGTAGGTCTCGAAATCCTTGAATGCGGCCGCCACGTCTTCGTGTCGCGTCAGCGCGTAGAAGTCTTCTTGCTCGTCGTAGTACAGCGGCGCGTCCTCGCGCATCCGTCGGTACGTCTCGAAGGGATTGGTGAAATAGTCCTCAGAGAACGGATCGAAGACAACCTTCGGTTTGGTCATTGCATCTCCTCAGCAGCGGCCCTGCGGCTGGAATCGTTACGACGGAAGGCGTGACTGTAACGCTAACGGTAAATCATTCGTGGCGGGAATGAAACACCCATTTATCCTTTCGACGCCGCGTCGATGACCTTGTCGAGGACGCCGAGGTTACTGCCGAGTTCGGTTGCGATACTTCTGGCTATCGCGACATCTTTGCCCACGAATTCACCGGCCATCTCGGTGAATGTGGCGACGGAACCGCCACCGGCGATCAGGTCCAGCACGCGGCTGGCTGCGCTGCCGTGCGGAAGTGCGGACAGCAGCGTCGACTCCGGCACGCCGAGGCGCCGCCCGAGCTCGACGGACTCGGACAGCAGCCCGATGTTCGCGGCGAACAGCGCGTTGTTGACCAGTTTCACCTTTTGCCCGGCACCCAACGGGCCGACGTGCAAGACCGGATCGCCGTAGCAGCTCAACACCGGACGCACCCGAGCGACTGTGTCATCGGCTCCGCCCACGAACACAGTCAATTCACCGGCCGCGGCGTTGTGCGGGCCACCGCTGACCGGGGCATCCACCACCTCGACATCTGATGAGGCTGCGATCGCTTCGACGGTGCGCGGACTTCCGGTGGTATGTACTACCAGGGTCGAACCGGCTGCCATCGTGGCGGACAAATTATTGTCCAGACAAATCTGGCGCACTTGCTCGTCGCTGAAAACACAGACCACGACGACGTCGGCGCCGGCGTTCAACTCGACTACCTCGGACACGCCCGTCGCGCCCAATTGGGTGATGGCGGCCCGCTTCTCGTCGGATCGGCCTAATGCTCGGACGTCATGGCCGGCGTCGACGAGGCGACCCACCATCGGCCGTCCCATCCGCCCTGCACCGATGAAGCCGATTTTCACCGTGGGTGGTCCATCAGGGTCAGAGTGGCGTCGGCGGCATCGAGCACGGCCCCGCCGGGAACGGTGGCGGTATCGGCAAGGTCGGCGACCAAGCGGGCATCCTTCTGCAGCAGTGCGCCCGCGAGGCCGGCAAGCCGATCCAAACCGCCGGTGTCACCGCCAAGAACATTGAGCGCGAAGCTGTTCCCGCTGCCGCGCGAGATGACCTCGGTGAGACGGTCCGGCAACACGCCGAGTGCCTCGCCGAGCGACAGCGCGCTGGCCGCGGTTCCGAGGTTCGCGGTGAACAGCAGGTTGTTCAGCAGCTTGGTGGTTTGACCAGAACCCAGATTGCCGAGGTGCACGACGGGGTTGGCGTAGGTTTCGAACACCGGACGGCAGCGCTCGACCACCTCCGCGTCGCCGCCGACCATCACCAGCAGACGACCCTCCTCGACGGCCGGCGCGCCGCCGCTCACCGGGGCGTCGATTACCGAGACACCTTGTGCATCGGCTCTTTTGGCCAATTCACGGCATGTCTTCGGATGTACGGTGCTGTGGACGGCGATCACGCTGCCCGGTTTGAGTCCGGCCAGTAGGCCGTTCTCGCCACCGGTGATTTCTTCGATGTCGGCGTCACCGACGACGCACAGGCAGACAAGGTCGCTGGCGGCAGCGAGCTCAGCCGGCGACTCGGCGAGCTTGGCTGCGGTGTCGCCGAACGGCTCGAGCGAGGCAGGTCTGCGTGCCCACAACGTCGTTGGATATCCGGCTTCGACGATCCGTCTGGCCATGGGTGCGCCCTGACTACCCAGCCCGATGAATCCCACCTGCATTAACCGGCCTCCAAATCAGCTTGGGTAGCGAGACATTCCTCGACGAACGCAAAGACCTTCTCGTGATAGGCCGCGGCGCTGTGACCGAGGCTGAGATTATGTCCCGCGTCGGGTTGTTCGTTGATCTCGAACCTCGGTGCGGCGGAGAACAGCGCAGCGATCTCAGCCAGCGCCGCCGGGTCGGACTGCCAGACCTTTTCGTGCTCGGCGACGCTGAACTGTACGGGGATGCGCACCTGGGCGGCTACGCGCGGGAAATCGTGACGGGGCCAGTCGGTGACCATCGCGGCCTCGTACGGTGCGCCGGTGGCGGCGTTGGTGATTCCGCCCACCACTTCGGCGGGATACAAATGCGCCGGGTGCCACAGTAGTTCACGCAGTCCGGGTGGCCGGTGCGTAGGGCTGGCCGTCTTCAACACCTCCCGGGCCGCGGGGTGGTAATGAAGACCGGTACCGGACATCTCTATGCCGAGCAGACCGTGACCGCGGTCATCGGCGGCCATCCGCAGCGCCAACTCGCAGCCGTTCGAATGCGCCATCACGAACAGCCCGGCCCCAGAGGGCCGTTGGCCGAGGATGCGGTCGACCGCGCCATACGCCAGTTGGACCCGTTGCTCTGGTTCTGCCAGCGCCTCAGGATACGGCGCGGAACTGCCGTACCCGGGTCGGTCGAGCGCAATCACGGTGAAGCCGAGCGCAGCACCGGTGCGCAGCAACGACAGCGCTGGATGGCCAGGGCAGTCGAAATAGGCGGCGGTGGTGCCGCCGCCGTGCAGGGCGATGACCGTCGCTCGTGGTTCTGGTGCTTCGGCGACAAGCGCGGACATCGGCACCCCGTCGACGATCACCACCCTCGGGCGGAGGCTCATGCGCCGCTCCTCCTCATCGCGCTCCGCGCTCTGCATCGTCGCCGGCGCGGGCTCATGCGTCCGTCCGTAGCAGCAGAACGCCGCTGGGCGTCAAGCCGCCGCTGCTGACCACGCCGACGCGGGCGTCGGCGACCTGCCGATCGCCGGCTTCGCCGCGCAGTTGGCTGACCGCTTCGTGCAGCAGACCCATGCCGTGCGTGCGACCATGTGACAGCTGACCGCCGTGGGTGTTGAGCGGTAACTGGCCATCGCGGGCGATGTTCTTGCCGCCGTCCAGAAACTCGCGGGCACCGCCGATCTCACAAAATCCCAATGCCTCGATCCAGGACAGACAATTCATCGTGAACCCGTCATAGAGCTCGGCGACATCGACCTCATCGGGTTTCAGCGATGTGCGCGACCACATGTGCGCCGACTGGCCCAACACCTGCGGCTCATGAGTCAAAGTGCTCTGGTCCCAGTCGATTCGCTCGATGATCTGCGTTCCCACCGCTTCCACCAAGACCGGCGTCTTGGGCAGGTCGCGGGCGGCATCAACGGCGGAGACGATGACGGCGATCGCCCCGTCACACGGCACATCGCAGTCGTAGAGCCCGAACGGTGTGGTGATGGGCCGCGCGTCCAGGTAGTCCTGCATGCTCATCGGGGAACGGTAGACCGCCGACGGATTGAGTTCGGCATTGGCGCGCTGGTTCAACGCGATCCAGCCCAGTGTCTCTTTCGTGGTCCCGTAGCGATGGAAGTGGCGCTGTGCGTTCTGCGCCAAGGTGTGCGCTGCCGAGGTCGCGCCGAACGGCATCAGCCAGCTGGTCGTACGTCCACCGGGTGGCGCGATCTTGCCCTGCTTCATCAACTCGTTGTAGGTCGCTTCCCACAGCGTCCGGAAGCACAACACGTGGCGGGCCAATCCGCCGGCGACGGCGAGCATTGCGGCGATCACCGAGCCGCCCGGACCGAACGTCTCGATGCCCCCGTTGTGCCACACCGGCCGGATACCCAGCGCCGCCTCCAGGGCGGTGATGCCGCCCTCACCGAACCCGCCCAGGTTGCCGCCGCCGGGATAGGTCGACAGGCCGTCGATGTCGTCGAGCGTCAAACCGGCATCGGCGACGGCGGCTTCGCAGGCCTGCACCGTCAGCGCCAGCGGCGGCACCATCAGCCGGCGGCCGATCTCCGACATGCCGATACCGGTGAGGGCGACCTTGTCCTCGAACTTCTCCTGCGTAAGCATCGGCCGGACATGCTCACCGAAGCGCTCGGGGGCGATCTCGTCGACCGGCAATGACGTCGCGGCACCCTCGACGGGACGAAACAACGGTAGCCACACGTCGTCGACCTGCTCGAAGACGACCTCGACGGGCTGGCCCAGCTCCAGTCGATCGGGGTCGCAGTCAACGATGTTGGTGGTCAACCGAACCCGCGGATCTTCATCGATCGCTACCTGCGCTACGACATATGGAGCCGGCAGATCGGGGAGGCTGAATCGATGATTGATGGTGAACCCTGCCAGCGTCGCGCGACCGGACACTGCCCGCACACCCATCTGGTGTGAGCGACAGTACCGGCACACCGGTGCGGGCGGATGGATCAGCGCCGCGCAGTCGGTGCACTCCTGTAGCCGCAAGGTGCCGTCGGCGCCTGACCTCCAGAAGAACTCATTCTCCGCCGTGATCAGCGGCAGTGGTCGTCCGCTCAACGTGTGAACCCCCACTCGGCTTCATTCTCTTCGGTTTTGAGGTCTGCGGCGGGATCCTCTGCGCAGTCCGCCGGCGGACGGCTGTCGTCGGGCCTACGCTCACCGATCTCCATGATGGCGTGTACGGGGCAGTCCATCAGGGCGCGCATCACCGCGTCGTGGTCCTCCTCGGCGACGGTGCCGTCGCCGATCAGGGACGCGTATCCCCAGTCGTCGAGCGAGAAATACTGCGGCGCATGCTTGGCGCAGATGCCGAACCCGTCGCAGATGGTGCGGTCGAGGCGGATCTTTATGCGTTCGCTCATGCCGGCTCCACCTCGTAGGGCCGCCGGGCTTGGAATGCGTCGGCTTGGCATGCAGCGCAGCCGTTTTCGCGATGCCGTTCTATAGCGTGCGGAAACTGGTCGAGAAGCGTTGCCGTGACATTGCAGGCGGCGTCCAGCGTCGCGCAGGCGCCGCGGCCACGCAGCACCACCGACCAGCGCCGCAGCCGGACCAGGTCTTCGTCGGTGGCGACACCGTCGCGCAGCGCACCGGCGGCGGCTGCCATCGCCGCGGTGCCGTTGAAACATGAGCCGCACTGCCCGGCGTTTTCGCGATCGAAATAGGCCAGCACCGAGGCGGCGACGGCCACCGCGCAGTCATCGGTGAGCACCGTGACGGCGCCGGCGCCCAAGCCGATGCCCAACCCGCGCAGCGTCTCGTGGTCCATGGTGGCATCCAGTACGGTGCGGTTGAGCAGGCCGGCGAAGTAGCCGCCCATCAGCGCGCCCTTGACTTGGTCGGGCGAAACACCGTGCAGCGCAAGCAGGTCGGGAAATGCAACGCCATGTGGAACCTCGTAGAGACCCGCGGGCCGCCTGGCCCCGGTGATCGTCATCAAGAAGGTCCCGGGCGACAGCGCCGTGCCCTGCGCGCGAAACGCTGCCGCGCCGTGCCGCTGTAGGTAGGGCAGATTGGCCAGGGTTTCGACATTGCTCACCAGCGTCGGGCGTCCGCTGACTCCCTGCTGGAATGGTCGGGGAGGCTTGTCGGTCGGCTTGACCGGGCCGCCGTTAAGTGCGCGGATTGCTGCGGTCTCTTCGCCGGCGACATATCCGGGATCGACCACCCGAATGCCGACGCTGATGTCGCCCAGCGTGCCGGTGCCAATTTCGTTCAGGGCGGATTCAACGCTGCGGGCCGATTCCGGATCGGACATGTACACGTAGACCTGGTCGGCGGCCACGATTGCCGCGGCCAACCGCAGCCCGTCGAGAATCAGGTGCGGCCGGTTGCGCAGCAGCCATCGGTCCTTGATCGAGGCGGGTTCGCCCTCTTCGCCATTCGCCACGACAACGGTGCCGGCTCCACCGCGTCGGCCGTTGTCCCGCACCGCGAGTAGCTTGACTGCCAGCGGATAAGCGGCGCCGCCGCGGCCCAGCAACCCGCTGCGTTCGACGTCGTCAAGCAGATCGTCGGCGGACTCGAGGTGACGGTAGCCGCCCGATTCTCGATATGCCGCAAAGTCTTCGCGCCCCGGGTGATCGCGCAGCAATCGCGGTTCGCAGCCGGGCCAAATGGCGACGGTGACGGCCGATGCGGTGGCAGTAGTTTCCATCAACCCTCCATCGCTAGGCTGGTGGGCATGCGAACCGCGGTGGTGCGGGTAGGTGTCGACCCGTTGGGTGCGCTCACACCGGCGCAGTTAGACCAGGGCATGGCCACGCTCCTGGAGCTCGTGCAAGCAGCCGGCGCCGACATGCTGGACATCAGCCTCGGCGCCATGCCGATCGGTCGTCGCGAGGTGCAACTGTTGATCGCCGGCGATGATGTCGAGGTGGTCAAGCAGACCGCAGTCGAGCTGTGTCGCAAGGCGTTCGGCACCGATCCGGTTGCCGGTGTGGTGACCTACGTCAGCCGGGGAACCGACGACGATGCGCACGGCGTACTGGCGGGATTCGGGATCACCGGCGAGATCGAGCGCGTACCGGGGGACGATGGATTCGACGTTGTCTATGTGACGCTGCGGCAGGCCGACCTGGACCGGATGCCGGAGAGCCGTATTCACACCGCACTGGAATCCGCCCTCAACTCTGAGGTCCACATTCTCACCACGTAGCGTCATCGGCTGCCCAAGAAGTCCAGAATTGCGGGCGCGGCCTGCACCCAGGTGTCAAACATGTTGAAGCGATCCACCTTTCCGGCGGCTCGCTCTTCGCCGGCCCGCTCCCAGGCATCCTCCGGCCACGGCGGATCGATGAGCTTAGAACCCTTGATCAGGCAATTGACTTCGAGTGACGTCCGCTTGGGATGATCCCAATCGTTCTCACCGCCCCGGATGATCAAGGTGGGAACCGTGATCCGGTCGAACATCTCGTCGTCGACGCCGGGGATGGTTTGGCCCGGCTTGGAGACGAACGCATTGAGCCAGCGCAGCATCACCTTGAGGAACTCGTCGCGGTCCAGGTCGAGCAACCGCTGCTTGTTGGTCGGGTTCTCCTCGATGCGCTCACGCCATTCGGGGACCTTGAGCAGTCCCTCGATCCCGCTGCCGCGTACCGCGAGAATGCTCGGAACCACGTAATACGAACCCAAGACGAAGGTTCCGTAGATACCGCCGACGATGTTCCACACCACGAGCTTGGTGACGAGTTCGGGGTAGAGCATGGTGGTCAGTATCGAGTCTCGCGCTCCGCCCGAACCACCGGCGATGATGCACGGCCCGGTATCGAGTTTGGTCAACAGGCCGTGCAGGGTCTCGGCCCGCATGTGCGACTCGCTCTGACCATAGAATTGCACGTCGGAGGCCCCGCAATTCGGCCGGTCCCACAGCAATACCCGATACCCGCCGTCGACTAGCGCATCGGCCAGGGGGCGAAGTCCGGGTATTTCCTTGCTGAACCGACCGCCTGGCGTCAGGACAATGAGATCACCCGAAGCGCCGAGGATTTCGTAGACGACATCACCGCCGTTGATCTCGATGGACGACACGCGCGTTCTCCTCAACCTCAGGCCATTACCAGAACGTCATTGCCGACGACCCGGACCGGGTAAGTGCGGATACTCCACTCGGGCTTGACTGCAGTGGTCCCGGTGGCCAGCTCGAAACCCCATTGATGCCAGGGGCAGTAGATGTACTCGAGGTCGCGGACCATCACTGCGTCGCCGGGGACACTCTCGTCGACAATGCTGCGGCCCCGTGCGCGTCCCGAACACAGCGGACCACCTTGATGCGGGCAGTAGTTCGCGATGGCGTAAAACGTGCCGTTCACGTTATAGACACCAACACCGTGGCGTCCGATCGGCACCAACTTGTGTGTGCCCGGCGGGATTTCGTCTACCGTCGCGACGACATGCTCGCGACCCTGTGCTAGCCGGGGCCGCTTGACTTCTTCGGGCATTCAGAGCACCCGTACCTGACCTTCGAGCACCGGAACCGTTTCCGGCAGATGATAAGTCGCGATGCCGTTCTTGAACATGATCGCCTCGCGCGCCGCCTTGGGCAAGTGCTTGACCAGCCAGCGCGGGTCATCGAACGTCCAGTGCGGGTAGTCCGACGAGTACAGCAGGATCTTGTCGCACTCCATCCACTCCAGGGCACGGGTCAACTCGGTCTTGTCCTCCGGGTAGTCCAGTGGCTGGGTGGTGAACTTGATGTGCTCCTTGAGGATTTCCGAGGGCTTGCGTTTGATGTCCAGCCACGACTTGCGGGCCTCGTAAATTGCGTCCATCCGCCACATCAGTGGCAACACCCAGGAGAAGGCATGCTCGACGAACACGATCCGCAGGGTGGGGAAGCGGTCGAAGACACCGTCGAAGATCAGGCTCATCACCTGATTGGCGGCCAGCAACGAGTAGGTCACCATGAAATCGTGGTTGTAGCTGGGGAATCCGACCGGCGGCATCGGTAGCTCTTCGAAGTGGCTGCGCGACAAGTGGCAGCTCACCGTGATGTCGTGCTTGGTCGCCGCGGCCCAGATCGGGTCATACTTCGGATCCCCCCACGACGGGCGTGGCTCGGCTTTGATCAGGATCTGCGCCATGTAGGGGTGCCCGGCCCACCGCTCGATCTCGCGAACGGTCGCTTCCGGCTCCTCAATGGCGGCACAGATCGACCCGCGCCACCGCTCGTGCCAGTTGTTGTGGCTATCGAGCCAATGGTTGGCCTGCCAGTCGTTCAAAGCGCATGACATCGCGTGCTGCGCTCCGGGTAGACGTGCCGGGTAGGCGCCGGGTTCCAAGATCGCGATGTCCGAGCCGGCTTCCATGATCAGCTGCCGGAACGCCATGTCCGGATCGCTGCCGGGGAACTCGCCGCCGGAGGGGAAAGTGTCGACACGCATCGCGTAGGCATGGGCGTAATCGGGAGCGTCATAGTAGATCTGCTCACCGATATTGCGAGCGAGGAAATACTTGCTGCGCCACGGTTCCGGGATGTACTGGGTCAGCTCACCACGTTTGGGCACCGGATGGACATCGGAGTCGACGCACCGGACAGCGATGCGCTCGGCTGCGGGCACCCGCTCTTGAGTCTGAATCGTCGTCATCGTGGTCTCCCTTGCTTAACTTCTACTGTGCAGCCACGCTGGCCTGGACGTCGATGCCGTAGAGCTCTGCCGCGTTGCGCCAGCACAACTTGTCGCGCTGCTCGGAGGTGAAGGCACTGGGGACCTTCACGTCGTTGCACTGCCAGTGCGGGTAACTGGAGCCGAACATCACCATGTCGTCCTTTCCGGTGAAGCCGAACCATTCGCCGGCGAATTCCGCATCGCCAGGGCCATCGAGACTGCCCTGCACGAAATACACATGGCCGGGCAGATAGTCGCTCGGCATCTTCGGTGCCCACGGCGTCTGTTCGAGGTGCGGCCGGCCAAAACAGTCCATCCGCCAACTGAACGGCGTCACGAAATCCGCAGCCCCGTCGGCCCATACGAACTTGACCGTGGGGAACCGCTCGAACACACCCTCGGCGATCATGTTCATCAAGTGGTAGAGGTAATTCAGCGCCATGAAGCTGACGTACTGCTCATAGGTGCGGGTATTACCGGATGGTGTGGGCGGGTAGGCGATGCCCGACCCCACCTCGATGTGCACGGCCACAGGCAAGTTCGCGTCGGCTGCCGCTTCCCACAGCGGCCAGAACTGCGGTTTGCCGTAGAGCTCGCGCGACTGCAGCGGGACGCCGATCTGCACCACCTGCGGGTGGTCTTGATACTTGGCGATCTCACGCAGTGCGCCGGCGATGTCGTCGGGGTTGACCCGGATGGTGCCGCGGAACCGATCGCCGAACTCGGCGGATTCCAACCAGCGCGACACCATCATCTCGTTGTGCGCGGCGCACAGTGCACTGCCGAGGTGCCGGTCGGGCATGATCCCGCGGCTCATCGGATGCAGCACTGCGACGTCGACTCCGCGTTCGGCGAACAGATGGTTGCCGACCACCGCGGGGTCTGAGCCCGGGTAGCCGAGTTCACGCCCGCCGGTGCCCTGCGCGTACTCGCCGCCGGGTGCCCCGTACCAGTCCATCTCGTAGTCGGGAAAGCCGCGGCTCTTGAACGGCTCACGGAGGAACTCGCGAAGGTCGGGCGTCGACGCGGAGAAAATGTGCACACTCGCGTCGATAACCGGTGTTCGTGTCCCGTCAGCGTGCTCGATCACGAAGGCCACCTTCCGGCTGCAGCGGTTTGACCGGCCGGGCCCATGTTGCCTGTCGATAGGTAATCTAACATTCTCGTTTACCGCCAATCAACGGATTTCCGGTAAGCGATTCGATTAATCATGGGGCTGCTGCCGGAGACCTGCTGTAAGCAAAATTCTTCCAATCCGAGAATAGCATTCTGATCCAGCCTGCGACGGCCGGTCCACGTCGCGCGGGCTTCTCGCCTGATAGCCGCGGTGCATGCCGATGCTTCGACCACAAGCGGTTTCGCCGCAGCTGAGATGGTTACTTTCGATAACGAGAATGCTATTCTCGAACGGTTGGCCACAGCAGCAAGGAGGCGCGCGAATGCTCTTGGAGTTCGATGCTGATCAGCGGCTGTGGCAGGAAACCGTGCGCGATGTCGTCGCCAAGCAGTGTCCGCCGGCGTTGGTGCGAAGCGTTGCTGAAGACGACGCTGACCCGAGCCCGGTCTGGAAGGTCTACGTCGATCTCGGCTGGACCGAACTGAACGATGCGGCCAGCGCGGTGGAACTCGCCATCGCGACCGAAGAGTTGGGCCGCGCCACCGACCCCACCCCGTTCCTGGCGACGATGACCCAGTTCGCGCCGTTGGCAGCCGATCGGTTCGACCCGCATCGCTCCGGGACTGCGGTCTACACCGGCGTGTCCGCGCGCCGCGACGACGACGGATGGGTGCTCGACGGCACCGCCCGCCACGTGCTGGACGGGGATCGCGCCGAGCGGCTGGCCGTGGTCACCGACGCAGCGGTGTTCATCGTCGACGCCGGCGGGGTAACCGCCCGGCGCACTTCGGTGTTCGACCCGGTGCTGCATGTCGCCGACGTGACGTTCGCCGGCGCTCGGGTCCCCGACACGGACAGGGTCAGCATCGACACCGAGCGGGCGCGTCATGTCGCGCTGACCGGTATGGCCATGACGATGGTCGGTGCCTGCCAACGCATCTTGGATCTGGTCCTCGAGCATGTCCGCAGCCGTCAGCAGTTCGGAGTGCCGATCGGTTCATTCCAGGCGATCCAGCACAAGGCCGCCGATATGCACGTCGCAATCGAACGCGCCCGTGCCCTGGGCTATTTCGCCGCGCTGACGATCGCTGAAGACGATCGGCGCCGCCGGTTGGCCGCGGCGATGGCCAAGGCCGCGGCCGGCGAGTGTCAGTCGCTGGTGTTCCGGCACGGACTGCAGTCGTTCGGCGCGATGGGCTTCACGTGGGAGAACGATCTGCAGTTCGCGCTCAAGCGCGCCAAGGCCGGCGAGCACATGCTCGGCGGCGCCGCCGAGCATCGCGCAATGATCGCAGAGGAATACCGTGCAGCTCACCTTTGATCCCGACGTCGAGACGTTCCGCGCCGACTTCTCGGCCTTCCTCGACGAGCATCTGCCTGCCGAAGCCGAAACGCTGGAGCGCCCACGGTCGGTGTCGCACATGCCGGCATGGACACGACGTTGGCAGCGGTTGCTGTTCGACAACGGCTGGCTGCTGCCCGGTCAGCCCCCGGAATTCGGCGGCCGCAACGCGACGGTGTTGCAGCAGTTCGTCCACCTCGAGGAGCTGTGCCGTCGGCGCATCTACCACAGCTTCAATCCGCAGGGCGTGAACATCATTGCCGCATCGTTGTTGTCGTTCGGCAGCGACGAACAAAAGCAGCGCTGGGCGGTGCCAATCCTTCGGGCCGAAATCACCGCGTCGCTGGGTATGAGCGAGCCCAGCGCGGGCTCCGATCTGGCGTCACTGCGTACCCGCGCGGTGCGCGATGGTGACCATTTCGTCGTCAACGGGCAGAAAGTGTGGACGTCAGGGGCGCACGATGCCGACGTGTTGCTGACCTTTGTGCGCACCGATCCGGACGCTCCAAAGCACAAGGGAATCAGCGCGTTATTGATCCCGACGGATACTCCCGGAGTGGCGCGCCGCCCGTTCCCGTCGATCTGCTCGATCGATGATCTCGATTTCAACGAGGTGTTCTTCACCGATGCGCGGGTGCCGGCCGAGAACCTGGTCGGGCCGGAGAACCAGGGCTGGCGGGTGGCAAACGGATCTCTCGGCCACGAGCGCACGATGATGTGGCTGGGTTTCGCTGATCGGCTGGATAACCTGCTCGCCGATTTCCGCCCCGCCACGGCGCTTGAGCGTGACCAGTACGCCACGTTGGCGATGGATCACCAAGCCCTGCGACTGCTGGGCTCGGTGGCGTTGGCCCGCGCCGCGCGCGGCGAGGAAGACGTGGCGGTCATCTCCGTGCTCAAACTGCTTGGCTCCGAGGCAGAGCGAAGCGCCAGCGAGCATGCGTTGTCGTCGGCGGGCGCCGACGGACTGTTGCATCCTGCGCTGACCGGACCGTATGCGCCGATGAACCTCGATCACTACTTCGCGAGTTGGTTTGAGCGCTATGCCCGCAGCTTCTCGGGCACCATCGCCGGTGGCACGTCGGAGATCCAGCGCAACATCATCGCCCAGCGCGTTTTGGGCCTGCCGCGCTAGTCAGCGGAGCGCACTTCGAAGCGGTCGAGATAGCGTTCGATGAAGTCACGGGTCGCATCGTGGCCGCGGGTAATGCCGAGGCTTTGTTCGAGCAACATGATGCGCGCCAGACTCGTCAAGATCATCGACATCACCACCGGCGGGAACTCGTTCATGTCGACGCCGTGGGCGGCCATTGCCTCGGCCAACGCGGCCGACTCCATGTCGCCATACCGTTCGGCGTAGGCGGCGATCTCGCTGCGAATCGCCTTGCGGTGGTTGGCCAGCGCCATGAACTCCAGCATCAACTGGGCGCCCTGTGTGCTGTTGAGCCGCCACAACGTGTGCAGCGGAGCGTCGCCGGTCATGGCTTGACTTTGACGCTGCAGGGTGGCCTCTGCCCCGGCCCGCAGGACAGCCACATAGAGGTCATCCATGCTCGGGAAGTAGTAGTGCACCAGCGCCGGCCTGACGCCGGCTTTGGTGGCGATCCGCCGCGACGTCGCGGCGGCGTAGCCCTCGTCGATGATCACTTCGGCTGTCGCCCGGATCAGCGAGCGTCGGGTCGACGAATCGCGGACGCCAACTCTTGACCGCCCGGCGGAAGGGCTGCTAGACATGGGCTCAGCATAATAATTGGGCGATCGCCCAAACAAGGAGAGGACGTAATGGCGGGTCGTGTTGAAGGCAAGGTCGCGTTTGTCACCGGCGCGGCGCGTGGGCAGGGCCGCAGTCACGCGGTACGTCTGGCCCAGGAGGGTGCCGACATCATCGCCGTGGACATCTGCGAGGGGTTCGCCAACTCGCCCGCGCCGGGCTCGACACTCGAGGATCTCGCCGAGACGGCCGAGCTGGTCAAGAACCTCGACCGACGTATCGTGACCGCCGAGGTCGATGTGCGCGACTTCGACGCCCTCTCAAGCGCGCTGGACGGCGGCGTGGAGCAGTTTGGCCGGCTCGACATCATCGTCGCCAATGCCGGCATCGGCACGATGGCCGACAAATTGCACAAGACCAGCGAACCGGTGTGGCAGGAGATGATCGACGTCAACCTGAGCAGTGTGTGGAAGACGGTGAAGGCCGGCGTTCCGCATCTGCTGGCCGGTGGCCGAGGCGGCTCGATCATCTTGACCAGCTCAGTGGCCGGTTTGAAGGCCTACCCCTACATGGGCCATTACGTGGCCGCCAAACACGGCGTCGTCGGCCTGATGCGCACGTTCGCCGTGGAATTGGGCCCACAGCTGATCCGCGTCAACTGTGTGCATCCCACGCACGTCTGCACACCGCTGTTGTTGAACGAGGGCACCTACCGCGGTTTTCGGCCGGAGCTGGACCACCCCGGTCCCGACGATCTCGCACCGGTCTGCCAGACGTATCACGTCCTGCCGATTCCGTGGGTGCACGCCGAGGACATCAGCAACGCGGTGTTGTTCTTGGCCTCCGATGAATCCCGCTACATCACCGGCGTCACGCTTCCCGTCGACGCCGGAAGCTGCCTGAAGTAAAGGAAACTCACCGTGACAATCGCGAATGATACCGACGTCTACTACGACCCGTACGACGTCAGCATCGTCGTCGATCCCTACCCGGTCTACGCTCGGCTCGTCGAAGAGGCGCCGATCTACTACAACGAGCGTTACGACTTCTGGGCGCTCTCGCGATACGCCGACGTCGAGGGGGCGCTGTCGAATTGGGAAGCGTTTTCCAACAGCCGCGGCGACATTCTCGAACTCGTGCAATCCGATTTCGACATGCCGCCGGGCGTGATGATGTTCCAGGATCCGCCTCTGCACACCATGCTGCGCGGAGTGATGTCACGGGTCTTCACACCGCGCCGGATGGCTGAGATCGAGGACCAGGTCCGGCGGTTCTGCGCGAGCTGCCTGGATCCGCACGTCGGCTCCGACGGATTCGACATCATCGCGGAACTGGCCTCGATGATGCCAATGCGGGTAATCGGCATGTTGATGGGTATCCCGGAGGCTGACCAAGTCAGCGTCCGGGACGCCAACGATGCCAACCTGCGCACTAAAGCGGGAACGCCGATGAAGGTGATGGACGCCGACCGGATCGCCGACGGGCGGATCTACGCCGACTACATCGACTGGCGGGCGAAAAATCCCTCCGACGACCTGATGACGGTGCTGCTCAACGTCGAGTTCGAAGACGAACACGGTGTGACCCGCAAGCTGACCCGCGACGAAGTGTTGCGTTACACCCAGGTTGTCGCCGGGGCGGGTAACGAGACGACCGGACGGCTCATCGGCTGGTTGGCCAAGGTGTTCGCCGAGCACCCCGAGCAACGCCGCGACGTGTTCGAGGACCGGTCGTTGCTGAACCGTGCTATCAACGAAACGCTGCGGTTCGAGCCGACCGGTCCGCACGTGGCACGTTGGATGGCAAAGGATTTCGAGTGCTACGGCACGACGGTGCCGGCCGGCAGCGCGATGCTGTTGTTGTTCGGCGCTGCCAACCGCGACCCGCGCCGATTCACCGATCCCGCTACGTTCAACATCCACCGCAACGACGGCCCACACCTGACCTTCGGCAAGGGCGTGCACTTCTGCCTCGGATCGAACCTGGCGCGCTTGGAAGGCCGCGTCGCTCTCGACGAGTTGCTCAACCGCTGGCCGGACTGGGACATCGACTACCAGACCGCACAACTGGCACCGACCTCGACCGTACGAGGCTGGGAGCGGCTGCGCATGGTGGTGGGCTAAGGCCCACCGAGGGAGAGCCCTAGTCGATGACGGCGACGTCCTTGCGCTCGGTGATCGGGCGGGCGAGTTCCTGTTCGTCGCAGATTCTTTGCAACTTCTCCAGCGTCTCATCGAGACCGGCGCCCAGCGGACGCCCAGGGCTGAAGGTGGCCGGCAGGTGCCGCATGCCCTGGATGACCCCAATCGTTTCGTAGTGCACCGTGCCGTCGGGGTCGCAGCGATAGTCCGGCATCCGGTCGAGCACTGCGGTCAGCATGGACTTGAACACCGTGCGTGCCACGTTGGAGCCGATACAGCGGTGCACGCCAAGCCCGAAGCTGAAGTGCCGGTTGCCTTTCCGGTCCAGAAGGATCCTGTTTGGCTCAGTGAACACCGCCGGGTCGCGGTTGGCCATCGCCCAGGAGATCCATAGCCGCTCACCCTCTTTGAATTGGGTTCCTTCGATTTCGACGTCGTCGGAGAAGGTGCGTCCGTCGCCGGACGCGGGGGTGAAGTAGCGCAGGAATTCTTCAGTGGCGGAATCGAGCAGGGTATCCCGCTGACGACTGAGCGACTCCCGTTGGTCGGGATTCTGCGAAAGCCATTCCATGGCATGCGCGGTCAGCGCGGTAGTGGTGTCGAACCCGCCGCCGATCACCAGGCCGAGATTGCCCAGGATCTCCAAATCTGGTGCCGGTTCTCCGTCGATCCGCGCCTGGACGAGCGCATTGACGATGCCGGGACGGGGATTGTCCCGGACTTCGATCATGTTGTTGAGCAGATCAAGGCCCATCTGGCGGTGCATGGCGACGACCCGCTCGAGGTCTGGCGAATGCTCCGGGGTGTACACCGCGGCGTGGGTCGGCTCGCTGTAGATCGCCCACTTCTTCAGCGGGATACCCATCATCGCCAAGGTCAGCACCGCCGGCACGATGTTGGCGAGATCGTCGACGAAGTCGATGCGGCCTTCCTCGATCTTCTCGTCGAGGCAAGCCCGTGTCACATCGTCGATGAATGGCGCCCAACGCTTGACCGCGGCCGGCGACAGGTACGGGTTGAGCACATTGCGGTAGTTGCGGTGCTCGGGCTCGTCCATCTCCAGGATGCCGCCGCGTACGCCGCTTGCCCGCTTGGCTTTCGGGATCGAAATGCCTTGGTAGCCCCGGCGTTCGCCGTTGACGTCATGGTCGTTGGAGACATGCGGGCAGCGGGCCAGCTCGAAGACGGCCTGGCTGCCGCCGGCGACCCAGTGACCATCGTAGGTCTCGCTCCACGCGATCGGGCATTTCGCGTGGATCTCCTCGGTGATCGTTTCGAACTGGGTTCGGTATTCCGGCGTGTGCCGGTCGAAGTGATACGTGTTCTTCTTGCGATCACTGTCGCTGACGACGTCGTCGACGCTCAAGGCCCTTAATTCCCTGTCTCTTCGATGCAGATGGCTTGCTCCGGGCAAGACTGGGCGGCTTCTCGCACCTGCGCTTCATGTTCGGGCGGAACGTCTTCGGTGACCGCCGAGGAATGTCCCTCGATGTCGTCGAGCACGAAGGAGTCCGGCGCGATCATGGCGCACAGCGTGTGTCCTTGGCAGCGGTCCGGGTCGACCCAAACCTTCACGTTTCTCCCCTTACTTGCTGAAGTCGTACCACTTCAGGTAGCCGCCGGCGTCGACGCGCAATTGCACACCGGTGACGTACCGGGCCTCGTCGGAGGCCAGCCACAGCACGGCGTTGCTGATGTCTTCAGGCTCGATGAACGGAATCCGCATCGCCTGCTGCACACCGAAAACCGGCTCGGCGTCGGCGCGGGTCGGGTTCGGCAGGTCCGGCCGGAACGACTGATACATCGGGTCGCTCTGCAGCATCGGCGTGTTGGTGTTGGTCGGGTGGATGACGTTGGCGCGAATCCCCAGCGGCGCAAGCTCGGTCGCCAGATCGTGCACGTAGGTCGACAGGGCGCGCTTGGAGTGCACGTAGGCCATGCCGCCGGGGTCGTTGCCCGGGTTGTCTTTCTTGGCGGTGTCCATCAGCGCCGCAGTGGAGCCGGTGGCGATGATCGACGAGCCTTCACGCAGATGCGGCAGCGCCACCTGAATGGCGTTGATGGTGCCGATCAGGTTGGTGTTGATCACGTCGCACCAAGCCTGCAGCGGCGGTTGACCTTTCATACCCGCGACGCCGGCCTGGGCCACCACGATGTCGACTTTGCCGAACTCGGCCAGACCGCTCTCCAAAGCGGTGCGCAACTCAGCGGCCTCGCGCACGTCGGCCTGGGCGATCACCGCAGCCTGGCCGGTCTTCTCGATGAGACGGGCGGTCTCGTCGAGATCCTCGGGGTGAGCCATCGGATATCCGATGGTTTCGATGTCACGGCAGAGGTCGACCGCGATGATGTCGGCGCCCTCCTCGGCCAACCGCACCGCGTGGCTGCGACCTTGGCCGCGGGCCGCGCCGGTGACGAACGCGACCTTCCCTGTTACCCGACCCACAAGTGCTCCTTCCGGTTACGTGTTGCGACCGCCGTTGACACCGAGTATCTGACCGGTGATGTAGCTGGCTTCCTCGGAGATCAGGAAGGCGCACGCCGCGGCGATGTCTTCGGGCCTGCCGATTCGGCGCACCGGTGTCGCGGCGATGTTCTTCTCGACATCGCCGAGATGACCGTGTTCTTCGGCCTTGCGCAGCATCGGGGTATCGATGAAACCCGGCGGCACCGCGTTGACCGTGATTCCGTTGGGCCCATACTCCAGGGCCAGCGATTTGGTGAGCCCGTTGACCGCGGACTTGGCCGCTACGTAGTGGGACATGTAGGGGGTGCCGGAATGTGTGCTCGACGACGAAATGTTGACGATGCGGCCCCAGCCGGCGTCCAGCATGTCCGGCAGCACCGCCTGGATCATATGGAAAACCCCGTTGAGGTTGACGTCGATGATCCGCTGCCAGTCCGGAAACTCGATTTGGGTGAAGCGTTTGAACCCGTCGAGACCGGCAGCGTTGACCAGGACGGTCACCGGGCCCAGTTGCTCGCGGATCGCCGACAACGCGGCGTCGACTTGTGCTCGGTCGGTGACGTCGGCGGTGAACGCGTACTCGGTCTCGGACGGTTTGAGGTCGACGGTGGCAACCCGGTAGCCGCCCGCGCGTAACCGCTCCGCGACGGCCAGGCCGATACCCGATCCGCCGCCGGTGACGACGGCGGTCCTCACGTCCCGACTCCGTCAGAGACCGTCTCGAACACCAAGAATCTCCCTTCCGATTATGAGAACCCTACTCTCAGACTGAGGTTGGCCGCAAGGCTGGGCAGAAACCGCGCTCGGCCTGCGAAGACAGTGCGGGGTTGGGGCGTCGTGAACCCCCACGAGTACGGCAGTCTCGTTTCTCCCGTTTGGTTGAATTCTCGTACCTGGAATGTATGATTCGCCCGGTATGAGAATGCAATTATCCATGTGTCGAGGAGGGTGAAATGGGTGCGCAGGACACCGTGGCGACGGTCGAGGGAGATCGGCAGTCCGTCCCCGGCGATAGCCCCGCGCAGTCATCGGCGGCCGACCGCAGACTCCTGATCGACGGTCGCCTCGTCACCGCACAACAGACCTTCCCCTCGGTCAATCCCGCCACCGGCGAAGTGCTTGGCCACGCACCAGACGCCGGCATCGACGACACGCAGGCCGCGATCGCCGCGGCGCGGCGTGCTTTCGACACCACCGACTGGTCCACCAACGTCGAGCTGCGGATCCGGTGTCTCGATCAGCTGCACCAAGCATTGGTCGACCACGCCGAGGAGCTACGCGCCCTGACGATCGCCGAAGTCGGTGCCACTCGCGCGCTGACCCACGGCCCGCAGCTCGATGAGCCGATCCGCATCGTCCGGTATTACGCCGACCTGCTGCGGACCTACCCGATGAGCGAGGACCTGGGGCAAATCGAATCGCGCGGCATGCAGCATCACCGCTGGGTGGAAAAGGAAGCCGCCGGGGTGGTGGGCGCGATCATCGCCTACAACTACCCCAATCAGCTGGCGCTGGCCAAGCTGCCGCCCGCGCTGGCGGCCGGATGCACCGTCGTGCTCAAGGCCGCGCCGGACACACCACTGATCACACTGGCGCTCGGCGAGCTGATCGCTAACCACACCGACATCCCGCCCGGCGTGGTGAACGTGCTCAGCTCGTCTGACCCCGCCGTCGGCGCCGCGCTGACCACCAGCCCCGACGTGGACGCGATCACCTTCACCGGCTCCACCGCCACCGGCCGAAAGATCATGGCCGCGGCCAGTGAGACGGTCAAGCGCGTCTTCCTCGAACTGGGCGGCAAGTCGGCCGTGATCATGCTCGACGACGCCGACTTCACCATGGCCAGCATGTTCGCAGCCTTCTCCATGGTCACCCACGCCGGTCAGGGTTGCGCCTTGACGTCCCGGCTGCTGGTGCCCACAACGCACCACGATCAGATTGTCGAGCTGATCGCGCAGCACTTCGCCAACGTGCGCCACGGCGACCCGGCCGACCCGAAAACCTACATGGGGCCGCTGATCAACGACCGCCAGCGGGACAAGGTCGACGGCATGGTGCAGCGGGCCGTCGCCGCCGGCGCGACCCTGGTCACCGGCGGCGAGCGATTGGATCCGGGCTACTTCTATGCGCCGACGCTGCTGACCAACGTCGATCCGGACAGCGAGATCGCGCAGGAAGAGATCTTCGGACCGGTGCTGGCGGTCATCAGCTTCGACGACGACGACGACGCCGTGCGCATCGCCAACAACTCCATCTATGGTCTGGCCGGCGCGGTGTTCAGCGCCGACCAGGATCGGGCGCTGGCGGTGGCCCGCCGGATCCGGACCGGGTCGTTCTCGATCAACGGCGGCAACTACTTCGCCGCCGACAGTCCATTCGGGGGCTTCAAACAGTCCGGTGTGGGCCGCGAGATGGGGGTGGCCGGACTGGAAGAGTTCCTCGAACGCAAGACGTTCGCGATGCCTGTCGTGGGGGCGCCGGCATGAGGCCGCTGGAGGGTATCCGAGTTCTCGAGGTCGCCATGTACGGGTTCGTCCCGTCGGCGGGTGCGGTGCTGGCCGAATGGGGCGCCGACGTGATCAAGGTTGAGCACGCGGTGACCGGCGACCCGCAGCGTGGCCTGCGCCAGACCGGCATGCTGCGGGTGGAGGGCGACCCCAATCCCAACATCGAGCACGCCAACCGCAGCAAACGCAGTCTTGGGCTGGACATGTCGATTCCCGAGGGCAAGGAAGTGCTCTACGAGCTGGCTCGCCGCTCCGATGTTTTTTTGACCAGCTTTCTGCCGGGACACCGCAAGAAGTTCGGCATCGACGTCGACGACATCCGCGCCGTCAACCCCAAGATCGTCTACGCCCGCGGCAGCGCGCTGGGCCCGCGCGGGGCGGAGTCGGAGAAGGGCGGCTACGACATGACCGCCTTCTGGTGCCGGGCCGGAACTGCGGCCACCATCACCCCGGCGGGTATGGAAGGAATGATCGGTCCACCCGGACCGGCCTACGGCGACACCATCTCGGGCACCAACCTGGCCGGGGGCATCGCGGCGGCGTTGCTCAAACGCGAGCGCACCGGCGAGCCGTCGGTCGTGGACGTCTCGCTGCTGGGTAGTGGTCTGTGGTCGATGGGGCACACGGTGGCGTTGACCGTCCATCTCGGACAGCGGTTGGAGGCGCTGCCGCCCGGTGTGCACGGCGCCCCCAATAACCCATTGGTGGGGCTGTATGCGACGAAGGACGGCCGCTACATTTCCTTCGTCATGATGCAACCGACCAAGTTCTGGGCCGACGTGTGCCAGCACATCGATCGCCCCGAATTGGCCGACGATCCTCGTTTCGGCACCGTCGAAGACATCGCCACACACACGCCCGAAGCCGTGGAGATCCTGAGTGCCGCGATCGCCGCCCGCACTCTTGTCGAATGGAGTGAGCGCTTCGCGACGTTGGCGGGCCCGTGGGCGCCGGTGCAGGACACCTTGCAGGCGGCCGACGACGCCCAGATCCGGGCTAATGAATATGTAATACAGGCAGGCGAACTCGAACTGGTCGCCAACCCGGTACAGTTCGACGTCGCGGCGCCCGCATCGGGGCCGGCGCCCGGATTCGCCGAGCAGACCGACGAGATTCTGGCGGACCTCGGCTTTGACTGGGACCGGATCATCGAGCTCAAGACGGCCGGCGCCGTCACCTGAGGGGACCCGCGATGCCGCACGTCGCTGCGATTGGCACCTACCTGCCGTGCTGGGGCACCCCCTATCACCGGACGGCGGGTGACGACGAGGACGCCATCACGCTGGCCGTCGAAGCCGGCCGCGCAGCGCTACGTGGTGGCGGCGCCGTGGAAAAGGTCATCGTGGTCAGCCGCAGCCTGCCGCTGACCGAAAGCAGCAACGCCGCGGTGTTATTGGCCGGGTTGGGCCTGGATCCCGAGCTGGAAGTTGACGAACGGCTGGGCGGAGCGCCGGCGACGCTTGACGCGCTGAGCTCGGCCCGTCCGCGCACGCTGATCATCGGCGTGGATCTCGACCCGGCCGGCGCGGCGGCGATTGTCACCGCCGAGGACGGATTGCATGTCCGCACCGCCGCCCGCATCGCTCGCAGCTTGCCGGTGCGCACCCGCAACGCCGTGGGAGTGGTGCACGACTACGGCGACCCGCGGCTGTTGCAGCAGCGCGGCGTGGTGGCCTCATTGAAGGCGGCCTGGGTCGACACCCCGCTGGCCGTCGCCGGCGTGGAACATGAGCAGGCCGTTGAGCTGTCCGCCGGTCAGCAGCCCCGGCTGCCCACGGTCGGCTCGAGTTCTGGGCTGTTTGCGCTGGCCGACCTGTCAGCCGCGCAGATGACCGGGCGCCTGGTCGCCGTCGAACAGGCCAGCCTGTCCGGAATTACGGTGGTCGGCGGGGAGGCGCGGATCTACCGTCATCAGCCGGTTGCCCGGGTGATGCCCGAGACCACGTTCATCGCCGGTAGCGATCTGGCGATTTCGTTGGCCGCCTACGAACGCGCCTTCGAAGCCAAAGTCCGCTGGGAGGCAGGCAAACACGCGGACAGCGACGAACTGGACTTTCCGCCGCGCTACCAGGTCGGCGACGACGGGACATTGGCCACCGACTACGAGTTGGTGCCGCTGCCGCGCACCGGCACCGTCTACACCGCGGTTTCGGTGCACATGCCGGTGCCCGGCCTGCGCACGCCCTACGCATTGGCCATCGTCGAGCTCGACGACTCGGAGGTGCGCGCACTGGTCAAGGTGACCGGCGCCGAGCCGGACACGATCGCGATCGGCGATCACGGGCGTTTGGTTTTGCGCAGAATCGCTGTGCGGTCGGGTGTTCCCGACTACGGTTACGCCTTCGAACCCGAGGAGGCGGCGGCATGAGGCGGCCGGCGACGATGCAGCGGGGGCACCCCCAGCCGCGCAGCGGTGAGGGGGACGCAGCGATGCTGAGGAGCGGCGCATGAGGCCAGTGGCCATCGTCGGCGCGGGCATGACGCCGTTCGCCGAACACTTCGCGTTGGGCATCAAGGACCTGCTGCCGATGGCCTTCGCCGACTGCGCGGCCAGCGTCGACAAGGGTCTGGCCAAAACCGATCTGCAGGCCGCCTGGTTCGGCGCGATGGGCACCACCGACGGATTCCCGTCGGGCATCCTGGCCGACGCTCTGGGCCTGACCGACGTCCCCGTCACCCGGGTGGAGAACTCCTGTGCCACCGGCAATGACGCTGTACGCAATGCGCTTTTCGGGGTGTCATCTGGCGCATTCGACGTCGCACTGGTCATGGGCGCGGATAAGCTCCGCGAAACCGCGTCGAAGGACCTGCTGTGGGAGTGGGAGGCGATGGCTCGGGACATGGCATGGGACTATCCGCTGGGCCTGGTCGCGCCCGCCGGATTTGCCCTGCACGTCGCGCGCTATCTGCACGAGTCGGCGGCCACCAAGGAGCACATGGCCATGGTGGCGGTCAAAAACCACCACCACGGAGTCAGTAATCCCAAGGCGCGACTGCGCTTCGAGATCACCCTCGAGCAGGCGTTGGCTGCGCCGACCGTGGTCAGCCCGTTCGGTCTTTACGACTGCGCGCCGCAGAGTGACGGTGCTGCGGCACTCGTGCTCGCCGCCGAAGATGTGGTCGACCGGTTCACCGACCGGCCGGTGTGGATCCGCGGTGTCGGCCTCGGACTGGATTCGGTGATGCACCAGCACAAGCCGGACATGACGACGTTTCCGGCCACCGTGCGCGCTGCCAAGCGTGCGTTCACGATGGCCGGCCTGACGCCGGCGGACGTCGACGTCGCCGAAGTCCATGACTACTTCACGGGTATCGAGCTGATCAGCTACGAGGACCTCGGATTCGCCGAGCGGTTCGGCGCGCACAAACTCGTCGAGGAGCAAGTGACCAGCGTCGGCGGCGCACTGCCGGTCAACCCGAGCGGCGGCCTGAAGTCCAAAGGACATCCGCCGGGCGCGACCGGGGTGGCACAATGCGTGGAGCTTTTCGAGCAGCTCCGCGGTGAGGCTGCCAATCAGGTGGATGGTGCGCGTATTGGACTGGCGCACAATATCGGTGGTCCGACGGCAGTATCGGCCGTCACCATTGTGGAAGGACCGGGCGCCGATGGCAAGTAAGGGGGCGGAGCGCTGGTCCACCGGAATCAGCTTGCCGAATGGCCTTTCCGGCGCAATGCAGGCCGTCGGAGGGCTTTTCGCGATGTCTGCTGACGCAGTGAAATTCGTGTTCCGCCGGCCCTTTCAATGGCGCGAGTTCCTGGAACAGTCGTGGTTCGTCGCGCGGGTCTCATTGGCGCCGACACTGTTGGTGGCCATACCGTTCACCGTGCTGGTCAGCTTTATTCTCAACATCTTGCTGCGTGAACTAGGTGCTGCCGACCTGTCCGGCGCGGGTGCCGCGTTCGGGGCGGTCACCCAGGTCGGTCCGGTGGTGACCGTGTTGATCGTGGCCGGGGCGGGAGCGACGGCAATGTGTGCCGACCTGGGGTCGCGAACCATCCGCGAGGAGATCGACGCAATGGAGGTACTGGGCATCAACCCGGTGCAGCGCTTGGTGACCCCGCGCATGTTGGCATCGGGATTAGTGGCCCTGCTGCTCAACAGCCTCGTCGTGATCATCGGAATTCTGGGCGGCTACATCTTCTCGGTGTTCGTCCAGGACGTCAATCCCGGCGCGTTCGCCGCCGGCATCACGTTGTTGACCGGCGTGCCCGAGGTGATCATCTCCTGCGTCAAGGCAGCACTTTTCGGACTGATTGCCGGCTTGGTCGCGTGCTATCGGGGCCTGACCATCTCCGGTGGGGGGGCCAAGGCGGTGGGCAACGCGGTCAACGAGACTGTGGTGTACGCATTCATGGCGCTCTTTGTCATCAACGTGGTGGTCACCGCCATCGGCATCCGATTCTCGAGCAAGTCATGACTGCGCGGACGCTGCGAGCCACCTATCCCCGGACGACCCGTGCCCTCGGCCAATGGCGTAGGCCGGTCGGCGCTTTGGCCGAGCTGGGTGATCACACGTTGTTCTACGGCCGGGCGATCGCCGGGATGCCGCACGCAGTCATCCACTATCGGCGCGAAGTCATTCGCCTTATCGCCGAAATCAGCATGGGTGCTGGAACTTTGGCGATGATCGGCGGAACCGTCGTAATCGTTGGATTCCTGACGCTGGCCGCGGGCGGCACACTCGCCGTCCAAGGCTATAGCTCGCTGGGCAATATCGGCATCGAAGCGCTGACCGGCTTCCTGGCGGCATTCATCAACGTCCGCATCGCGGCGCCGGTGATTGCCGGGATCGGGTTGGCGGCCACGTTCGGTGCCGGTGTGACCGCACAACTGGGCGCCATGCGGATCAGCGAAGAGATCGATGCACTGGAATCCATGGCGATCCGGCCCGTCGAGTACCTGGTCAGCACCAGGATCATCGCCGGGATGCTCGCGATCACACCGCTTTACAGCATTGCGGTTATTTTGTCGTTCCTGGCCAGCCAATTCACCACGGTTGTCTTGTTCGGCCAATCGGGTGGCCTTTACAACCACTACTTCGATACCTTCTTGAACCCCATCGACTTATTGTGGTCGTTCTTGCAGGCGGTCTTGATGGCGGTCGCCGTCCTGTTGTTACATACGTACTACGGGTATTTCGCCTCAGGTGGACCGGAGGGTGTCGGGGTGGCTACGGGTAATGCCGTCCGCACCTCGCTCATCGTCGTGATATCGGTAACGCTGCTGGTTTCACTGTCGATCTACGGCTCGAACGGAAACTTCAACCTCTCGGGATAGGAAAGGATCCGATGGAACACACTGGGATACGCGCACTGACGGGTCTGGTGACCGTGGCGATTATCGCCGCGATTGTCGCCGCTGCGGTGGGCTTGTTCCAGGGCAGCTTCACCGAAAGTGTGCCGGTTACCGTGCTTTCGCCGCGTGCCGGCTTGGTGATGAACCCGGACGCCAAGGTGAAGATGCGCGGCGTGCAAGTGGGGAAGGTCGATTCGATCGAGGCGCGGCCGAACGGCCAGGCGGTGCTGCACTTGGCGATGTATCCATCCGAGATGCACCTGATTCCGTCCAATGTGCTCGTCGACCTCACGTCGCCAACAGTTTTCGGCGCCAAGTTTGTCGATCTGGTACCGCCGGCGCAACCGTCAGCGCAATCCCTGCACGCCGGCCAGGTGCTCGACAGCCAACACGTCACGGTCGAAATCAACACCGTCTTCCAACGACTCACGTCGGTATTGGACAGGATCGATCCGGCCAAGCTCAACGCAACCCTTGGCGCCTTAGCGAAGGCGTTCAGCGGCCGCGGTGAAAAGATCGGACAGGCGCTCAGCGACCTGGATTCTTTTCTGGAGAAGCTGGATCCAAGCCTCTCCGCACTGAGCCACGATACCGCTGTCCTCCCCGCGATAGCCGACGCCTACGCCGACGCGGCGCCGAACCTCGTGAAAACCGCCGCCAATGCGACAACGATCAGTAAGGCGATCGTCGAGGAGCAACACAATTTGGACGCGCTGCTGATCAGCGCGATCGGTTTGGCCGACACCGGCAACGATGTCATCGGCACCAACCGCAAGTCGCTGACGGATGCGTTACATCTGCTGGTGCCGACCACCGATCTCACCAATGCCTACAACAAGGCCTTCAACTGCGGTTTCGGCGGACTCGCCACGTTGTCACACTCTCCGCCGCTCTTCGAACCGGCTATTCACCTATCGGCCACGTTACTGCTCGGCGCTGAACGTTATCGGTACCCGACGGACTTGCCCAAGGTTGCGGCCACCGGTGGCCCGCAGTGTACGGGTCTTCCGAAGCTGCCCTTCAACACCAAGGCGAAGTATGTGGTCGGCGACACCGGTGCCAACCCGTGGAAGTACGGGAACCCACAGATGCTGCTGAATTTCGACGGGCTCAAGCAGTTGCTCTACGGGCCGATTGACGGGCCGCCGCGCAACCCCGCTCAGGTTGGACAACAAGGATGAGAGGTTCGTTGCGTGCGACGGTGATCAAGTTCGCGGTCTTCGGGATCGTGATGACGGTGCTGACCGCTTTCTTGTTCTTCATCTTCGGCCAGTACCGCACCGGCGCGGTCACTGGATATTCGGCGATCTTCAACGATGCTTCACGTCTGAAGGTCGGAGATTCGGTGCGGGTCGCCGGAATCCGGGTGGGCACTGTCAACGGTGTTTCGCTGCGCCCAGACAAGAAGGTTGCGGTGAAGTTCGACGCTGACCGCAATATCATGCTCACCGAGGGCACCAGGGCAGCGGTTCGCTACCTCAACCTGGTCGGTGACCGCTATCTGGAGCTCGTCGACGGCCCGGGATCCACTAAACGACTGCCGGTCGGGGGGCAGATCCCGGTCGACCGCACCGCGCCGGCGCTTGATCTCGATTTGCTGCTCGGTGGGCTGAAACCCGTTATCCAGGGGTTCAATCCGCAAGACGTGAATGCGCTGACTGCATCGCTCATCGAGGTCTTTCAGGGCGAAGGCGAAAACTTGCAGTCGTTGTTCTCGAAAACGACATCGTTCTCAAATGCCCTGGCCGACAACGATCAAACGGTCCAGAATCTCATCGACAACCTCAACACCGTGGTGGCCACCCTCGCAAAAGATGGCGACGAATTCTCGGGCGCAATCGATCGCCTTGAGCGATTGGTCACCGGATTGTCGGGGGACCGCGACACCATCGGTACGGCGATCGACTCGTTGAGCCAGGGAACCGCATCACTCGCCGATCTGCTGTCCAATGCACGGCCTCCGCTGGCCGGCACGGTGGATCAGTTGAGTCGCTTGGCGCCGCTGCTCGATCAAGACAAAGACCGAATCGACGCCGCAATCCAGCGGATGCCGAAGAACTTCCGCAAGCTGACACGACTGGGCGTCATGGGTGCCACCATCCCGTACTACTTCTGCTTGCTAACGCTCCGGGGTACGGATTTGCAAGGCAAGACCGTAGTGGCCCCACTGTTCAAGTCTGAAGCGGGAAGGTGCAAGGAACCCAATGCATAAGTACCGCGGAGCTGGGCTGATCAAGGCCGGATTCATCGGCGCTGTCGTGATCGCGCTTGTGATCCTGGTTGGCTTGTCGCCCGACCGGCTGGTGTCGATGGCGACGGCCGTTAAATACCAGGCGTTGTTTTCCGAAGCCGGCGGTCTGGCGCCAGGCAACGACGTGACAGTGTCCGGCATCAAGGTCGGTTCGGTATCGAGTGTCGCTCTGCGCCATGGCGATGCACTGGTGACGTTCACGCTGAAGGGCAACATCCCCCTCGGCGCCGACACCACCGCACACATCAGGACCGGTACGCTGCTCGGCGCGCGGATGCTGACTCTGGAGTCGGCCGGCAGCAACGTGATGCATCCGATGGACGTAATCCCCGTGTCGCGGACGTCGTCGCCGTACTCGTTGAGCGAGGCAGTCAGCGACCTCACCACCAACACCACCGGGACCAGCACCCAATCGTTGAACCAGTCGCTGGACACGTTGGCTGCGACGCTCAACCAGATCGCGCCGCAACTGGGTCCGGCCTTTGACGGCCTGACCCGGCTGTCGCGAACCCTCAACGGCCGCAACCAATCACTGGGCCAGCTGCTCAAAAGTGCCGGCGATGTCACCGACATTCTCTCCGAACGCAGCCAGCAAGTGAACCAGCTGATCCTCAACTCCGACGATCTGCTCCAAATATTGGTCGCGCGGCGACAGGAGATCGTCGAGTTGCTGGCCAGCACGTCGGCGGTGGCCCAGCAGTTGTCGGGACTGGTACACGACAACGAGAGCAAGCTGGCGCCGACGCTGGAGAAGCTGAATTCGGTGACCGCGATGTTGGAGAAGAACCGCGACAACATCTCCAAGGCGTTGCCGGGTGCCGCAAAGTTTGCGATTACGTTGGGCGAGGCCGTTTCCAGCATGTTTTCCTACTCAGCGTTCGTGCCGAACCTGTCTGTCCCCCAAATCTTCGGGCCGTTCATGGAATATTTGTGGGGGTTCCGCACCTTCGACCCGGCTCGCGGTCCTGGCTTCCCGTCGCCCCTACCGCGGTCGCTGGTCCCCTTCCCCTACAACGGGATTCCAGAGTGCCCTGGTTGTACGTTGGGCGGACGGATCGGAGGGACGCAATGATGCGGCGCACCAGGCTGTCAATGTGGCTCGCCATCGCCTTGGTGGGACTCGTCCTTGCCGGCGGGGCGGTGGTTGTGCGCGAGATCTTCTTTCGCCCGCGTACCGTCACCGCGTACTTCACGACGACGACCGCGATCTATCCCGGTGACGAAGTGCGCGTCTCCGGCGTCAAAGTCGGCACGATCAAGTCCATCCAACCCGAGGGCACGCGGGCCAAGATGACCCTGCACGTCGACCATGACGTGCCGATTCCAGCGGATGCGAAAGCGGTGATCGTCGCGCAGAACCTGGTTGCTGCCCGCTACGTTCAGCTCACACCCGCCTACCGGGACAGCGGACCCGTCATGGCCGACGGCGCGACGATACCGGTCGAGCGTACCGCGGTACCGGTCGAGTGGGACGAGGTCAAGACCCAATTGATGCGGCTGGCAACGGATCTGGGGCCAAAAGGCGGCGTTTCGGACACATCGGTGGGCCGGTTCATCGACAGCGCCGCCAACGCATTGGGAAACGGCAACGGCGAGAAGTTACATCAGGCGTTGGCCCAACTGTCCGGGGTGGGCCGGATCCTGGCGGACGGCAGCGGCAACATCGTCGACATCATCAAGAATCTGCAGACCTTCGTCACCGCGCTGCGCGACAGCAACGTCCAACTGGTGCAGTTCAACAATCGGCTGGCCACGCTTACCAGCGTGGTCGACGACAGCAAATCCGATTTGGACGCGGCGGTGACGAACCTGTCCACGGCGGTCGGCGAGGTGCAGCGGTTCATCGCGGAAACCCGTGACCAGACCAGCGAGCAGATAACGCGATTGGCCAACGTCACCCAGCCGTTGGTCGACAACCACATGGCGTTGGAAAACCTTCTACACCTCGCCCCGACGGCGATCGCTAACTTCATGAACGACTACAACCCCGACACCGGAACCATCAACGGCGGGTTCGGAATCGTACCCTTCGCGAATTCCACGGCGTCGGGTGCGATTCTCCCGTTGCCGATTCCCGGCTGCTCGATGATGGCAGCCGTCGAGACTGTCACCGCGGTCGAATCGGGCAAGTTGTGCGCCCTGTTTCTCGGCCCCGGATTGCGGGTGCTGAACTACAACGAGTCGCCGATCCCCATCAACCCAGTCCTCATGCCGTCGGCGAACCCGGAAAACATCATCTATGCCGAGCCCCGCCTGGCGCCCGGTGGTGAAGGCCCCAAGCCCGGACCGCCCGAGATCCCGCCCGCGGTGTCCGCCTATACCGGATTGAGCGGTGACTCGGTTGTGCCCGGGCCGGCGCCGTCGGTACCGCTCCCACGGATACCCGGAGCGGCGATGCCGCTGCCGCCGGCGCCGACAGTGCCGATGGAATCGCCACCACCACCTCCGCCACCTGGCCCGCTGCCGGCAGAACGGCCGGAGCCATGACCGTCCGGGCTGGCGTTCGGCGAGTGCTCGCCGTTGGCTGTTGCGTGGTGCTGACCGCAACCGGATGCGCATTCCACGGCCTGAATTCACTGCCACTGCCCGGCGCGGTGGGACGCGGGGCAGGTGCCGACACCTACCACGTTGAGATCGCTAATGTCGCTACGCTGGAGTCGAATTCACCGGTGATGATCGACGATGTCGTGGTCGGCAGTGTTGGCCCGATGACCGTGAAGGGATGGCACGCCGACGTCCAGATCTCGGTAAAACGCGATGTCGTCATCCCCGCCAACGCGGTAGCAAGTGTCGGTCAAACAAGCCTGCTGGGGTCGATGCACTTGGAGCTCAATCCGCCGCTCGGTCAGCCGGGGGTCGGGCGACTGCAACCGGGCGCCACGATCCCGCTGAACCGGGCGTCGACGTATCCGACGACAGAGCAAACCCTTTCGTCGCTATCGGTGGTCGTCAACGGCGGCGGGCTAGGGCAGTTCGGTGAGATCGTCCACAATTTCAGCGCGGCCCTGTCCGGTCGGGCGGGCGCCGTGCGGGATTTGCTCACCCGCCTGGACAAGTTCGTGGGCACGCTCGACCAACAGCGCGACGATATCGTGGCGTCCATCCAGGCGCTGAACCGGCTTGCCGACAGCTTCGCCGGGCAACGCGAGGTCATCACTGCGGCGCTGCACAAGATCCCCCCGGCGTTGGAGGTGCTGATCAAAGAGCGGCCGCGCCTGACGGAAGCCCTGGACAAACTTCGGGTGTTCAGCGATACCGCTACCAAGCTGGTCAATGACAGCCAGGCCGACCTCGTCAGGAACCTGAAAAACCTGGAGCCGACGATACGTGCGCTTGCCGACGTCGGACCGGATCTCGACGCGGCTATCGCGTGGGCGTCGGTCTTCCCGTTCGGGCAGAACTTCATCGATCGCGCGGTTCGCGGTGACTACTTCAACGTTTCTCCGGAGCTCGACCTCACGATTCCCCGGCTCAAGCAAGGACCGTTCTTGGGAACCCACTGGGGACAGCTGGGCGCCAGCGAACCACCGGCGCCTGGTGAGCCGCCTTACCTGAACTACACACTCGATCCCTTGCATGCTGGCGTGAGTGCGGCACCACCGGGCGCTCCGCCGCCGCCTAACGCTGTGCCGCTGCCTGGTCCTCCGCCACCGGCCGGGCCGCCACCGGGGTCCCCGGCGGATGCGCCGTCGCCTGCTCCCCCGCCGGGGCCCGCTGCTTCGCCGCCGGGAATCCCGCCGACGGAAGGTGGCGGATAGATGCTGTCGCGCTTCGTCCGAATCCAGCTGGCGATCTTCGCCACGGTCGGGATCATCGGTGTGGTCGCGATGGTTCTCTTCTACATCCAAGCGCCGACCCTGCTGGGCATCGGACGGATGACGGTCACGTTGGAGCTGCCCGCCACCGGCGGCCTCTACCGGTTTTCCAACGTGACGTACCGCGGAGTGCAAGTCGGCAAGGTGACCGCGGTGAGCCTGACGCCCAACGGCGCGAAAGCGACGCTGTCTCTTGGCGCTTCGCCCAAGATCCCGGCAGACCTGCAAGCCGAGGTGCGCAGCGTCTCGGCAGTCGGCGAGCAGTACGTGGACTTGCGGCCACGAACCAACTCGGCCCCGTACCTACGCAACGGCTCAACAATCGTCATGCGCGACACCACGATTCCACAGGCGGTCGGGCCCATGCTCGATCAAGTCAGTGCGCTCGTCAATAGCATCCCCAAGCAAAAGCTCGGCCAATTACTCGACGAGACGTTCCAGGCATTCAACGGCTCCGGTTACGACGTTGGATCACTCTCGGACTCGACCTCCCGAATTGCGGATTACTCCAACGCTATTGCCGACCGCACCCGAACCCTGATCGACGACAGCGGACCGTTCCTGGACTCCCAGGCGCAGACCACCGACGCGATCCGAACGTGGGCGCGCAGCTTCGCCGGTATCTCGGACGTGCTCGCCAACGATGACTCGCGAGTTCGTACGGTGCTGCAGAATGGCCCCGAGGCCGCGAACGAGGCGTCACGGCTTCTCGAGCAGGTCAAACCGACGCTGCCGGTTCTGCTGGCCAACCTCACCACCATCGGTCAGATCGGCGTCACCTACCACCCGGGGCTGGAACAACTGCTGGTACTACTGCCGCCACTGGTCGCCATCGAGCAAACGGCCAACGGCATAAACTGGCCGAACGGTCTCGCCCATGGCGACTTCGCACTCACAATCGACGATCCGCCGATCTGCACGGTCGGCTTCCTGCCGCAGAGCAGTTGGCGATCGCCGGACGACGAAACCGACATCGACACTCCGGACGGGCTGTATTGCAAACTGCCGCAGGACTCACCGCTCTCGGTGCGCGGCGCCCGTAACTATCCGTGCATGGACAAGCCCGGAAAGCGTGCACCGACCGTCGAAATTTGCAAAAGCGACAAGCCATACATGCCGCTGGCGATGCGCCAACACGTTCTGGGTCCCTCTCCGCTGGACCCGAACCTACTGTCGCAGGGCATTCCGCCCGACGACCGAGTCACCTCGGACCAGAGAATTTTCGGGCCACTCGAGGGGACACCGCTGCCGCCGGGGGCGGTCCCGCGCGGCACGCCGCCGGGTCCGCGCGGAACGTACGGACCACCGGGGCCGGGGCATGCTTCGCCGCCGGTGCCGTCGTCGGGCTACATGTCGACACAGGCGGCCGATTATCCGCCGATAGCGCCGCTGGATGTTCCTGCGCCGGGCGAAGTTTCGCAACCCGCGGCCGTACCCGCGCCGGCCCCGCTTCCCTCACCACCCGACAAAGTCAATGGTGATCAGCCGCGGGCGGCTCACAGCTCATTCGCGCCCAAGATAGCCGGCCCGCTGGCGGCCGTCGCGACGGCACAATACGATCCGCGTACCGGTCGATATGTCAGTCGTGACGGCCACGTATACCAGCAGTCAGATTTGGTGAAGCCGGCTGCGCCCAAAACGTGGCGGGACATGCTGCCGACCTGAAGCCCGGGCTCGAATGCTCGATTAGCCGATCTTGTCGAGCCGCACCGGCATCTCGACGGTGAGCCATTGGTTCTGGCCGCAGGCGCCGCTTGGCCCGATTGTCTTGTCCTTGCCAGCCAGCGTCGGTGATCCGGTCACTACTTGACCGCTTCCGTTCGGGTCGACCGGCCAGAAAGTGAATTCCTGGCGGCCGGTGAATGCGGTACCGTCCTCGCATTTTTCCCAGTCGGGCACGTCGTGCGTGACGTACCACATGAGACCGTCACGTATGTGGATCGGTGCAGTCCAACCCTGCGCGCTGTGCACCGTACCGGTGCACTCCTCGAAGGTGGTGCAGGTTGAGCTGATCGTCCACGTGGTGGTGACGACCGCCTCTTGATTGAACTGACGGTTGATCTTGGCCAAATTGCCGTTGGACGTGACTTGATACGTCCCGTTGAGGGCGACGTCCTCCTTGGTAGTCGCCCCCGCCGGTGAGGCAGGGCCGAAAGTACCGAATACGTTGGCGGCCACCAGCATCGCGGCGGCGGTTATTTCCATTGAACGCATTGCGTGTTCCTTGACCCAACTAGAAGATACGGGCTTTCCGGTGCCGGCAGCGGCGTCGCTGAGCGTGAAGAGTAACACCAGCTTCGCCGCTAAGTCGCCGATCCGCATAACCGACCGTCGCGGCCATCACAATGGATCTAACTTCGCTATCAGCCAGGATCCATTGACTTTCGTCAGCGTCACCACGACGCTGCTGGCTGTCGTCAACGGCTCTGGTTTTTCTTTGCTTGCGGTGTTCTGGTTCATGAACACCAAGACGATCGCCGAATCCGGATGCATCTCAATTGCGGCTGCCCGCAGCACTTTGGCCGTCGCAATAAGATGCCCCTGCCGCGCCGCGGGCGCGATGAAGTCCTGACTAAACCTGCTGTAGTAGGACAGAAATTCTCCGGTCGAAAGTGACTTGGCCCGGGCGAAGTCGTGGTCCAGATTGTCATAGGAATACGACAGCACCGCGACGGCACCGTCCGAAGCCGCCTGGACTGCCTGATGTGTGGCCGCGCCGCCGATCCGCTGAGCCGGACGGTACTGGAAGAAGAACAAACCGGCAGCAACCGCGATCGTGGCAATGACCAACGCCGTCACAAAAATTGGACGCCACCTCGCTAGACATCGGCGGGCGAGGCGCCCGGTGGCTGACGATCCGCTGGCGCGCACCGATCCCTCGCCAGCGGATACTTCCTCCGCCTCGCCGATGGGCGGAGTTTCCACGCTGTCTGGCGACGACTCTTGCTCGACACTCATTGCAGGAAATCAACTCCGGACATCTTGAGCTGACCACCGTCCCGCTCGATTTTGACGCTGATCCGCCACAACATCGGGGGCCGTTTCGAGTTGTCCGGATCGGTGACGTCGGATTTCACCGAGACAAGTGCGACGCCCGAATTCTCGGTCCATGACTCGACACCGACGGCTTCCACCGTGACCTTGCTGATCACCTTCGATTCCTCGGCCCGCTGAGCCATGAATCCCGATCGCGCTTCCAGTTGGGTCTTGAGCTCGCCGGTGGACGCGTCGATGCTGCGCTGAATGTCATCCTTGGCGTGCTTTGGGTCGATGGTCATCAACGCTGTGACCCCAGAACGTGCGGCCGCAGCGAACTCCGGGGCGAGCTGCTGTTTGTGCGCGATGGCGTGGTCCTGCCACACCATATAGCCGCTAGCGCCGAGCGAGGCGCAGATGAGCACAATCCCGACACCGACAGCCACCGCTTTCCGGCTAGGGCGACGGACCCGTGGTGGGCGCCAACGTCGCGCTCTTACCAATGTTGGCCCGTCCACATCAGCGTCGTCTTCGGTCTCCTCGACGTTGCCGGTTTGGTCGCCGCAGTCGGCTTCGGCATCTTGGCGTAATTGCGTTGCGAGTGCGCGGGCCGCCTCGGCGCGCGCCTCTGCACGGATGACCTCTTCCTCGGCTTCAGCTAGCGAGGCGGACAGCTCGGGGCCGGTCGCGGGGTCCGTATCGGAATCGGTCACTTGCCTCCAACCATCGCCGGCGCAACCGAGTCGTGGCGGTCTGACAACTTCCAACCACGCACGGAGAATGACATTACCAGCACGTGTGTCAGAGCACGGAAGCCATCACCAATGTCCAGATCTTTGAGCACGTGCCATTGCGGCCATAGCGCAGTTGCGGTCCTGCAGGAACACGCGGCGGGTGGGGCGCTGCATTCGGAGCCGACCTTCTCCAAAAAAGAGAATTTTCTTATCGGCTATGCCAGGCTAGCTTGGTGCGATTCATCGTGGCAGTGGTCGCCCCGCTGATCGGTGTCGGCATGTCGATTCCGCCCGCTGCCGCGGGGCCCACCGTGTGCGACTATCCGGCCTGCACTCCGGGCATCGCCCCGAATATGGTTCTCGGCGCTCCGTGCGAGAACACCACTTATTACGTATTCGGCGTTTCCGGGGGTTATGTGCCCGCCACCCAACCTGGACGGCTGATGTTCTGCGGCTCGCCTAGGCAATATCAGCCGCGATGGTTCCGGTCACCTCCGATGGCCGGAATCAAGGACGAAGGCGCCGAATGCGGGCTGCGGTACCAGAACTATGTTGCGCAGGCGCCTGATGGTCTCTTCCTGGTGTGCATAGGGCATGACGGTGTCACTACTTGGGTGCGGGCCGACACATAGCCGGAAAAGTCTTTGCCGTCCGCACCCAATAGTCGGCCAAAGCCCGCGGGCGATAAAGAACGGAGAGACCGTGAAGACCCCGAAGATCGCAGTAGTCAGTGTCGTGCTCGTCTCAACCGCTTTAGCCCTCGCGCCGACTGCCGCGGCCAGGATGCCGTTCGGTAACTTCGTCCTACAGACCCCGCGGGATCCGGGCCACTCGTGGATCTGGTCGGTCGCGCCGTGCGCCCGCGATACGGTCGTGCCCACCACGGACTGCGTCCATGTAGACGCCCTGCCGAGACCCAATGGCCAGGCGGCGCCCTGGAATACCGACGCAAACCTCGCGAATGGTCGTTACACGATGGTCATCGATGTGCCCGATGGAGTGCGCTGCACGGTGTACTTTCTGCCATCGCACGACACGTATTCCTGGGATCCGGTGACGCTGGCCGGTTCGGTGGACTCGACTTTCGACGCCGGCTGCGGAGGTGCTCCGGGCGGGACCGTGAGCTTCCCGTTTTCGTTGGTGCGTTACTAGGACTAACCAATTGCGCCATCCGGCGCTGGTTGCGTGACAAACGCAGTGCGCCGGATTGTCAACGGGAGGTCGACCGAACTCAGCAATCCGGTCTCTGCGGCAACAACAGGGTGCGCGGCGACGCGTAGCCTCGCTATCTTCGTCGTGTGAGCAGGCTGGCCGACGCGACGCGAAGCACATTTGCCAGATCATCGACTCGGTATGCGGTCGGCCTGGCGTTCGCGCACCTGCTCAGCGTCGCCGAGGTTCTTATCGTCGTCGTCGCACTAACCGGTCACACGCTCGGCTCATTCCATCCGGACTTCGATGCGAAGTACATCATCACATCGGTGACAGTGATCGCCCTGGGCACGGTTGCCGTGTTGGCCGCCGGGTTCCTGCTGATCATTCCTTCGTTGCGCTGGTTCGTTCCCCACCACGAGCCTGACCCAGATCAACGGCGTGCGGCGATGGACCTGGTCCGGAATCAGTCGGTAATTTTAGCGTCGACGTGGGCGGCCAGCGGCGCGATCTTCGTATTGCTCAACCGCGATGACGGCGGCCTCACAGTCGCGGTGGCGACTGGTATGGCCATCGTTTTCGGCGGCTCCGCAGCGACAGGCACCGCCGTACTACTCAGCCAACGTCCGCTCCGGCCGATTGTTGCAGCTGCCACAACGGATTTCGAGGGTTTTGTGACGGCGCCGGGCGTGCTGGCCAGACTCATAGGCATGTGGTTGCTATCCAGCGGGCTCCCGACGTTGGGGATTGCGACGCTGATCATCTTGCGGTCGAACGGCTGGATCATCCCGAAGACCGCGTCTGTCGAGACCGCCGTTTTGGTGCTTGCCCTTGTCGCGGTGATGCTGGGCCTGCGTGGGATGATTCTGGTGGCCCGATCAATTTCGGACCCCGTACGCGACGTCGTCGACGCCATGGCAGAAATCGAGCATGGGCAAGTTGGCACGTTCGTCAGGGTTTACGAGCGTTCCGAAATCGGGCTTCTCCAAAGCGGATTCAACCGTATGGTTGGCGGACTCACCGAACGGGACCGGCTCCGCGACTTGTTTGGCCGGCATGTCGGGGTCGACGTCGCGCGTCGTGCAGTAGAAGAAGGTGCATCGCTATCCGGCGAAGTAGGAGAAGCGGCGGTGTTGTTCGTGGACCTCGTGGGTTCGACCGAGCTGGCGGCCAGTCGACCGCCTGATGAGGTCGCCGGTGTGCTGAACGAATTTTTCCGGATCGTAGTCGGAGCGGTCGACCAACAGCAGGGCTTCATCAACAAGTTTCAGGGTGACGCCACGCTGGCGGTCTTCGGCGCGCCGCTCCGCAACAGCAGGGCGGCGTCGGCTGCTTTGGCAACTGCGCGCGCCTTGCAGACGCGGTTGCGCGAGTTGCCGGTGGCGGACTTCGGTATCGGGATATCGGCCGGCCGGGTTTTTGCAGGCAACATCGGTGCCGAAAACCGCTATGAATACACGGTGGTCGGCGATGCGGTCAACGAAGCGGCGCGACTGGCCGACCTCGCGAAAACCTCGGAGCGCCGGGTGCTTTGTTCGGATGCCGCCCTTACACGTGCCGACGAGGCCGAGCGGCAGCACTGGGTGGCTCATGGTTCCACGGTGCTGCGTGGACGCTCGGAAGCCACGCAGATTTTGACGCCCGCTCACTAGCTGTCGACGATGGCGAGGCTGCGGTCCCACAGGTTGCGGCTCAGTTCGGCATCGTGGGCATGTCTATTCGTTTTCGCAATGTGGCGCTTCAGATAGTGCTCGCCGCTTTTCCAGTCGACACCGGGCGTGCCGGTGGAACGCCAGATCAGTTGATCTGCTGCCTGTTCGGCGGTCGACGTGAGATGCCGCACCGGCGTGCGGTACATGACGCCCAGGAACCGCGGACGACGTTCTCGCCGGCTGGCGCGGCTCACCCCGTCATGGTAAACGTGAGGTGCAGTTCGGAAAGCCCGCGCAGTATGTAGGTCGGTTCATAGGTGTAGCGGCGTTCACCGGCCGGCCCGTGTTTTGCCTCGCTGGCCGCGATGTCGGTCATCCGGTCCAGGATGCGCTCGAGCGAGACGCGGCCCTCCACCCGCGCCAGTGGCGCACCGGGACAAGAATGCACGCCACGGGCAAACGCCATGTGCTCGCGAACGTTTTTGCGGTCCAGCTGGAACTCGTGCGGATTGTCGAACCGGCGCGGATCGCGGTTGACCGCACCGGGCAACACCATCACGACGGTGCCAGCGGGGATGTCGACGCCGCCCACCGTGGCGGGCTTGCGTGCCAGCCTTGAGTCGCTTTTGACTGGGCTCTCCATCCGCAGCGATTCCTCGATGAAGCCGGGAATCAGGCTGCGGTCTTTTCGCAGCTGCTGCTGAATGTCGGGCCGGTCGCCGAGCACCTGCAGTGCCGCGGAGAGCAGCTTGGCTGTGGTTTCCTGACCGGCCGCGAACAGGAAGGTTGCCGATCGGCTCACCTCGATGACCTCAGGCGTAGTTCCGTCGGGATACTTCGCCGTCGCCAACGCGGTCAGCACGTCGTCGCGGGGCGCACTGCGCCGCTCCTCGATGTAGGAGCAGAACTTGTCGTCGAGCCACTCCAGCGGGTTGACGCCGACCGATTCGTGGTCGAGCGCACCGACCCGTGCGCCCGGACGATCCGCTCCCAGGATGGTGCGAAATTCCTGGTGGTCTTCTTCTGGGACTCCGAGCAGGTCGGCGATCACCAAGGTGGCGAAGGGCTTTGAGTATTCGGCGATGAATTCGCACTTGCCCTCACCGAGGAACTCCTCGAGCTGACGGTCCGCGAGCCGCCACATGAAGTCCTCGTTCTCCTTGAGCCGGCTCGGCGTCAACAGCCGGCTCAGCAGCGACCGGGCGCGGGTGTGGTCTGGCGGGTCCATGGTGACCATGTGCTCGAACATCGGAAACTGGTCGCGGTGGGAGTCGATCAGCGAACTGAGGTCATCGCAATCGACTTCGAACGGCAGCGGCGGGAACGGCCCTCCGAGCGCCACGCAGTTCGAAAACGAGTCGGTGTCTTTATAGACCGCGTTCGCCTCTTCCCAGCCGGTGACGGCGACGACGTTGTAGTGCGGGAGCTTGAGCACCGGGTTTTGGTCGCGGAGGTAGTCGAAGTAAGCGTAAGGATCGGGGACCAGGGACGGGTCGGTGAAGAAGTCGATCGACTCGAAGGTGGTGGTCATGGTGTTACGCGTCTCCTTCAGACTTGGGCTGTGTGTCGCGGCGAGACGTAGCACCGCCCGCGTACGAGATCGTCAAAGTGCTGAGCAACTGCTTAGCATGGCGTTAAGGTCGTGGTCAAGGTCGACGCTACGATCGGCGAGTTCATCAAGGATCGGGAGAGGGATGACGTCCGCACGCAGAATCGGAGCGCCCGACGCGAAAAACCGCGGCGTACTGCTCGACGCGGCGGAGCAGCTCATGCTCGAAGAAGGTTATGCCGCAGTCACGTCTCGCCGTGTCGCCGAGAAGGCCGGGCTGAAACCGCAACTCGTGCACTATTACTTCCGCACAATGGACGATCTGTTCCTGGCGGCGTTTCGCCGCCGTGGTGAAGAAGGCCTCGAGTTGCATGCGCGGGCGTTGGCGTCGCCGCAACCGCTATGGGCGTTGTGGCGGTTCAGTCTCGATCCGGCGGCCACCGCGGTGACCATGGAGTACGTTGCCTTGGCCAATCATCGCAAGGCACTCAAAGCCGAAATCGCTTACTACGCAGAGCGTTTCCGTGAAGAGCAGGCTAAGGCGGTGTCAGCGGTGATGGAGCGCTACGGCATGGCTGTCGCCGAGGTGCCGCCGTTGGTATGGTCGGTGTTGATCACGAGCGTGTCCCGGGTGCTGGTCATGGAACAAGCGCTGGGTATGTCTGCGGGCCACGCTGAAACCGCGGCGTTCGTGGAGGGTTACCTGCAGCGCCTCGAGGGCGATCCCGTCCCGGACGGTGCGTCGGCGACTCCCTGACTCACTGAGCGCTGGTTGAGTTGAGCTGTGCTAGCGGGTCGTTGTCCCGCACCCGCCCTGTCGCCCACAACACCGCGTCCGCCGATGCCGGCGGCTGACCGGTGCTCCATCGCACTGGTTCGTCGTTGATTCGATCGCAGCAGAACCCGTCGGGTATGACTGCCCGGTGGCCAGCGGTCGGGGACTGCATGCATTCATGATCTCCTTGGATCGTGTGCGCAAGTCGCGTTGAGTGATTTCGGGTTGCGCAGTCACGCGACCGCGGTAGCACTGTGTAGCACCACGTGCTACTCACCGGTTGCCAATACACACTTGCCGACGTGACGTGTGGTGTGAGGCCGCTGTCAGTTGCCGGCGAGCCAACAGCCGCGCAAGTCGGTAACGGGCGCCTGGGTCACCAGGTGCGCTGCGAACAGATCACGCCCTTGGCGCCGTCGTTCGAGACGACCACCTTCCCGTCGATGATCAGAGCACAGTGAAACTGTGGCGTGCCGGGTTCGGTACCGGTGCTGACTACGACCATGGCGTACACGTCGGGCGTCGAGAGCATGACCGGAGGCGAAACCCAGGGGTGACCCGGCGCGATATCGGCGTTCACGTGGGGAGTGAACTGGTAGGGGTTGTGGCTGTAGTCGGAAAACTTGGGCGGCTGCTGATCCAGGTAATAGATGTCGGCATAGATCGGATTGGCTGACGTGATGACGTACCTGACCTCATGCATTGGGTCGTCCGCTTGTGACGGCGCGGCGAATGTTGTCGCGGTCACCACCATCGCCAATCCTGCACCCAGCAGAGATTTCATCTCGCACCTCCTTTGGCGCTGCGGTTCATCACCAGATCGGCGGCCGCCCAGTGGGCGTCGCTGACCCACAGTCGGGCGAAGGCTTTCACCGCATCGTCGGCGGACACCCCTTTCACCACCCGTTTGATCTCACCGGCCGCGCGGTGTGCCAACTGGCCGGCGATCTGCCGCCAATCATCGTCGAAGCTGGACCGCGGCAATATCCGATCGACCAATCCGATGCGCTCGGCCTCGGCAGCGTCCAGCACGGTGCCCGTTCCAGCCAGCAGCAGCGCCCGGCTTTTGCCGACCAGTGCGGCCAGCCGCTCCGCGCCGCCCCAGGCCGGCATGATCTCCAGCGCTACTTGATTGAAGCCGATCCGGATGTCGTCGGCGGCCAGCCGAATGTCAGCGGCCACGGCGACTTCGGCCCCGCCGCCGAGCGCGTGCCCGTTGAGGGCGGCGATCACCGGCGCGGGGAATCCGGCGAGGCGATCGCAGATGGACCGCATCCGCCACGCCATCGCCGCGGCGTCGTCCTCGGTCCTGATGGCGCTGAGTTCTTTGAGGTCTCCGCCCGACACGAACGCCCGATCACCCGCGCCGGTGATGACCAGCGCGCTGGCGCCCTCGGCCGCGTCGATCGCCTTGTCCAACTGGTCCATGGTGTCCAGGGCGATGGCGTTGCGGGCGTGTGGCCGGTCAATGGTGAGCACGGCAAGACCCTGGTCAAACTCCAGGTCCACCATGTGCGGCTCTCCATCGCGATATTGGCATTCTCCTGGCAGGAGAATAACACCGCCCCTGCCTGTCGAAGGATCCCAACATTTTGCCGGTCGGAGCCCCCCATGCGCACAATTCCCGCCGAACTCGTCGCGCGGTATGAGCAGGCGGGCTGGTGGACGCGCGAAACCATCGGACAGGTGCTGGCCCGCAAGCTAGACGCCCGACGCGGGATTTCGGGTCTACTCGGCCGTACGACCGTGGTCGGGAACCTTCCGCGACGTCGAGCGGGTGGCCCGTCGGCTGGCGGCCGGGCTGCACGCCCGCGGCATCGGCGCCGCCGATCCCGCCGGACCGGGCCTGATCGCCGTCACCTCCGGCACGACCAGTGATCCCAAGGGCGTCGAAGAAGTCCGCAACCACTTCGCCGAGCGGGGAGTGGCCCGGCAGAAGTGGCCCGAGGTTTTACTCGAGGCCGACGACTATCCGCGCACGGCGAGCGGCAAGGTGCAGAAGAGGCTGGTCCGGGAGAGCATTGCGCTAACCTCTGGGTGAGAATAGTATTCTCGCAAACTGCGAAGGAGGATTTCATGGGGCAGTTGTCGCATCGGGAAGATGTCCCGTTTCCGATCTTTGACGCGGATAACCATCTCTACGAGCCGCCGGAAGCGTTGACCAAGTTCCTGCCCAAGGAGTACAAGAACTTCGTCCAGTACGTGCAGATCAACGGGCGGACCAAGATCGCGCTGCGCGGCGTGATCAGCAACTACATTCCCAACCCGACCTTCGAGGTCGTCGCCAGGCCGGGCGCCTGGGAGGAGTACTTCAAGTACGGCAACCCGGACGGCAAGAGTAAGCGCGAGCTGTTCGGTGAGCCGATGCGCGCGATCCCGGCCTTCTTCGAGCCCGGTCCGCGCCTGGAGAAGATGAACGAGCTGGGCCTGGACCGCACCCTGATGTTCCCCACGCTGGCCAGCTTGATCGAGGAGCGGCTGCGCGACGATCCGGTCGCCATCCACGTCTTGATCCATGCGCTGAACCAGTGGCTCGATGAGGTCTGGGGCTTCAACTACCAGAACCGGATCTTCACCACCCCGGTCATCACCCTGCCGATCGTGGAGAAGGCGATCGAGGAGCTGGAGTGGGTGGTCAAGCGTGGTGCCCGCTGCATTTTGGTCCGCCCGGCGCCGGTTCCCGGCTTCCGTGGCCCGCGGTCGTTTGCGCTGCCCGAGTTCGACCCGTTCTGGGAGCGGGTCGTCGAGCACGACTTGCTGGTGGGGATGCACTCCAGCGACAGTGGCTATTCCCGGTACACCTCCGAATGGGACGGTGCCGACCAGGAGATGCTGCCGTTCCAAACCAACGCGATGGGCATCCTCAACGAGTGGCGACCGATCCAGGATTCGGTGGGCTCGTGGGTGATCCACGGCGCGCTCTACCGCCATCCCAAGTTGAAGGTCGCGATCGTCGAGGCCGGTTCGAAGTGGATGACGCCGTTGCTGGACGGCTTGGCCGAGGTGTTCCGGAAGGCCCCGGAAGCTTTCCCGAGCGACCCGGTCGAGATGGTCAAGAACCGGATCCACGTCAGCCCGTTCTTCGAGGACGGCATCGACGATCTGGTGAACCTCGTCGGCGTGGATCAGGTGCTGTACGGCTCGGATTGGCCGCACCCGGAAGGACTGGCGGAGCCGACCTACTACGTCAACGCGCTGGCGCACCTGTCAGTTGACGACCAGGCAAAGATCATGGGCGGCAACCTCGGTCGGCTCGTCACGGTGTGACTTATCACGCGCGGTGGCGGACCATCCCCGAGATGGTTGTGAGCGCGGCGGAACGCTTCGGCGACGCGGAAGCGATTGTCGACGGTCCGCTGCGCTTGACATTCACTCAGGTTGTCGATCGAATCCGCTGCGCGGCAGGCGCTTTCGCTGACTTCGGTATCGACAAGGGCGATCGAGTGGCCATCTGGGCGCCGAACTGCGCGGAATGGATCATCGCGGCGTTCGGGCTTCTCACCGCCGGTGGTGTGCTGGTGCCGGTCAATACGCGGTTCAAGGCCGATGAAGCCGGCGACATTATCGCCCGCAGCGAAGCCAAGGCGGTCCTGGTGCAGCAGGGCTTCCTGGGCCAGGAGTACACCGCACCGGCGGGGGTACCGGTGGTCGATCTGAAATCCGACATGCTGTCCCACGGTTCTCCGTTCGAGCGGGCGGTGAGCGGCACCGACATCGCCGACATCATCTTCACGTCGGGTACGACCGGCCGCCCAAAGGGCGCGATGATGAATCATCAACAGACGCTGCGGATGTACGAAGAGTGGGCCACTCTCGCAGATCTCCGCGAGGCCGACCGCTATTTGATGATCAACCCCTACTTTCACACGTTCGGCTTGAAGGCGGGCCTCGTCGCATCGTTCCTCCGCGGCGCGACGATGATTCCGGTCGCGGTGTTCGACGTCGGCACGATCGTGGATCTGATTGACCGCGAACGCATCACGATGCTGCCCGGGCCACCGACGCTCTACCACTCGTTGCTGGCAGTGCCCGACAAGGCCAAGCTGTCGACGTTGCGGGCAGGCGTGACCGGCGCCGCCGACATCCCCGTCGAACTGGTCCGTCGGATACACGATGAACTGCCCTTCGAGACGTTGATGACCGGTTACGGCCTCACCGAGGCCGGCAACGTCACCTTGTCCCGGCCCGGTGATTCCTTCGAGGCCGTGGCCACAACGGCGGGCCTGCCCTGCGAGGGCGTCGAGGTGCGCATCGCCGACGACGGCGAAGTGCTGGCCCGCGGTTACGGCGTCATGCAGGGCTACCTGGACCAGCCCGCGGCGACCGCGCAGGCAATCGACGCCGAAGGATGGTTGCACACCGGCGATATGGGTACGCTTGACGCGGCGGGTCGGCTACGGATCGACGGGCGCAAGAAGGACATGTTCATCGTGGGCGGGTTCAACGCCTACCCGGCCGAGATCGAGGGCTTTCTGCTGGAACATCCCGCAGTTGCCCAGGCCGCTGTGATCGGTGTTCCCGACGAGCGACTCGGCCAGGTGGGCAAAGCCTTCGTGGTGCCGAAAACACCGGTGTCCGAAGGTGATTTGCTCGCGTGGTCTCGGCAGCGGATGGCCGGCTTCAAAGCGCCGCGATACATCGAATTCCTCGACGAGCTGCCGCTGAACGCCACCGGCAAGGTGATGAAGGACAAACTTCGGTGAGCGCCGTCGAGCCGCACCCGCATTCGATGGTGATCGCATCGGATTACCGAGTTCCGAATCCAGACCGGGTGTGGCCGCTGCTGAAACGACGCAAATCGGCACTCGCGGATATCGGCGCGCACCATGTGCTGGTCTACAAGTCCATCCACGACTACGGGCGCGTGCTGGTGATGATCGGAGTGCACAGCAGAGAGCCGATCGTGGAGCTGCTACGGTCGCGGGTCTTCTTCGAGTGGTTCGATGCCGTGGGCGTCGACGACATTCCAGCGGTCTTCGCCGGGGAGATCGTCGATCGTTTCGAATCGTCGCCGCCGGCCAAGCCGCGGGCACCCGGTGTGGTGGTCGCCGCGATCGCAGCCGTCGACAACGTGCCGGCGATGACGCTGGACGTACGTCGCGCGCTCGACAACTTCACCACTGCGGGCGTTCGGAAGACCTGGCTTTTCCAGGCTTTCGACGACGGGCAGGAAGTGATGATCCTGCAGGAACTCGACGACGAGGACAGTGTGCGGAGCTGGATCGACCATCCTGACGCTGCCGCGCAGTGGATGACCGGCCGGGGGAGGGGAGCCTATCCGCCGTTGTTCGTGGGCAGGTTCATGGACATGATGCGGATCGAGGACTGAACGGACCGCTGCATGTTCGTCTGCCTGTGCAACGGCATCACCAGCCAGATGGTGGCCGAGGTGGTCTCCGACGGAGCGTCGACCACCAAGGAAATTGCCGGTGCGTGCGGCGCGGGCGCCGACTGCGGTCGTTGCCGGCACACCTTGCGTGCCATTCTCGAAGCGGCCGGCAGCGACCGGCTACCCGGCGCTTGCGATCGCCGCTAGCGGCGCGCGGTGCCGTCCGGCGACGTGGGCCGCGCCAGTTCGGTGAGCAGCTCCGGAATGTCGAAGCGACCGACGACGGCTTCGACGAGCACCATCCGGTCTTGATGTTCGGCGGCGGCGGTAAGGGCGTCGTCGAGTTCACCGTAGGTTTCCGCCCGGAATGTCAGGTGGTCGGTCACACCGAGCGCGCCGGCGACTTGCGACCAGTCCCAGCGCGCAATGTCGTTGTAGGGGGCTGTCTTTCCATGTATCGCCCGTTCGACGGTGTAGCCGTCGTTGTTGACCACCACGACCACCGGGGACAACTCCTCGCGGGAGATGACGCCGAGTTCTTGCACAGTGAGCTGGGCTGCTCCGTCACCGATCAGCAGCACCGGTCGGCGATCCGGATGGGCCAGCCCGGCGCCGAGCATGGCGGGCAGCGTGTAACCGATCGACCCCCACAGTGGCTGTCCGATAAAGGTCACCCCGCGCGGAAGCCGGTGCGCCGCCATACCGTAGAACGAGGTGCCCTGATCGGCGAGCACCACATTGCCCGGCGTGAGCGCATCACAGAGCCTGTCCCACAAGATTTCCTGGCTCAACGGCCGGTCCCGCTCGGGCGGATCCCGGCTGACATCGTCGGACGTGGGCACGACCGCCGGCGAGTTCACGGCGCGCCGGGCCAGGATTTCGGTGAGTGCCTCCAACGCCGCGGACAACTCCACCGGAGCGAAAACCTGTGTGCCCACGGTGCTTTGCTGGGCGTCGATATCGATGGTTCGCGCCGGGTCGATGCGCTGGCTGAAGAATCCGCTGACCATGTCGGTGAACACCACACCCGCGGTGACCAGAACGGGCGCCTCTTCGATCGCCCGGCGTACCGGCTCGGCGCTGGCCGCGCCGGCGTAGATACCTAAAAAGTTCGGCGAGCTCTCGTCGACCAGACTTTTGCCCCACATCAGCGTGGCATGTGGCACCACATCGGCGGCCAGCAGCGCCTCGAGTTCGTCGACCGCATGCAGCCGGTGCACCAGGAAGTCTGCCAGCACCGTGAGCTGATGCTCGGCGATGAGTTCGGTTGCGGCAACGGTGAACAATGACAGCGCGCGCGGGCTGGTGCCGCCGGTGTAACGCGGCAACGGCGCCGTGGGCGGCTCGGTTTCGAAGCGCGCCACATCGGTGGGTAGCAGCAGGTAGCCGGGCTGCTTCTGCTCGCGTACTTCGGACAGCACCCGGTCGATTTCGCGGGTCGCCGTTGCGGGCATGAGACTGGCTTGGGCGCAGGTGATTTCCCGGCTGATCCGCAGGAAGTGCTCGAAATCACCGTCGCCGAGCGAATGATGAAGTGCCCGCCGCGTGCCCTGGGCGTCTTTGGACGGGCCGCCGACGATGTGCACCACCGGAACGTGCTCGGCGTAGCTGCCCGCGATCGCGTTGGCCACAGATAGCTCGCCGACCCCGAACGTCGTTACCACAGCTGCCATTCCGCGAAGCCGGCCATAGCCGTCGGCGGCATAGCCGGCATTGAGTTCGTTGGCGTTACCGACCCAACGAAGGTCGGGGTGGGTGACGATGTGGTCGAGAAATTCGAGGTTGTAGTCGCCGGGAACACCGAAGACGTGTCCGACGCCCAGTTCGGCGAGGCGGTCCAGCAGGTAGTCACCGACGGTATAGGCAGTCACCAGACCGACGCTACGCTGCGCCGAAAACTCCACCGGGCAAGACGCTGCCTCGCTATGGTGGGCGACCATGGCAGTGCAGGATTCCCGCGAAGTCGTCATCGAAGCGAGCCCGGAGGAGATTCTCGACGTCATCGCCGACGTCGAGAACACGCCGTCCTGGTCGCCGCAGTACCAGAGCGCCGAGATACTCGACACCCACGACAACGGTCGGCCGCGTCGGGTGAAGATGAAAATCAAGGCCGCCGGCCTCACCGACGAGCAGGTCGTCGAATACACCTGGGCAGCCGACAGCGTCAGTTGGACTTTGGTGTCCGCGGGGCAGTTGAAGGCCCAGGACGCCAAGTACACGCTGACGCCCCAGGGCGAGGCGACCAAGGTCAGATTCGACATGGACGTGGATCCGTCCGTGCCGATCCCCGGATTTCTGCTCAAACGCACCATGAAGGGCGGCATGGAAACCGCCACCGACGGACTGCGCAAACAGGTGCTCAAAGTCAAGAAGGGCTGACGCCGTGGCGACGGCGGGGCCCTTGGCGGGCGCACGCCGGCCGGTCCGGTGCAGCCGCCGCCGACCGGGACGACACCACTGGAGGGCATCGGCTGGTAATCACGGTCACAGACCCGCTGCGGTTATAAGCTTGGTGCCAGTGGCCGTACGAGCATCACGCGAAATCGTCATCGACGCGCCGCCGGATGCGATCCTCGACGCGCTAGCTGACATTGGCTCGGTGCCGTCCTGGTCCTCGGTTCACAAACGGGCCGAGGTGCTTGACTGCTATCCCGACGGTCGGCCCCACCACGTGAAGGTCACCGTCAAGGTGGTCGGCATTGTCGACAAGGAAGTAGTCGAATACCACTGGGGCCCTAATTGGGTCGTGTGGGATGCGCGCAAAACGGGCCAACAACATGGCCAACACGTCGAGTACACGCTGCAACGCGAAGGCGACGACAAAACGCGCGTGCGATTCGACATCACCCTGGAGCCGTCGGCCCCGCTGCCCGAGTTTCTGGTCAACCGCGCCCGCAAGAGGATCCTGCACGCCGCGACCGAGGGGCTGCGCAGGCGAGTGATGGGTGTCGGCCGGCCGGATCAGCAGGGCTGAGAGCCGGACCGGTGGCCGTACAAGCGTCGCGGGAAATCATCATCGACGCGCCGCCGGACGTCGTCATGGCGGCGCTTGCCGATGTCAGCACGTTGACGTCGTGGTCAACGGTGCACCGACGCGTCGAAGTGCTCGACCGCTACGAGGACGGTCGGCCGCATCATGTGCGGGCAACTATCAAGATTTTCGGGCTGGTCGACAAAGAGATCCTGGAATATCACTGGGGTCCCGACTGGGTGGTTTGGGATGCTGAAGCGACTTTCCAGCAGCGCGGACAGCATGTCGAATACAGCCTCACGCGTGAGGGAGTCGACAAGACGCGGGTGCGCTTCGACATCACCGTCGAACCCTCAGGACCGGTCCCGGAGTTCATCGTCAAGCGGGCCAGCAACATTGTGTTGGGTGCGGCGACAGAGGGCCTGCGTAAGCGGGTCATGGGTGGCGAGAGCGCGCCGAGCTAGCGGGACCGTCGCCCAGCACCGCCAGTCGGCGGATCGCCTCGTCGAGAGTGTCTTCGCGTTTGGAAAAAGTGAAGCGCACCAGGTGATTCCAAAGCTTGCCGGCGTCCGGTTCGCAGAACGCCGACATCGGTATCGCCGCCACGCCGACTTGCTCCGGTAACGCCGCGCAGAATGCGGTGCTGTCGTCGTAGCCGAGCGGGCGCGGGTCGGCACACAGAAAGTAGGTGCCCGAGCTGTCGTGCACTTCGAAGCCGATCTCAGCTAGCCCGTTGGCGAGCCGGTCGCGTCGTTGCTGCAACGAGGCTCGCAGCGCAGCCACCCAGCCCTCTTCGGTGTTCAGGGCGTGAGCCACCGCCGGCTGAAATGGCGCGCCGCCGACGTAGCTCAAGTACTGTTTGGCCGCTCGCAGCCCGATGATGAGCTCGGCTGGGCCGCAAGCCCATCCGATCTTCCAGCCGGTGCAGTTGAACATTTTGGCGGCACTGGAAATGGTGATCGTGCGCTCGGCCATGCCGTCGAAGCCGGCCAGTGGCAGATGCCGGCGGCCGTCGTAGACCAAATGCTCGTAGACCTCGTCGGTGATGACCAGCAGATCGGCGTGGACGGCGATCTCCGCGATGGCGGTCAGTTCGGACTCGGTCAGCACCATGCCGGTCGGGTTGTGCGGCGAGTTGACGATCAGCGCCTTGGTCCGCGGTGTCACTGCACGCCGCAGTGCGTCGGTGTCCAGCGCGAAGCCGCGGCCGTCGGGCACCAACGGCACGACGACCCGCTGGGCGCCCGCCATGGCCACCACCGGCGAGTAGGAGTCGTAGAACGGCTGGATCAGGATCACCTCGGAGCCGGGTTCGACCAGGCCGAGCACCGCCGACGCGATGGCCTCGGTGGCACCGACGGTGACCAGCACCTCGGTGTCCGGGTCGTAGTCGATGCCGAAGTGCCGTTTGCGTTGCGCGGCGACGGCTTCTCGCAGCGGTGCCATACCCCGGCCCGGGGGGTATTGGTTGACGCCGTCGGCGATGGCGTCCTGCGCGGCCTTGAGCATTCCCGGCGGCCCGTCCTCGTCGGGAAAGCCCTGCCCGAGGTTCACCGCGCCGATGCGCGCGGCCAGCGCCGACATCTCGGCGAACACCGTCGTCGCATACGGCCGCAGCCGCGACACCGTCATGGTCGTCGAGCTTAAAGCGCCGAGCGTGAACGTAGCTTCACGCTCGACGCCGAAAGTGAACCCAACTTCACGCTCGGCGTCGCACGATCTCCCAACCAACAGGTTGATCGGCCGTACTGTTAGGCTGGCCTGCAGAGGACTAGCGTCCCCGATGGACGGATCCGAAACCCACGTGTGAAGAGGAATCAGCCATGTCCGAAGAAGCTTTTGTCTACGAAGCCATCCGCACCCCGCGAGGCAAGCAGCGCAACGGGTCGCTGAACGAGGTCAAGCCGCTGAACCTGGTCGTCGGCCTGGTCGACGAGCTGCGCAACCGGTTCCCCGACCTCGACGAGAACCTGATCAGCGACATGATCCTGGGCGTCGTCTCGCCGGTCGGCGACCAGGGCGGCGACATTGCCCGCACCGCCGTGCTGGCCGCGGGCCTGCCCGACACCACCGGCGGTGTGCAGCTCAACCGGTTCTGCGCGTCGGGCCTGGAAGCGGTCAACACCGCCGCCCAGAAGGTGCGCTCCGGCTGGGACGACCTGGTATTGGCCGGCGGCGTGGAGTCGATGAGCCGGGTGCCGATGGGCTCTGACGGCGGCGCCTGGGCGCTGGACCCGGCCACCAACTACGACCTGGGCTTCGTGCCGCAGGGCATCGGCGCCGACCTGATCGCCACCATCGAGGGATTCTCCCGCGAGGACGTCGACGCCTACGCGCTGCGCAGCCAGGAGAAGGCCGCCGCGGCGTGGTCGGGCGGCTACTTCGCCAAGTCGGTGGTGCCGGTCCGCGACCAGAACGGCCTGCTGATCCTCGACCACGACGAGCACATGCGGCCCGACACCACGATGGAGGGCCTGGCCAAGCTCAAGCCCGCCTTCGAAGGCGTTGCGGCGCTGGGCGGTTTCGACGACGTGGCGCTGCAGAAGTACCACTGGGTGGAGAAGATCGACCACGTGCACACCGGCGGTAACAGCTCCGGCATCGTCGACGGCGCCGCGCTGGTGCTGGTCGGCAGCGAGAAGGCGGGCCAGTCGCAGGGGCTGACCCCGCGGGCCCGGATTGTGGCCACGGCCACCAGCGGGTCGGAGCCGACGATCATGCTGACCGGCCCGACGCCGGCCACCCGCAAGGTGCTCGACCGGGCCGGGCTGACCGTCGACGACATCGACCTGTTCGAGCTCAACGAGGCGTTCGCTTCGGTGGTGCTGAAGTTCCAGAAGGACCTGGACATCCCCGACGAGAAGCTCAACGTCAACGGCGGTGCGATCGCGATGGGTCACCCGTTGGGTGCTACCGGCGCGATGATCCTGGGCACCATGGTCGACGAACTGGAGCGCCGCAACGCCCGGCGCGCATTGGTCACGTTGTGCATCGGCGGCGGCATGGGCGTCGCGACGATCGTTGAACGAGTCTGAGAGGGTTTAACTCACATGCCTGAGAACACGATTCAGTGGGACAAGGACGCCGACGGCATCGTCACGCTGACCCTGGACGACCCGACCGGGTCGGCCAACGTAATGAACGAGCACTACGCCGAGTCGATGACCAAAGCCGTCGAACGTCTTGTCGCGGAGGCGGATTCGATCACCGGTGTGGTGATCACCAGCGCGAAGAAGACCTTCTTCGCCGGCGGTGACCTGAAGGGCATGATCAACCTCGGTCCGGAAGACGCCGGGCAGGCTTTCGACACCGTCGAGCGGGTCAAGAAGGATCTGCGCACCCTGGAGACGTTCGGCAAACCCGTCGTCGCCGCCATCAATGGGGCCGCGCTAGGCGGGGGCCTGGAGATCGCGCTGGCGTGTCACCACCGCATCGCCGCCGACGTCAAGGGCAGCCAGATCGGCTTGCCCGAGGCGACGTTGGGGCTGCTGCCCGGTGGCGGTGGAGTGACCCGCACCGTGCGGATGCTGGGTATTCAGAACGCATTCGTGAGCGTGCTCGCTCAGGGCACCCGGTTCAAGCCGGCCAAGGCCAAGGACATGGGTCTGGTCGACGAGGTGCTGGGCAGCGTCGAGGAGCTGGTCCCCGCCGCCAAGGCGTGGATCAAGGCCAACCCGGACAGCCACACTCAGCCGTGGGATGTCAAGGGCTACAAGATGCCCGGCGGCACCCCAGCGTCGCCGTCGCTGGCGGCCATCCTGCCGTCGTTCCCGTCGAACCTGCGCAAGCAGCTCAAGGGTGCGCCGATGCCCGCACCGCGGGCCATCCTGGCCGCGGCAGTGGAGGGGGCTCAGGTCGACTTCGACACCGCCAGCCGCATCGAGAGCCGCTACTTCGCCTCGCTGGTCACCGGCCAGGTGGCCAAGAACATGATTCAGGCGTTCTTCTTCGATTTGCAGCACATCAACGGTGGTGGCTCGCGGCCAGACGGCATTGAGCCGGTCAAGATCAACAAGATCGGTGTGCTCGGTGCCGGCATGATGGGCGCCGGCATCGCCTACGTCTCGGCCAAGGCCGGCTTCGACGTGGTGCTCAAAGATGTGAGTGCGGAAGCCGCCGCTAAAGGCAAGGGCTACTCGGAAAAGCTGGAAGCCAAGGCGCTCGAGCGTGGCAAGACCACCGAAGAGAAGTCCAAGGCGCTGCTGGGCCGAATCACCCCCACCGGTGAGGCCGCCGACCTGGCCGGCGTCGATTTCGTGATCGAGGCCGTATTCGAGAGCCAGGAACTCAAGCACAAGGTGTTCCAGGAGATCGAAGACGTCGTCGAGCCCAACGCGCTGCTGGGATCCAACACCTCCACGTTGCCGATCACCGGTCTGGCGACCGGCGTCAAGCGCCAGGAGGACTTCATCGGGATCCACTTCTTCTCCCCGGTCGACAAGATGCCGCTGGTCGAGATCATCAAGGGCGAGAAGACTTCTGACGAAGCGCTGGCCCGGGTGTTCGACTACACCCTGGCTATCGGCAAGACCCCGATCGTGGTCAACGACAGCCGCGGCTTTTACACCTCGCGTGTCATCGGCACCTTCGTCAACGAGGCGCTGGCGATGCTCGGCGAGGGCGTGGAGCCGGCGTCGATCGAGCACGCCGGCTCGCAGGCCGGCTACCCGGCCCCGCCGCTGCAGCTGTCCGACGAGCTCAACCTGGAGCTGATGCACAAGATCGCCGTCGCCACCCGCAAGGGTGTCGAGGATGCGGGCGGCAGCTACGAGCCGCACCCGGCGGAAGCCGTCGTCGAGAAGATGATCGAGCTCGAGCGGCCCAGCCGGTTGAAGGGCGCGGGCTTCTACGAATACGTCGACGGCAAGCGCACCCGGCTGTGGCCGGGCCTGCGGGAGACGTTCAGCTCCGGCTCGGCGCAGCCGCCGCTACAGGACATGATCGACCGGATGCTGTTCGCCGAGGCGCTGGAAACCCAGAAGTGCCTCGACGAGGGTGTGTTGACGTCGACGGCCGACGCCAACATCGGTTCGATCATGGGGATCGGCTTCCCGCCGTGGACCGGCGGCACTGCGCAATACATCGTCGGCTACCCGGGCGGTAAAGAGGGCTTCGTCGCTCGGGCCCGCGAGCTGGCCGCCAAGTACGGCGACCGGTTCACCCCGCCGAAGTCGCTGACCTAGCGAGGACGTAGCTGCGCGCCGTAAACCGCGCGGCGAATCTGTTTTGAGATGTCCACCGCGGTTCATCGGCGGCCGACAGCAGCGTCCATGCGGGCGTGAAGCGGCGCTCGATCTCGGCGTGATCGACTCCTTGCGGTCCGAAGCGGCCACTGGGCTGGAAGGCGATCATGAACAGCCGCGCGCCCGGGGCGGCGATCGCGCTGACCTCTTGGACGTAGAGGTCACGATCGCTGTCGCTCATGCCGTGGAAGCAGCCGTTGTCTACGATCATCTGGAAGTCGGCTCCGATGCCGGCCTGACTGAGGTGCGTGACATCGGCGTGGACGAAATTGACGGTAACGTCGGCAGCGCGGGCTTTCGAGCGGGCCTCGTCGAGGGCCTTCGGTACGAAATCCGCTCCGGTGACCTGCCATCCGTGTTGCGCGAGGTAGATCGACGCGTCGCCGGTGCCACAGCCGAGGTCAAGCGCTGACCCGGGTGGCAATGCATCGCTTCCCTCGATGAGTCCGCGCAATGTCGCTGACTGCGGATGACCGTCCCATGGCGTGAACCCGAGTCGGTAGAAGACCCGAAACAGCCTGTGCCTCGATGCCATAACCTCACACCTCCCCAAGATCAGCGGATAGCCAGTGCTGCGGTTGCAGATAGATGACGACGTTCTCCCCGAGTTCGTTGCGGGCGTACTCCAGATAAGCGTCCACCCGTTCCGGCACCAGATAGCGACGAGCCAACTCGACAAGTTGATCGTCGGTGCCCGGCTCGATTCGGCTGACCGGCCCGTCGACCGCGACGTAGCGCACCGTCGGCTCGAGCCGCTCGACCATCAACGAGAAGTAGCCGGCCGCTTCGATGAGCCGCGTCTTGCGTGACCCTGCTCCGGTCAGCACCCACGGCTCGCCGCCCGGCGCATATTGATACCAGATCGGCACCGTCAACGGTCCGCGACTATCGCCGGCGTTCACCGACAACGCGGCGATGTGCGGCTCGGCCAGAAATTGTTCGCGTTCGTCGTCAGAGAGCGGCATGTACGCCAGGCTAGCCGCGGCAGGCGACAGCGAGGCGGCGCCACTGCTCACGCGGGAAGGTGGTCGGATCAGCCAGCAGCACCTGTAGGCAGACATGGTCGGCGCCGGCGGCCTGATGTTCGGTCACCCGGCGCATGATGGTGTCCTCGTCGCCCCAGGCAATGATCGCGTCGAAGAGCCGATCACTGACCTGCGCCAAATCGTCTGGCGAGAAGCCGCTGCGCAGCAGGTTGTTGGCGTAGTTCGGCAACGCCAAATACGAGCGCAGCCAATCGGTTCCGATGGCGCGCGCCTCATCGGCGCGGTCGGTCAGGATCACGGTCTGCTCCGGTAGCAGCAGCGGACCTTCTCCCAAAACCGCGCGGGCGGCCGCGGTGTGCTCCGGGGTGACCAGGTACGGGTGGGCACCGCGGGCACGGTTGGCGGCCAGGGCCAGCATCTTCGGGCCGAGCGCGGCCAGGACCCGTTGTTCGGCCGGTACCGGTTGCTGCGCGGCATCCAGCCCGTCCAGGAACGACGCCGTCGCCGCCAGCGGCTTGCGGTATCGGCCCGGCTCGCGAGAGTCGATCAGCGGCGCGTGGCTGACGCCGATTCCCAGCAGGAAGCGGTCACCATGAGCGGCGGCCAAATCGGCATAGCCGGCCGCGACATCGTCCGGCGAGTGCATCCACAGGTTCAGAATCCCGGTGGCGATGACCGTCCGCTTGGTTGCGGCCAGCAGGTTACCCACCGCGTCCAACACCGGCCCGCCGACATCGGGAATCCACAGCGCTTCGAAGCCGAGTTCCTCCAATTCAGCTGCTGCTTCGGCGGATTCGGCCGGATCGCCGTACCGCAGTTGACTACTCCATACCCCGACACCGGAAAGTTCCATGTGTCAATGTTGTCAAACGCGTGCACCGTAGTCGGGCACCGGTATCGAGTCGTGCATGCGCACTCCGGTGGTGTTCAGCTTCGCGACTGCCCGGGTGAGCGGCGTGGGCAGCGCCGACACGAGTTGTGCACCTCGGGTCACTGCCCACAGTGCGGCAGTCGAGCCGGGGACGACGGTTTTCGCGGCTTTGCGCGCGAAAGCGCGGCTGCGGCGCACCGGTTCGCGCATCTGTTGTTCGTAGGCTGCGAACGCCGCTGGGTGATCGCCGCCCGCGCGGGCCAGTTCCCCGGCCAACACGTACGCGCCGATCACCGCGAGGCTGGTGCTGCCGCCCACCGCCGGCCCCGGACAGTAGCCGGCGTCGCCGACCAGCGTGACCCGCCCGCGCGACCAGCGCTCGAGTTGCAGTTGGGTGATCGAGTCGAAGTAGAACGCCGGCGTCGTGTCGAGCTGTTCGAGCCAGCCGTTCACCCGCGGCGCCATTCCAGTGAACGCGTCGCGCAGTAAGTCCTTTTGCCGCAGCACATCTCGATGGTGGTATTGCAGCTCAGGGCTGTGGAACATGAACAGCACCCGCGCGTCGTCCAAATGTTGTGCGCTGTAGACCCCCGCGATGCGGCCGATCTCGACCTGACCGACCATCTCGCCATCGGGCGCCAGCGATTTCGGCGCAGACGCGACCGCCAGGTAACCGCCGAGGTACTGGGTGAGACCGGCCTCGTCACCGAACACCAGTCGTCGAACGTTGGAATGCAGCCCGTCAGCGCCGATCACGACATCGAATCTGCGGGGCGCCGCATGCTCGAATGTCACCTCGCCGTCGGGGGAGATCGTCGTGATCGAGTCGCCGAACAGGTACTCGACATCGGCGGCGTCGTAATAGATTTCGCTGAGGTCGTCGCGCATGACCTCGACATGCCGGTCGGAGGCGGCGCCGTAGATCTTGGTGAGGTCAATGCGGAATGGTCGCCCGACGCCGTCGCGGTAGACGTTCAGTCGCGTCGTGTTGGTGGCGTGTGCCTCGATGCGGGGGAGCACGTCCATCTTCGCCGAGATTTCCATCGCTGGGCGGAACAGGTCGACGGCGTGACCACCGGTTTTGCGTAGCGTCGGTGTGCGCTCGACGACGGTCACGTCGAATCCATACCGGTCCAGCCAGAAAGCCAGCACCGGTCCGGCGATGCTCGCGCCCGAGATCAGTACTCGCATCTCACAACTCCTTACTTACCGATAGGTAAGGCTACCATGCCCGCTTACCTATCGGTAAGTCAGTTAGACTGGCATGGTGACCAGGCCGCGCTCGGATACCCGCGAGCGCATCCAAGACGCCGCCCGCGAACTGTTCGTGCAACAAGGCGTGCAACGGACCAGCTTGCAAGACATCGCCGACAAGCTGGGGATCACCAAACCGGCGTTGTACTACCACTTCCCGTCACGAGAAGAGCTGGTGCGCAGCATTGTTCAACCGCTGATCGACGACGGTGAACAGTTCGTCGTCGAGCAAGAGCAGCGTGGTCACACCGATGTGCGCGAGTTGCTCGAAGGGTACTTCGACTTCCATTACCGGCATCGGCGGGATCTCGTTGTGGTCCTTGCCGAATTCGCGATTCTCGAAGACCTCGACTTGTTCGAGAAGGTGCTGGCCTGGCGCGAACGGCTCGGCAGGCTGGTGTTCGGGCCGGAACCGACACTGGAGCAAGCCGCCCGTGCGGTGATCGCACTGGGCGGTTTGCAGGATTGCTGCATGCACTTCATCGATGCGCCGCTGGACAAGGCGCGGACCGCGTCGGTCGAAGGGGCGCTCGCCGCCCTGGGCATCTGATGCAGGTTTAAAGTCCCAAGTTATGCGCTTTGGACTCTTCATTCCGCAGGGCTGGCGATTGGATCTGGTCGGCATCGAACCCGACAAGCACTGGGCGATGATGCGCGAGCTGGCCGGCTACGCCGACAACAGCGCATGGGACTCGTTGTGGGTGTACGACCACTTCCACACTGTGCCGATGCCCACCGGCGAAGCCACCCACGAGGCATGGTCGTTGATGTCGGCCTACGCGGCGACGACATCACGGATCAAACTCGGCCAGATGTGCACGGCGATCAGCTACCGCAATCCGGTCTATCTGGCCAAGGTGGCCGCCACCGCCGACATCATCTCCGGAGGCCGGATCCAAATGGGTATCGGCGGCGGCTGGTACGAACACGAGTGGCGCGCTTACGGTTACGGGTTCCCGTCTGCGGGCAAACGACTGGGACGGCTCGACGAAGGCGTCCAGATCATGCGCGACGCCTGGCGGGACGGCACGGTCAGCTTCGATGGTGAGCATTACCAGGTCGACGGCGCAATCGTCGCGCCCAAGCCTTTGCAGGCCAGCGGCATTCCGTTGTGGATCGCTGGGGGCGGCGAGAAGGTGACGCTGCGCATCGCCGCTAAGTATGCGCAGTACACCAACTTCACGCCCGAGCCCGAGGCGTTCGCCCACAAATCCGACGTGCTGGCGCAGCATTGTCGCGACGTGGGTACCGATTTCGATGCCATCGTGCGCTCGGCCAACCTCAACGCCGTCGTCGGCGCCACCGAGGCCGAGGTCAACGACCGGCTGAGCCGGGTCCGCGACCGGTTGGCCGGCTATGTACCCGAAGCTGCGGCGGATTCAATGATCGCCGGCACCAGCGGACCCGAGTCGGCGACCGGCACAACCGAGCAAGTCGTCGAGCGACTCGAGCGCCTGCGCGACCTCGGCTGCCAATACGTGATCTGTTACTTCCCCGAGGCGGCCTATGACCGCTCGGGCCTCGAGCTCTTCGAGCGTGAGGTGATCCCGGCCCTGAGCTAGGAGAATGTGATTTCCGCTTTAATCGAACGTTGTTGTACCGTCTAGTCAGCATTATTCTCGTGTCGTACTAGGAGGATCGTTCGATGCAGAAGGCACTGGCGCCCGACATCTCGACCTGGCCTGACGACAGCCCGCAATTGATCGGCAGCCAATGCGACGGCTGCGGGGCCACCACGTTCCCGGTGCAGCAGCGGTGCCCGCGGTGCAGCGGCGCCGCAATGTCCGAGCTGTTGCTGCCCCGCCGCGGAACCCTGGTGGCCTGGACCACCCAGGGTTTCCCCCCGGGGCCGCCCTATGCGGGACCGACGGGCAAGGCCTTCACCCCCTTCGGGGTCGGTTTGGTGCAACTCGGCGACGTGATCCGCGTCGAGGGACGCCTGACCGAAAGCGATCCGGACAAGCTGCAGTTCGGCATGGATGTCGAGCTGACCATGGTGCCGTTTACCACCGACGAGGAGGGCAACGACGTCGTGACGTTCGCCTTCCAGCCGGCCTGATCGGGAGAGCAAGCGATGAACGACGTAGCAATCATCGGAGTGGGCCTGCACCCGTTCGGCCGATTCGACAAGACCGCGATGCAGATGGGCGCGGACGCGATTCAGGCCGCACTGGCCGATGCCGGTCTGGAGTGGAAGGACATCCAGTTCGGCTTTGGCGGCAGCTACGAAGTATCCAACCCCGACGCGGTGACCCGCCTGGTCGGCCTGACCGGTATCACGTTCACCAACGTATTCAACGCCTGTGCCACCGCCGCCAGCGCCATTCAGCAGACCGCCGACACCATCCGGTTGGGCAAGTACGACATCGGCATCGCTATCGGCTTGGACAAGCACCCGCGCGGCGCGTTCACCGACGACCCCGCCAAGCTGGCGTTGCCGCAGTGGTATGCGGAGAACGGGCAGTTCGTCACCACCAAGTTCTTCGGAATGAAGGCCAACAAATACATTCACGACCACAACATTTCGCAAGGCACGCTGGCCAAAGTCGCCGCCAAAAACTTCCGCAATGGTGCGTTGAACCCGAATGCGTTCCGCCGCAAGCCGATTCCGGAGGAGGAGATCCTCAACTCGGCCGTGCTCAACTACCCGCTGACGCAGTACATGTTCTGCGCACCCGACGAGGGCGCCGCCGCGGTAGTCATGTGCCGCGGCGACATCGCGCGCAAGTTCACCGACAAGCCGGTATACGTGCAAGCCAGTGAGATCCGCACCCGGCGGTTCGGCGCCTACGAAGTGCACGCCACGTCGGCACCGCTGGACGAGGACGCCTCGCCGACGGTGTACGCGGCCAAAGCCGCTTACGACGCCGCAGGCATCGGTCCCGAGGACGTCGACATTGCCCAGCTGCAGGACACCGACGCCGGCGCCGAGGTCATCCACATGGCCGAAACGGGGCTGTGCGCCGACGGCGAGCAAGAGAAGCTAGTGGCCGACGGTGCCACCGAGATTCACGGCTCGATTCCGGTCAACACCGACGGCGGTCTGATCGCCAACGGTGAGCCGATCGGCGCCTCGGGATTGCGGCAGGTGCACGAACTGGTGCGGCAGCTGCGCGGCGAGGCCGGCGAGCGGCAGGTTCCCGGCAACCTCCGCGTCGGCTTGGCGCAGGTGTACGGCGCGCCCGGCACCGCCTCGGCGACGATCCTGACGCTCTAGAGGTGGACGGACCTTAAATCGCCGGGCCGAGCAGATCGTCGGCGTCGCGGATGATGTAGCCGTAGCCCTGCTCGGCGAGGAAGCGCTGCCGGTGCGCGGCGTACTCGGCGTCCTGACTGTCCCGGGCCACCACCGAGTAGAAGATCGCGCCCCCGCCGTCGGCCTTGGGTCGCAGCAACCGGCCCAGCCGCTGCGCCTCCTCCTGGCGTGAACCGAAAGTCCCCGAAACCTGCACCGCCACTGCGGCTTCGGGCAAGTCGATGGAGAAGTTGGCCACCTTGGACACCACCAGGGTGGTGATCTCGCCGCGGCGGAACGCGTCGAACAACGCCTCGCGTTCGGCGGTCTTGGTGGATCCCTGGATCACTGGGGCGTCGAGCACGGTGCCGAGTTCGTCGAGCTGATCCAGGTACGCGCCGATGACCAGCGTCTGCTCGCCGGGGTGTCGACTCAGAATCGAACGGACCACCGCGACCTTCGAATGCGCGGTCGAGCAGAGCCGATAGCGTTCGTCGGGCTCTGCCGTGGCGTAGGTCATCCGCTCACTATCGGTCAGCGTCACTCGCACCTCGACACACTCGGCCGGCGCGATCCAGCCTTGCGCTTCGATGTCTTTCCACGGCGCGTCATAGCGTTTCGGGCCGATCAAGCTGAACACATCGCCTTCGCGGCCGTCCTCGCGGATCAGGGTGGCGGTCAAGCCAAGTCGTCGGCGCGATTGCAGGTCGGCGGTCATCCGGAACACCGGCGCGGGCAGCAGATGCACCTCGTCGTAGATGATCAGTCCCCAGTCCCGGCTGTCGAACAACTCCAGGTGGCGGTATTCACCCTTGGTGCGCCGGGTGATCACCTGGTAGGTGGCGATGGTGACCGGGCGAATCTCTTTGCGCTCACCGGAGTATTCGCCGATCTCTTCTTCGGTGAGCGACGTGCGGGCAATCAGCTCGCGCTTCCACTGCCGACCGGCGACGGTGTTGGTCACCAGAATCAGCGTCGTCGCACTGGCTTTCGCCATCGCAGCCGCGCCGACCAGCGTCTTACCCGCCCCGCACGGCAGCACCACCACACCTGAGCCGCCCGACCAGAACGACTCGGTCGCCATCTCCTGGTAGTCCCGCAGATGCCAGTCGTCCTGGCGCAGGCTGATCGGGTGGGCTTCGCCGTCGACGTAGCCGGCCAGATCCTCGGCCGGCCAGCCGATCTTGAGCAGCATTTGCTTGACCCGGCCGCGTTCGCTGGGATGCACGACGACGGTGTCGTCGTCGATGCGGGCGCCGAGCATCGGTGCGATCTTCTTGTGCCGCAGCACCTCTGCGAGCACCGCGCGATCGAAGCTGACCAGTGTCAGGCCGTGCGCGGGGTGCTTGACCAGCTGCAGCCGCCCGTAGCGGGCCATGGTGTCGACGATGTCGACCAGCAGCGGCTGCGGCACCGCGTAACGCGAGTAGCTGACCAATGCGTCGACCACCTGCTCGGCGTCGTGGCCGGCGGCCCGGGCGTTCCACAGTGCCAGCGGGGTGATGCGGTAGGTGTGCACATGCTCAGGGGCGCGTTCCAGTTCTGCGAACGGTGCGATCGCCGCGCGTGCAGCGCCGGCCAGCTCATGGTCAACTTCGAGCAGTACGGTCTTGTCGGACTGCACGATCAACGGCCCGTCAGGCACAAGCGCCGCTCCTCCTCATCACTCCGCTCTGCATCGTCGCCGGCGGCATAGAGCCCCATTATCCCGGCTCGGCCGACACGGTAGTGATGCGATGGATGGCGAACTCACGGGCCTGCCCGGACGTCGCATCGAACGCCACCAACTGACCGCCCACCACCGCGACCGGTGTAACCACGCGCTGAGTGGCCACCCCGGCGGCGTCGACATAACCGATCACCACCGTGATGCCGTCCCGCGCGGCACGTTGCAATAACGACATCGCGACCGCCGGGTCGATCCGTACGTTGGCAAACGGCGCCGCGCTGACCTTGCGCAGCACGGCGACCACTGCGCCCAGCGTGTCGCTGCTGGGGCGCGGGATCGCGCGATGCGTGCGGCGCAGCTGCGGCGTGGGCACCCGGGCGCCGCGGGCCCGGATGTCGACGATGGTGCCGGTGGAGTCCTCTGCGGCCGGGGCGAAACCCGCGTTGCGCACAGCCGCCAGCACCTCGGCGATCGGTGCCTGAGAGATCGCCACGGTCGACGCCAGCACCCGCAGCCCCAGCTGTTCGGTCGCGGGTGCTGCCACCGCCTGGGCCAGCAGCGTCGGGTCTTCGCAACGGACGAAGGAGGCCGCCATACCGATTCGCAGCTGTCCGTGCCGACGGGCCACATCGTCGATGAGGTAGGAAAGGGCCTGTGGCACCGGTGTTTTGGAGTATGTCTTGAATAGCCCGTGCAGCTCGTCGGCTGTTTTGCCGATATCGAGCGCGTGCCGGATCGACTGTTCGGTGACCCGGTAAACCATCGCCGCGCCAGCCGATTCAACGGTGGCGACCGCGGATAGTTCCTCGGCGAGGTCTCGTTCCAGCGGTCCGGGCACCACCACGGTCAGGTCGGCCTGGACCAGGAAGTGGTCGATCGGCGGGGGTAGCGCGCGGTTCATCGCGGCGAGCACTGCGTCGTGCTCGCCCTGATCCAGCAGCGCGCGGCCCGGGGTGCTGATCGCGCCGCGGCCGACCAGCCCGAGGAAATGCGCCTCGTCCAGCAGGTCGGCGACCGGGCCCGGCTGCAGTCGCTTGGCCCATCGCGGGCGGCGCCACACCAGCGCCGCCGACGCGGATGTCTTGTCGACGCCGGCGCCGGGCGGCAGTTCGGCCAGCATGTCCAACAGCAGGCGGCGATCCAGCGGTGCTGCCGTCGAGTAGATGGAATCCGACAGGGCGCCATAGGGTTTGGCGGTCGGATCGTGCGTGCCGATCAACGCGGGACGCCTGGGGAGGTCCAGCCAGGTGTTGGCCAGAAGCTGCCATCGCTGCGCGGTGGATGTCTCGGCGAACCGGTCAGCCGCCACCGTCGGCGCCCAAAACGGGCCCTCACCATCGTCGGGCGGTGGATCCGGCGTGCCACTCGCGACTAGGCCGGCCGCCGCCGCCAGTTCGAGAATCAGACCCAGCCGGGCCTCGTCGATCCCGGTGACTTTGGCCAGCCGCCTGACGTCACGTATCCCCAGACCGCCACTACGCAGCTCGGCAACCGGTGCCGCGCTGAGGGTTTGCAGCACAGCTTCGAGTTCGCGCAGTAAGTCGATGACCGCTCCGGCGGCGGCAGCATCGGCATCGGCAGCCGTGGTGGTGGCCGCGACCGGATCCGGCGCCGTCAGCTGCACCGGCCCGGGATCCTCGCCACGCAGCACATGTCCGACTTGGCGCGGCAGGATCACCGTCTCGGCGTCGACTCGGCGCAACAGGCCCTTGGCCAGCAGTTGCGGCACCGGGCGGTCCGGGGCAGCGCCGGGTGCGGCGTCGCGGGTACGCCCCAGTGGGGAGCCCTCCAACAGCTTCTCCAACACGCCTAACACTGAGTCGTCGAGTTCGTCCAGCAGCGCGACGATCTGTTCCCGGGTGCGCGGCTCGTCCTCCAAGATTGCTTGCCCGGCATGCCAGGGCAGTCCGGCGGCGGCGTCGGCGGCCACCCGAACCTCCGCGTCACCCCAGGCCAGGGCGCGCTCCTTGAGGTCGTCGAGGGCGGCGACGACGTTGGCCTCGGGCGCCCGATCACCGATCATTGCGAGCAGCTTGGCGACCGGCACCGGCGCGGTGTCGGCATGCAGCACCAGCAGCGCATCAAGCACTGCCAGCCGCAGGAAGTCCAGCTCGTCGGTGGCGGCCCGCACCGACTGACGCGCCTGAGCCCGGGCGGCCAGGGCCGCGATACTGCCGGGCGGCGGCTGCGCAAGGTCGGGCCGCAGCTCCAGTAGGCGGATCAGCCGCTCGTCGGGCAAGTCGGCCAGCCAGGACCCCAACGCGATGCTCGGGGTGTGTTCGGTCATTGCTGACCAGCGTAAAGCAGTCGGCTGACGCGGAGCGTGACGGCCGAGTGGCCTCGATCGGATGCATTAACTGACTACTCGGCAGGTCCCTCGGTGGGCGACCTGTCAGAATGGACCTCGTGGCTGATAACGGTGACAAAAAGGCGCAAAAGACGCGGTACGTTGACAAGGGCTGGCCGACGACCGACCCTGACGATCACGCCGTGAGCGAGCTGGCGACCGACCGAGTCGGCGCGCTCTCGCCGTTCGGTGATCTGGTCTTTCCGCTGCCCTCAGACGACCTGCCCTACCTACACCCGGTCACTGACGTCAACCGGTAGGCGGTCGATGTCTGGCGCTGCAGCTTCGGGCCCGCTCTCGCACATCGACGAGCGAGGTGCTGCGCATATGGTCGACGTCACCGAAAAAGGAGCCACCAAGCGCACCGCCGTCGCAGCCGGCACCTTCCACACTTCCGCGGAGGTAGTGTCGCTGATCTCGGCCGGCGGGCTGCCCAAAGGCGATGCGCTGGCCACCGCGCGAGTGGCGGGCATCCTGGCCGCCAAACACACCAGCGACCTGATTCCGCTGTGCCACCAACTCGCGCTGACCGGTGTCGAGGTCGACTTCACCGTCGGCGAGTCAGCAATCGACATCACCGCAACAGTGCGCAGCACCGACCGCACGGGCGTGGAGATGGAAGCGCTGACCGCTGTCAGCGTGGCCGGCCTGACGCTCTACGACATGATCAAAGCGGTGGACCCGGCCGCTCGCATCGACGACATCCGGGTACTGCGCAAGGACGGCGGCCGGCACGGGACCTGGGTGCGGTGATGGCCGCCCGATCGGCACGCGTCATCATCGCCTCCACTCGCGCATCGGCCGGCGTCTACGACGACCGGTGCGGGCCCATCATCACCGAATGGCTTGGGCGACATGGATTTTCGCTGTCCGAGCCGCTGGTGGTACCCGACGGTGACCCGGTCGGGAAGGCCCTGCGCGAAGCCGTCGGTGAGGCTGTCGACGTCGTCATCACCTCGGGTGGCACCGGCATCTCACCCAGCGACGACACGCCGGCTCAAACGATGGCAGTGCTCGACTACGAGATTCCCGGACTGGCCGATGCGATCCGGAGCTCGGGTTTGCCGAAGGTGCCGACCTCGGTGCTCTCCCGCGGGGTGTGCGGTGTGGCCGGCCGGACCCTCGTCGTCAACCTGCCCGGCTCGACCGGCGGAGTGCGCGACGGGCTCGGCGTGCTCGACGGCGTGCTGGATCATGCGCTGGATCAACTCGCCGGCGGGGACCATCCGCGATGACGCAGGTTTTGCGCGCCGCGCTGACCGAGCAGCCGATCCTGCTGGCCGAACACGAAGATTTAGTGGGGCATCAGGCCGCCGGCGCGGTCGTAGGGTTCGTCGGGATGATCCGCGACCACGACGGCGGACGCGGCGTGCTGCGGCTGGAATATTCCGCGCACCCGTCGGCCGAGCAGGTCATGGCCGACGTGCTCGCCGAAGTTGCCGAGCAGTGCCGCGGGGTGCGGGCCATCGCGGCCAGCCACCGCGTCGGTGTCCTGCAGATCGGTGATGCGGCGCTGGTGGCGGCGGTGGCCTCCGATCATCGCCGCGCGGCATTCGAGACGTGCGCGCATCTGGTGGACACCATCAAGGCGCGGTTACCGGTGTGGAAGCACCAGTTCTTCGCCGACGGCACCGACGAGTGGGTGGGCTCGGCCTAACCGCAGGCTTACGGAGCCGGAGCGGTCGCAGGCTGCTGGCCGAGCGCGGTCAGTGCGTCGTTGCCGTTGACGTCCTCCGCCTGGATGGCTTGCCACAAGTTGCTAAGAAAGCCGAGGTCCATGTTCTGCGGTGCCTCGAGCGGTGCCGGCTCGTTGGGAACCGGCGCCAGCGGTGCATCGTCGGCGATGGTCCAACTCGACACCGCTTGGGCCTGCTGCATTTCCTCCGGGGCGTCGGCGGGCGGCGCCTCGTCGAGCGCGATGGTCTCAACCGGCGGCGCGGGCTCGTCGACCGGCGCCTCGTCTGCCACGGCCTCGACCACAGGGGCGGGCTCGTCGACCGGCGGTGCCGGGTCGTCGACGGCCACCAACTCGACGGGCGGAGCCGGTTCTTCTTCGGGCGGCGGCAACGGAGCGTCGAGCGCCGCCGGCTCGCCGTTGGCCGCCGGGTCGTCTTCGGGTGCGTCCATCGGCTCGTCGGCAACGACGTTGCGCGGTGTGGCGGCCGACAACCCGCGACCGCATGCCGGCCAGGCGCCGCGACCCTGAGTCGCCAACACCCGCTCGGCGACTGCGATCTGCTGCTCCTTGCTGGCCAGATGTGCCGACGGGGCGAACTCGCCGCCGCCATGAGCGGCCCAGGTGCCTCGGTTGAACTGCAGCCCACCCTGGTAACCGTTGCCGGTGTTGATCGCCCAGTTGCCGCCGGACTCGCAGCGGGCTACCTGGTCCCATTCGCCGTCGGTCGCCGCCGCGGCGTGGCCGGCGAGGGCGATGCTGCCGCCTCCGATCACGGCGCCGGTAAAGGCGAGCTTGGCGACGCTGACGCTAGATGTCGTGGGCTTACGATGCCGTCCACTCATACGCCGGTGATGTCCTCTCTGTATGCGCCCACGAGGTCAGCTGTCGGGTTCGGGCTAGGAGAGGTCGCCCGGCCACTGCCGTGTCCACGGGGAAACGACGGCGGCTTCACCCCAAGGAGCCTTGATGAGGCTCCAGTCCGATTTCGGCGGACCGGTGGGTCCCCCGCCTCCATCCACGGGTTGTCGTTGGCCCCCGTCTGCTGGATGGAGCTCGGCGCGACAGGCGGGGTAGGCCCAGCGGTCGAGTAGACGCGGCAAGCCCGCGGACGACGGTAGCGGGTTGCGCCGAGAGAGTCACGTCTGCGTGAATTCGGCGATTTTCGTTGCGGCACACCGCTGAAACGCCAGGAACGTGGTTAGTTTGCGCAGGTCACGACCTGTCGCAATCAGCCCGTGGCCGTGCCGTAATCAAACCGTTATGTGACGCAAATCACGCGGTTAGCCGCCGGCGAAGGGCGGTAAAACGTCGATCGTGTCGCCGGCGCGCAGCACGGTCGCGTCGTCCTTGACCGCGATTCCGTCGCATAAGTAGGAGCATCGCAACAGCACCGTCGCCAGGCGTGCATCGCGTCCGGCCAGGTCGCCGACGAGTTCAGCCACCGTGGCGCCGGCCCGCACCGCGATGGTTTCCGACTCGACGCCGGCCGCAGCCCGTGCCGCTGCGAAATAGCGGACCGTGACCGGTATCTCTGTGAGCGCGTCGGATGGTTGAGCCACGGGTCAGCCGCCGATCGCACTCATCGGGCGGTCCGGCTGGATGAAGTCGGGGTCGTTGATGCCGTGCCCGGCAGCTTTGGCCCACATCGCCGTGCGCCATGCTGCTTCGATCGCGTCATCGTCGGCGCCGCTGCGCAGCAGATTACGAACGTCGGTCTCCTGCTTGGCGAACAGGCAGTTGCGGATTTGACCGTCGGCGGTCAACCGCACCCGATCACACGTCGAACAGAACGGGTGCGATACCGAGGCGATGACGCCGACCTTTCCGGCCGGCGTGCCCGGACCCTCGTCCACCAGCCACAACTCGGCCGGCGCCGACCCGCGTGGTGCCGGGTCGGGTCGCAGCCGGAAATGCGGCCGCAACGCCGCCAGCACGTCGTCGGCGCTCAGCACCTCCCCGCGGCGCCACTGGTGGCCGGCGTCGAGCGGCATCTGCTCGATGACCCGCAATTGGTACCCGTGCTCGAGGCAAAACCGCAGCAGCTCCACGACGTCCGCTCGCCCGGTGGTGGGATCGAGTACGGCGTTGACCTTGACGGGATCGAAGCCGGCTTCCTTGGCCGCGGCCAGCCCGGCCAGCACGTCGTCGAGCCGGTCGCGCCGGGTGATGGCCGCAAAGTGGGCGCGGTCCACGGTGTCCAGCGACACGTTGACCCGGTCCAGGCCGGCCTTGGCGAGCGCGGCGGCTCGCCGGTCCAGACCCAAGCCGTTGGTGGTCAGCGAGATTTCCGGACGTGGCCGCAATGCCGCGACCGCGGCCACCACTTCTTCGAGGTGACGGGCCAACAACGGCTCACCGCCCGTGAATCGCACGCTGGTGATCCCGAGCCGGGTCACCGCGATGCTCAGCAACCGCGCCAGTTCGTCGGATTTGAGTAGCTGCTCGCCGGGTAGCCAGTCCAGCCCCTCTGCGGGCATGCAGTAGGTGCAGCGCAGATTGCAGCGGTCGGTCAACGAGACCCGCAGGTCGGTGGCAACCCGCCCGAAAGTGTCGACCAACGGCCCGGTGGCAGGGGCGGGCCCGTGGCGGCTCGGGTCATCATCGGGGCGGCGCACCGTAGGCACGCCGAGTGCGATCAACGTCATGCCAGCACCGACTCGGGCCGAGTGCGCGAATTGACCGGCACGATCTCTTTGCCCAGCGGCACCAGCGACACCGGGATCAACTTGAGGTTGGCCAGCGCCAGCGGAATACCGATGATCGTCGCCGCCTGCGCGATCGCGGTTGTCACATGGATGATCGTCAGCGCGATGCCGCATACCAGCACCCAAATGACGTTCCCGATCAGCGCTCCGGTCCCGGCGCCCGGCTTTTCAACAATCGTGCGACCGAATGGCCACAGTGCATACAGCCCGATACGCAGGGCGGCGAAGCCGAACGGGATGGTGATGATGAGCAAAAAGCAGACGACAGCCGCCAGTAGATAGCCGGCGGCCAGCCACAGGCCGCCGAAGATCAGCCAGATGACGTTCAGGATCAGGCGCATATCACCTCCAGCGGTAGTGCCAGCCTACCCAGTGGCGATCGTCAGCGCGGCTCAGCCGAGCGCTGAGAGTCGCCACCGCACCCACAAGTAACGGGGGTGCTTGGGCAGCCCGCGTCCGAGTAGGATCAGCAGTCATTGCGTCCTGCGCAGGCGGGACGCTTCATTGTGTTGGCCATTCTAGAGATTTCGTTAGACAAGCAGGTGAGACCAGTGCCGACTGGCAAGGTGAAGTGGTACGACGCCGCGAAGGGATTTGGCTTCCTGGCACAGGAGGATGGCGAAGACGTCTACGTGCGTTCATCGGCGTTACCCGCGGGCGTCGAGGACCTCAAGGCCGGGCAGCGCGTCGAGTTCGGCGTGGCTTCTGGTCGTCGCGGACCACAGGCATTGAGTCTCAAGCTGGTTGATCCGCCACCCAGCCTGTCGCGTACTCGCCGCGAAGGGCCGGCCGAACACAAGCACAGCCCCGACGAGCTGCACGGCATGGTGGAGGACATGATCACCTTGCTGGAAAGCACGGTGCAGCCCGAACTGCGCAAAGGCCGCTACCCGGACCGAAAGACAGCCCGTCGCGTTTCCGAGGTGGTCAAAGCTGTGGCCCGGGAGCTGGACGGCTGAGTCGCAACTGCGATTCTCCTAAAAGATGGTGTACGGAAGTGCGCCGCGGGCAACACTGGTTACTGACGCGTAACAATGGTCGTAACCCAGGGAGTGTCCGATGGCGCAGCAGGCACAGGTCAGCGAGGAGCAAGCGAGAGCGGTAGCCGAGGAGTCTCGCGAAAGCGGTTGGGATAAGCCGTCGTTCGCGAAGGAATTATTTCTCGGCCGCTTCCCGTTAGAGCTGATCCACCCGTTTCCCCGACCGACCGACGAGGAAGCCGCCCGTACCGAAGAATTCCTGGCCAAGCTGCGGGAGTTTCTCGAGGGCGTCGACGGCAGCGTCATCGAGCGAGATGCCCAGATCCCCGACGAGTACGTCAAGGGTCTTGCCGAACTCGGCTGTTTTGGCATGAAAATCCCCTCCGAATACGGCGGCCTGAACATGTCGCAGGTCGCGTACAACCGCGCATTGGTCATGGTTGCGACGGTCAACCCCAGCCTTGGCGCACTGCTGTCGGCGCATCAGTCGATCGGGGTACCCGAACCACTCAAACTGGCCGGCACCGAAGAACAGAAGCGGAAGTTTTTGCCGCGGTGCGCGGCCGGAGGGGTCTCGGCGTTTCTGCTCACCGAGCCCGATGTGGGCTCCGACCCCGCCCGGCTGGCCTCGACGGCGACACCGGTCGACGACGGGCGGGCATACGAACTCGACGGCGTGAAGCTATGGACGACTAACGGTGTGGTCGCCGATCTGCTGGTGGTGATGGCCCGAGTGCCCAAGAGCGACGGGCACCGCGGGGGAGTCAGCGCATTTGTCGTCGAAGCAGATTCGCCGGGCATCATCGTCGAGCGACGCAACAAGTTCATGGGTTTGCGCGGCATCGAAAACGGCCTGACTCGCATGCATAAGGTTCGCGTCCCACGGGAAAACCTGATCGGCCGAGAAGGCGACGGGCTGAAGATTGCGCTGACCACTCTGAACGCCGGACGGCTTTCCATCCCCGCAATGGCGGCCGGCGCCGCCAAATGGTCGCTGAAGATCGCCCGGGAGTGGTCGTGCGAACGCGTCCAGTGGGGCAAACCGGTCGGCAAGCACGCGGCGGTCGCGGGCAAGATCTCGTTTATTGCCGCAACCACTTACGCGCTCGAAGCGGTGCTCGAGCTGTCCGCTCAGATGGCCGACGAAGACCGCAACGACATCCGAATCGAGGCGGCGCTGGCGAAATTGTGGTCCAGCGAGATGGCCGACGTGATCGCCGACGAACTACTGCAGATCCGCGGCGGGCGCGGCTACGAGACCGCCGAGTCATTGGCCGCGCGCGGAGAGCGCGCCGTTCCGGTGGAGCAGTTGGTGCGCGACTTGCGGATCAACCGCATTTTCGAAGGATCCAGTGAGATCATGCGGCTGCTGATCGCCCGCGAGGCGGTCGACACCCACCTGAGTACGGCCGGGGATCTGGCGAATCCCAAAGCCGACATGCGGCAGAAGGCCAAGGCCGCAGCAGGCGCCAGTGGATTCTACGCAAAATGGTTGCCGCAACTGGCATTCGGTGAAGGGCAACTGCCGACCACCTATCGTGAGTTCGGCAAGCTTGCGACCCATATGCGGTTTGTCGAGCGCTCGGCGCGCAAGCTCGCCCGCAACACGTTCTACGGAATGGCGCGCTGGCAAGCCGCTTTGGAGCAAAAACAGGGATTCCTCGGCCGCATCGTGGATATCGGGGCGGAGTTGTTCGCCATGTCGGCGGCATGCGTGCGCGCCGAAGCGCAGCGGGTTGCGGACCGGGCCGAGGGCCAGCAGGCCTACGAGCTTGCCGACGCGTTCTGCCAACAGGCCACCTTGCGGGTCGAGGCACTGTTCGGCGCGTTGTGGTCCAACACCGACAGCACCGACGTTCGGTTGGCCGAGGAGGTGCTGAGCGGACGCTATACGTGGCTGGAAGCCGGAATCCTGGACCCCTCGGAGGGCACCGGGCCATGGATCGCCCAGTGGGAACCGGGTGCGTCCACCGAGGAGGACATGTCCCGGCGGGTCCTGACCGTATCGGACTCCTGACAGCATGGCTTCCTATGTCGCCGGGGCGGGTGAGTACACCCGCGATACCAACTACATCGAGACCCGCATCACCGCAGACGGCCGGGACGGGTATCCCGTCGAACCGGGGCGATACCGCTTGATCGTCGCCCGCGCGTGCCCGTGGGCCAACCGCGCGATCATCGTCCGGCGGCTGCTGGGGCTGGAAAAGGTTATCTCCATTGGATTTTGCGGCCCTACCCATGACGCGCGCAGTTGGACCTTCGACCTCGACCCCGGCGGCGTCGACCCGGTGCTGAAGATCCCTCGTTTGCAGGACGCCTATTTCAAGCGGTTTCCCGACTACCCGAAGGGCATCACGGTCCCGGCGATGGTCGACGTGCATACCGGCGCGGTGGTCACCAACGATTTCGCGCAGATGACCGTGGACTTCTCGACCGAATGGACGGCCTACCGGCGTGACGGCGCGCCCGAGCTCTACCCGGAGCCGCTGCGTGCCGAGATCGACGAGGTGGCCCGACGGATATACACCGAGATCAACAACGGGGTGTATCGGTGTGGATTCGCCGGCTCACAGCAGGCCTACGACGCGGCCTACGACCGATTGTTCACCGCGCTGGACTGGGTGAGCGAGCGGCTCAGTGGGCAGCGATACCTAGTGGGCGACACCATCACCGAAGCCGATGTGCGGCTGTTCACCACGTTGGCCCGCTTCGACCCGGTCTATCACGGGCATTTCAAATGCAACCGATCCAAGCTGTCCGAGATGCCGGTGCTGTGGGCCTATGCGCGTGACCTGTTCCAAACGCCGGGTTTCGGCGACACTGTCGACTTCGTGCAGATCAAACAGCACTACTACATCGTGCACGCCGACATCAACCCCACCCGCATCGTGCCCAAGGGCCCGGACTTGGCTAACTGGCTGACTCCACATGGACGAGAAGCACTGGGCGGCAAGCCCTTCGGTGATGGCAGCCCGCCTGGCCCGCCGGTGGAGGGTAAGAGGGTGCCGCAAAACCACTAACGTCGAGCGTCGAGTTGTTGGGCGAAATTGCGCGATTTGGCCCAACAACTCGACGTTCGACGGCTCAAATGCAGCAGCCGGCGGCGCGCAGCGCCCGAAGTATCCGCGCGATGAGAACTTCCGGACGGTACCGCAGCAGATCTGCGCTCACCCGGATGATGATCCATCCGCGGGCCTCTAGTTCGGCCAGTCGATCGATGTCGTAAGTCCGCTGCGCCGGATCGGTCCAGTGGTGGGCGCCGTCGAACTCCACGCCGACCTTCCACTCTTGCCAACCCATGTCGATGCGCGCCACCACCGCGCCCCATTCACTAAGCACCTCGATCTGGGTCTGCGGCCGCGGCAGGCCGCTCGCCAAAAGCAGCAGCCGGGTCTTCGTCTCGTACGGCGATTCGGCACCGCTGTCGATTACCGACAACACCCGGCGCAGCTGCACCAGCCCACGCGCCCCGCGATGACGGTCCGCCAGCGGCTCCACATCGGCCACCTTCAACCCGGTGGCATGCGCGAGCGCGTCAAGCCGAATCACCGCCGCAGCGAACCCGTTTCGCCGCCCGAGGTCGAATGCCGTACGGGCTGGGGTCGTTAACCGGATACCGTCTCGCACACACCACTCGTCGTCCCACAGCGTGTCGCTGTGCAGAACAATGCCGTGCGTCTTGTCGCGACTTCGGCGATTCAGCTCGGCGGGCAGCCATGCGTCGATCCACGCTGTTCGGTGCAGGGCCGCGGCGGATAGCCCCGCCACGGTCGCGGCGCGGCCCGACCACAGCCACGCCGCGACCGCGCGGGTTACCGGTGTCAGCGGCTGTCCGCGCAGGATGTACACATTCCGGTGCACGCTTTCGAACTCGGTTCGCAGCTGATGCGGTGTGACGATTCCCGCGGCGAGAGCTTCGTTGCCTCGAAAGGGCCAATCCAGGGTTGCCATGCGCAAACGATGCCCGTCGGTACCGACACCTGCGGTCGAGCGTCGAGTTGTTGGGCCAAATCACGCAATTTCACCCAACAACTCGACGCTCGGCGTCAGAAGACCAGGCGCACCGACCACTCGGCGTGCGGGACATCGTGCAAGTCGCCGGCCGGGTCGACCACCAGGGTCATCAACTGGACGACGATTCCGCTCAGCCGGCCGCGCTGCGGGTCGACGGTGGAGATGGTGACCGCCAGCCGGCTGTCCGGCCGGAACACGGTGGTCGTGGTGTTGGCCGGATCCTCATACACCCGCAACAGCCGCCAAGGCGCCCGGCCGATCGCCGTCGGCACCGAAAGCTGCACCGGATCGCGGTCATTCACCGGCAACTCGCCTTGTGCACCCGGCGTCTGACAATCGTTGAGGTCCAGCACATTGCAATACAGGTATGGCCCGACCCGAGTCAGATGACCGTGCGAATACGCACTGATCTCGGGCCGCGACGGGCCGTGTCCGCGCACCAGCAGCCAGGCACCGAACCCGGCGCCGGCCGCAGCCAGCACCACCACGACGGCGACCAGCACCGCGACAGGGCGTTTCACTTGCGCAGCACCGCGGCGGCGTCGTCGCGGCGGTGGCCCTGCTGTTCGACCATGACGGGCCGGTTACCGCCGAAGCCGGGTATCAACGAGTCGCCGTGGAAGCTGAGGATGGTCTGCGCCAAACCCGGGATCAGCAATGCGCCCACCGCGCTGAATCCGACCCACAGCTCGGTGTACACCAGCACGCCCAGCGCGCCGCCGAGCACCCAAGCCAACTGCAGCGTCGACTCCGAGCGTCCGAACGCCGAGGCGCGTGACTCCTCAGGCAGATCGTTTTGCAATGAGGCATCCAGTGCGGCTTTGGCGATCGCACTTGACCCGGACGTGACCAAGGTGGCGATGGTGGCCGCAACGAGGCTGCCGGCGACGGCCGCCGCCAGCGCCGCCGCCGTCACCGCCACTGTGCAACGCACTACCAGCACCGCGGGCCTGCCCAGTTGCAGGCGGGCGCTGGCGAAGTTGCCCGCGAAGTTGCCGATCCCGGCCGCAGCGCCGATCAGACCCAGCATACCCAACTGCACCCACCCGCTGACGTCGTGCGCCTTGGCGACGAAGGCGGGATACAAGAACAAGAACCCGACCATCACTTTGATGGTGCAATTGCCCCATAAAGCAGTAATGATATTGCGGCCCAACGGCTGTCGAATCGCCCCGCTAGCGCGGCGAACCTCTTCGGGCCAGTCCCCCGCACGCGGGAGGTGCCCCCGTCGACGCGACTGCCGGTAGCGGTAGGTGGTGGGGACCTCGCCCGCGGTCACCTCGACCCAACGCGGAATCCGCATCGACAGCCAAGCGCCCACCACGGTCACCGCGATGATGACGAACAACGCGCCGGGCAGCGCAAACAGGTGGTCGAACACGTACTCCACGCCGGCGGCGATACCGCCGCCGACAATGGTGCCGCCCAATAGCCCGAAGGTGGTCAGCCGGGAGTTGACCCGCACCAAATCGATCGTCGGCGGCATCACCCGCGGCGTCACCGCGCTGCGCAGCACCGAAAACGATTTGGACAGCACCATCATGGCCAGCGCGCATGGGTAGAGCACCCAGGACGGAAAGCTGCCGGTGGCGCCGTCGTAGTTGGTGATCAGTACCACGGCCAGTGCGGTACGCAGCACGAACGACAGCGCCAGCGCGACGCGACGGCCGTGCTGCAACCGGTCCAGCGCCGGACCGATCAGCGGGGCGATCATCGCGAACGGCGCGATCGTGATGAGCAGGTACAGCGCGACTCTGTCCTTGCTCTCCCCGGTGGCCGCCGCGAAGAACAGCGTGTTGGCCAGCGCCACCGCCATCGCGGAGTCGACCGCGAAATTCGCGACCACGGGCCAGGTCAACGCCGTCAGACCGGACTTGTCGGCGCCGTCTGCGGTCGCGGCCCGCTGCACCAAACCGTACATCCGCGAACCCATTTCACGACTGCGCTGCGCCGCGGCGCGGGTGACGGTGATCCGCTCGGCGGTGGGAACGGCACGCGGCGCCTCGCTGTGCCGGCCAGGGTCCGGCTGACGGTTCAGCGGCGGGAGGTAGCGGTTGGCGCTGGGCATCGTGGCGCGCGGTCGACGATATACCGGGTCGGCCGTCGGATAGTTGGCCATCCCGGGATGCTCGGTCGGGTGATCACGCCGCCGTTGCGCCACGAATCAATTCTCGCTCATCGCGGATGATCAAGCGCGTAGGCGACCGGTGTGGCTGGCCGCTACGGACCTGCGGCAGTATTGACGAAGTATGGAGACAGCGGACAGCGTGACCGGGCCCACAGGGGAGTCGGCGGCGACGGCAACGGCCGAGTGGCCGCCGGCGTTGGCGGCTGTCCTCACCGGTGCCGTCGACCAGGCTCGGACGGCCGTGGTCGAGTTCAGTGGCGCCGACGTGGTCGGCGAATACCTGGGCGCCGGCTACGAGGGCCCAACCGCGGGCACCCACCGCTTTTTGGCCCACCTGCCTGGCTATCAGGGCTGGCAATGGGCCGTCGTCGTCGCCGCCTACCCCGGCGCCGACCACGCCACCATCAGCGAGGTCGTGCTGGTCCCGGGCCCGACGGCGCTGCTGGCACCGGACTGGGTGCCGTGGGATCAACGGGTGCGACCGGGCGATCTAGGACCTGGAGATCTCCTCGCACCGCTGCCCGACGACCCGCGACTGGTGCCGGGCTATCTGGCCAGCGGCGACCCGCAGGTCGACGATGTCGCCGCCGACGTTGGATTCGGACGGCGGCGGGTGATGAGTGCCTGGGGCCGCTCGCAGGCGGCGGGGCGCTGGCACGACGGCGACTACGGCCCCGGCTCGCCGATGGCGCGGTCGACCAAACGAGTGTGCCGCGACTGTGGCTTCTTCCTGCCGTTGGCGGGGTCGCTGGGCGCGATGTTCGGTGTCTGCGGCAATGAGATGTCCGCCGATGGTCACGTCGTCGACTACGAGTACGGGTGCGGCGCGCATTCTGACACGCCGGCTCCGGCGGGCAGCGGCTCGCCGGCATACGAGCCGTACGACGACGGGGTGCTCGACGTCGCCGAGACACCCGCCGACAAGCCCGCGGAGTCTTAACCGTTCTCGGCGGCGGCTTTGATGTTGGCCAGCGAGGCGTTCATTCCCTCCACCAGTTCCCGGTCGAAGTTGTCCGACCCACCCATCAGCGCGTTCACGGTCAAGGTGGAGATCGCCTTGACCCCGTTTTCGGCGTGCCGGCTCTCGACCAGTCGGGTGCCCTCGGGGATCGCTTGCAGCTCGTAGCTCCAGATGGTGCCGTTGGCGTTGACCTTGAACGCCACTTTCTCCTCGGGGATGACCTCGGTGACGGTGCACGTCGTGGGCCAGAACAGGAAGTTGCGGCGGTTGAGGTTGAGGGTCCGGGTGCCCTCGCGTAGCGGGCCGAGCTGCTTCATCCAGCGGCACTGCGGACTCCACTGCGGCATCCGGCGGAAATCCGATACCAATGACCAGACTGTGGCCACCGGCGCTTTGATGTCGACTTGTGCTTGCAATAGCGGCGCTGCCATTCAACTGTCCTCCTGTTAGTGGTCTTCGCTCGTCGGGTGAAAGTCACTTTGGACCCGATCGAGTTGGGATTCGAACCCGATCTGTGCGCCGCGCGCGCCGCGGCGCGCAGCGTCACGCTGCCAGAGGAATATCGCGGTGCCCAGCAGCCCGACACCCAACCCCGCCAGCGTCACCGGTCGCCAGTTGTCCAGGCTCGGCACGATGAACGCAGCCGCCGCAGCAATCAGCCAGGCCAGCGCGCCCACCGCGATGACGGGCCACACGTCGAGCAACGCCACCGGCAGACGTGGCGGCTTGGGGCTTTGCCTTGGCTCGACGGACATCGAGATCACGCTAACCCGGCGGCAAGCGGCCCATCAAACCCGGCCCGACGCCGGATGTGTCGGTGATTCGCTGTTTACGAACGGACGTTGTGTCGTAACCTTCGCGCTGTGATCAACGGCGATACGCGGCTGGCCAGCGACTTGTCGTTGGCCGTCATGCGGCTGGCCCGGCAGCTGCGGTTTCGGCGCCCGCAGTCCCCGGTATCGCTGTCGCAACTGTCGGCGTTGTCGACGTTGGCCAAAGACGGGCCGATGACGCCCGGCACGTTGGCCTGTCGGGAACGGGTCCGGCCGCCCTCGATGACCCGAGTGATCGCGTCACTGGCCGATCTGGGGTTCGTCGACCGCGTCGCACACCCCGACGACGGTCGGCAGGTGCTGGTTTCGGTGTCCGAAGCCGGCACTGAACTGCTGGAGGCCGAATATCGGGCCAGCCAGGAGTGGCTCGCTCAGCGGTTGGCGGGTCTGGCCTCTGCCGAGCGGGACACGCTGCGCCACGCCGCGGACCTCATCTTGGCGCTGGTCGACGAAAGTCCGTGAGCACAGACCACGTCGTGGTCTGCGATATCGACGATCCCGGCGATCCGCGGCTCGACAACTTCCGGGATCTGAACAGCATCGATCGTCGTCCCGACCTTCCGACCGGTAAAGGTCTGGTCATCGCCGAGGGTGTGCTGGTGGTGCAGCGCATGTTGGCATCCCGGTTCACGCCGCTGGCGTTTCTGGGCACCGATCGCAGGCTCGCCGAGCTTGGGTCGGACCTTGCCGGCAGTACCGCCCCGTACTACCGGGTTTGTGCGGAAGTGATGGCACAGGTGGTTGGCTTTCACCTCAACCGCGGTGTGCTGGCCGCGGCGCGTCGGGTGCCGGATCCGAGTGTCGCGCAGGTTCTCGACGGAGCGCGGACGGTTGCGGTGCTCGAGGGCGTCAACGACCACGAGAACCTGGGGTCTATCTTTCGCAACGCGGCCGGGCTCGGCGTGGACGCGGTGGTGTTCGGTGCGGGATGCGCGGATCCGCTGTACCGGCGGGCGGTGCGGGTATCGATGGGCCACGCGCTGTTGGTGCCGTATGCCCGGGTAGCCGAGTGGCCTGATGACTTACACATCCTGCGGCAAAAAGGTTTTCGGCTACTTGCCATGACGCCCGGCTGCGATACCAAGACGCTGCCGGCGGCGATGCGCATGGTGCGTGACGAAGCGGTTGCAGTGCTGGTGGGCGCCGAAGGACACGGACTGAGTCGTGCCGCGATGCAGGCAAGCGATTTACGGGTGCGCATTCCGATGTCGCGCGGCACCGACTCGCTCAATGTCGCAACCGCGGCGGCGCTCGCCTTCTACGAACGTGCACGCGAGCAATCAGGTTAGGCTCGGCTGGTGTCTGACGAAACCACCCCGTGGGCAACGGGTTTGACGGTGGCCGGCTTTGTCGCCGCAGTAACGGCAGTCGCGATCGTGGTGCTCAGTCTGGGGTTGGTCCGTGTGCATCCGTTACTGGCAGTCGGGCTCAACGTCGTCGCGGCTGGAGGTCTAGCACCCACCCTGTGGGGGTGGCGGTACACGCCGGTGTTGCGTTGGTTCGTGTTGGGCGCAGGAGTAGGCGTCACGGGCGCGTGGCTGGCCCTGCTGACGCTCGCGCTATTGGGGACGTAGCGCAGATCAGCGTTGCCCGCCGGAGCGGACCCCCAGCAGCACGTCCTCCCACGCCGGGACCGGCGGCTTGCCGCGACGTCCGCGTGCCGGCTCGCTCGGGGGCTCCGGCGCAGTGTCTTCTGCGGTCGGCGGTTCCGGTTCGTCGAAGTCCAACTGGGCGACCGGTGCCAGTGGCCGCAGTGGGCGGTCGAAGTCTGGGTCAATCAGCTCACTGGCCGTGTCGTCGAGCGCGGTAACCGTCCCGCCATGGGCACCCGGGACGAAGCGGAAATGCGCCAGGTTATCGGAGCGCCCCGCCTTCCAGCCCAACTGCACCGTCCAGCGTCCGTCCTCGTTGCGCCAGGCGTCCCACGTGGTGGCATCCGGGTTGAGGCCGCGCGCCACCAGTGCGGCGGTGATGGTCTCCAGCAGTGTCAGCACGGCGGGACCGTCGGCCAGGACGGGGTGTGCGGCAGTCGCCAGCTCAGCGGCGCGCGAACGTTCCAGCAGCACTGGGTGAGCGAACCGCTCGACCCGCGCGACGTCCACACCGGCGGCCGCGGCTACCTGCTCGACGGACGCGCCGGCACGGATACGGGCCTGAATCTCCTTGGGACGCAGCATGCTGGTGACCTCAATCTCGATCTGAGTTTGCCCCGCCCGTGCCCCGTCACCGCGCACCGCGGACCGCAACCGGTCGTCGAGCCGCAGGGTGAACGTGTCGGCCGGGTTGTCGCTCTCGCAGATGATGTGGTTGCCATCGACGTCGAGTCCGACGACTTTGAGTTCCCGCATGGCGACCTCCTCCGAGCCGTTGCATCCGACCCGATTGGTGCGCACTTTAGTGCAGCGACCGACCGTTACCGTTTTGACACGCCGCCCGGCTCAGAGCCGTTCGACGACCCAGTCGACGCATTCGGTGAGGGCACTGACGTCGTCGGGCTCCACGGCGGGGAACATCGCGACGCGCAACTGGTTGCGGCCCAATTTGCGGTACGGCTCGGTGTCGACGATGCCGTTGGCCCGTAGCACCTTCGCGACGGCCGCGGCATCCACGTCGTCGCTGAAGTCGATGGTGCCGACTACCTGCGAACGCAGCCCCGGTTCGGCAACGAACGGCGTTGTGTACGGCCGCTCCTGGGCCCATCCATACAGCCGCTGCGACGAGTCCGCAGTCCGCTTGACTGCCCAATCCAGCCCGCCATTGCCCAACAGCCAGTCGATCTGCTCGGCCAGCAGCACCAGCGTTCCGATCGCCGGGGTGTTGTAGGTCTGGTTCTTCAGGCTGTTCTCCACCGCGATGGGCAGCGACAAGAAATCGGGCACCCAGCGTCCGGATGCTGCGATGGTCTCGACGCGGGCCAGCGCCGCCGGGCTCAGAATCGCCAGCCACAAACCGCCATCGCTGGCGAAGTTCTTCTGCGGCGCGAAGTAGTAGGCGTCGGTCTCGGTGATGTCGACCGGCAGCCCGCCGGCGCCGGAGGTGGCGTCGATGACGACCAGCGCGTCACCCGAGCCGGTGGGACGCCGCACCGGCACCGCCACGCCGGTCGAGGTCTCGTTGTGTGCCCAGGCGATCACGTCGACCGATGGGTCGCTCTGCGGCTCTGGTGCGCTACCGGGCTCGGATTTGACGACGATCGGCTCCCCGATGAACGGATTCTTGGTGACCGCCGAAGCGAACTTCGAGCTGAACTCGCCGTAGGACAGGTGCAGCGACCGCTTGTCGATCAGCCCGAACGCCGCGGCGTCCCAGAACGCGGTCGCGCCGCCGTTGCCCAGGATGACTTCGTACCCGTCGGGCACCGAGAAAAAGTCGCGCAAGCCGGTGCGTACCCGGCCGACCAGATCCTTCACCGGTGCCTGCCGGTGCGAGGTTCCGAAAAGCCCGGCGGCGCTGGTGGCAAGCGCCTGCAGCTGCTCGGGGCGCACCTTGGAGGGACCCGATCCGAATCGGCCGTCGCCGGGTTTGATGCCGTCGGGAATCGTCAATGCCTCAGCCATGATCACCAGGCTAATGACTCCGGCTATGTGACCCAGACCACATCACGGTCGTCGTTCGCCGCTGCACCACAGTGGCCGCGTAGGTCTAGAAAGTTTGCGATACCTCCGGTACTGTCTAGACATCAGACGCCGAAATGTAAACCTCATCAGGAGAGACCGGGGATGGCTCAGAAGATGGCTCGGACGAAGATAGTACGGCGCTGGCGCCGCAACATGGACGTCCAGGATGACCAGCAGTACGTGGACATGCTGAACACGCTGTCCGAGGGGTCGGTGCGGCGCAACTTCAACCCCTATACCGACATCGACTGGAAGTCACCCGAGTTCGCGGTCACCGACAACGACCCGCGCTGGAAACTGCCAGGGACTGATCCGTTGGGCCGCCACCCCTGGTATCAGGCCCAGTCCGACGAACGCCAGATCCAGATCGGCATGTGGCGGCAGGCGAACGTCGCCAAGGTCGGTTTGCACTTCGAGTCGATCCTGATTCGCGGCCTGATGGAGTACGCCTTCTGGGTCCCGAACGGCTCGCCGGAGTATCGGTATTGCCTGCACGAAGCGGTCGAAGAGTGCAACCACACCATGATGTTCCAGGAGATGGTGAACCACATCGGGGCCGACGTGCCTGGCATGCCGCGGCTGCTGAAATGGGTTCAGCCATTGATCCCGTTGGTGGCCGGCCCGCTGCCGATCCCGTTCTGGTTCGGCATCCTGGCGGGCGAGGAGCCCATCGACCACACGCAGAAGAACGTGCTGCGCGAGGGCAAGGAGCTGCACCCGATCATGGAACGGGTGATGGCGATTCACGTCGCCGAAGAGGCTCGCCACATCTCGTTTGCCCACGAGTACCTGCGCAAGCGTGTCCCGGACCTGCCGCGCCGCAAGCGGTTCTGGCTGTCATTGTTTGTCCCGGTGACCATGCGGATCCTGTGCTCGGCGATCGTGGTTCCGCCGAAGGCTTTCTGGCGCGAGTTCGACATTCCCCGCCGGGTGCGCAAGGAGGTGTTCTTCCGCTCGCCGGAGTCGCAGCAGATGCTCCGCGACATGTTCGGCGATGTGCGGATGCTGTGTCACGACACCGGGTTGATGAACCCGGTCGCCAAGTTGATATGGCGGATCTGCAAGATCAACGGCAAGCCGTCGCGCTACCGCAGCGAGCCAGCGCGCCAGCACTTGGCCGCGGTGCCGGCTGCCTGACAGTCCCGGTTGATTCATGCCGCACGTTATTACCCAGTCGTGCTGCAACGACGGGTCCTGTGTCTTCGCTTGTCCGGTGAACTGCATCCACCCCACACCGGACGAGCCGGGTTTCGCCACCTCCGAGATGCTCTACATCGACCCGGTGGCCTGCGTCGACTGCGGAGCCTGCGTGAGCGCCTGCCCGGTGGGAGCCATTGCGCCCGATAGCCGGCTGGAGCCTAGGCAACTGCCATTCATCGAGATCAACTCGTCGTTCTACCCGGAGCGGCCCGCCGATGTGAAGCTGCCGCCGACTTCGAAGCTGGCCCCGGTTATTCCGGCGTCGGAGGTGCATGCCCGCGGCTGCCCGCTGACCGTGGCGATCGTCGGCTCCGGGCCGGCGGCGATGTACGCGGCCGACGAGCTGCTCACCCAATCCGGGGTGCGGGTCAATGTTTTCGAAAAGCTGCCTACCCCTTACGGTTTGGTGCGTGCCGGAGTGGCACCCGATCACCAAAGCACCAAGCGGGTAACTCGGCTGTTCGACCAGGTCGCCGATCGTCGAGGCTTCCAGTTCTTTCTCAACGTGGAAGTTGGCAGGCACCTGAGCCACGCAGATCTGTTGGCTCACCACCACGCCGTGGTGTATGCCGTTGGTGCGCCGAATGATCGACGGCTCGACATCGGCGGGATGGGCCTCAACGGCACGGGCACCGCGACGGAGATGGTGGCGTGGTACAACGGCCATCCCGATTTCACGGATCTGCCAGTCGATTTGAGCCATGAGCGAGTAGTCATCGTCGGCAACGGCAACGTTGCGCTCGATGTCGCCCGCGTTCTCACCGCCGATCCCGATCAGCTGGCCAGCACCGATATCTCCGACCACGCGCTGGAGGTGCTACGTGCGTCGCGGGTGCGCGAGGTGGTGATCGTGGCTCGGCGCGGACCCGCACAGTCGGCGTTCACGCTGCCGGAGCTGATCGGGTTGACCACCACCGCCGACGTGGTGCTCGACGCCGCCGATCACGACTTGGTGCGCCGCGACCTCGCGTCCGTCTCCGACAAATCGACCAGGCAGAAACTGGAGATCCTCAGCAAACTCGGCGACGCCTCAGCGGTGCCGTCGAGACCGCGGATCCGGCTGACCTATCAGCTCACCCCGGCGCGCGTCCTCGGCGAGCAGCGCGTTAGCGGCGTGGAGTTCACGGTCACCGGCACCGACGAGGTGCGCCAATTGGACGCCGGGCTGCTGCTGACGTCAATTGGCTATCACGGCAACCCAATTCGTGATCTGCCGTTCGACGATGCCGCCGGCGTAGTGCCGAACGACGGGGGCCGCGTCGTTGATCCGGACTCGGGACAACCGGTGACCGGCGCATACGTGGCGGGGTGGATCAAACGCGGACCGACCGGGTTCATCGGCACCAACAAGTCCTGCTCTCTGCACACCGTCCAGGCGCTGGTCGCCGACTTCAACGACGGCCTGCTGACCGATCCACAAGCCGGGCCGCGGGCCCTGGCCAGGCTGGTGCACGCTCGCCGGCCCGAGGTTATCGACGCCGCCGGCTGGCACGCCATCGACGCCGCCGAGGTCGCGCGCGGCGCCGCCGATGACCGCCCGCGCGACAAGTTCACCGCCGTCGACGACATGTTGTCGATCGCGGCGACCGCGCCCAGACCATCGGTTGGCCGACGCCTGCTCGATGCGCTGGTGGACCGGATCTCCTAAGCGGCGCCGCAATGTCATCGCGGCGGACTATGAGGCGTCGGGTACCTGACCCCAGCCCTCGATGGATTCCGGGCTGCGCGGCTCCGGGCCGACATAGATGGCCGACGGGCGGACGAGCTTGCCCAGCCTCTTCTGCTCGAGAATGTGAGCACACCATCCGGCGGTGCGACCGCAGGTGAACATCGCCGGCATCATGTTGGCGGGCACGCGGGCGAAGTCCAGGATCACCGCCGCCCAGAACTCGACGTTGGTCTCGATCGCGCGGTCTGGCCGGCGCTCCCGCAGTTCGGACAGCGCCGCCTGCTCCACCGCCAGCGCCACCTCGTAGCGCGGCGCACCCAATCGCTTCGCGGTTGCGCGCAACACCCGGGCCCGCGGATCCTCGGCACGGTAGACGCGGTGACCGAATCCCATCAGCTTTTCGCCGCGGTCCAGGATGCCCTTGACCAGTCCACGTGCGTCGTCGGTCTGCTCGACCTCTTCGAGCATGGGCAGCACCCGGGCCGGCGCGCCGCCGTGCAGCGGGCCGCTCATCGCCCCGATCGCTCCTGACAGCGCGGCGGCCACGTCCGCACCTGTCGAGGCGATCACCCGTGCGGTGAACGTCGAGGCGTTCATCCCGTGCTCGGCGGCCGACACCCAGTAGGCGTCAATGGCCTCGACGTGCCGGGGGTCCGGCTCGCCCTGCCACCGCGTCATGAAACGCGCTGTGACCGTGGAGCATTCGTCGATAACACGCTGCGGCACCGCGGGCTGGTAGATCCCGCGGGCCGATTGGGCGACGTAGGACAGCGCCATCACCGAGGCCCGCGCCAGCTGGGCGCGGGCGGTGTCGTCGTCGATGTCGAGCAGTGGCTGGTATCCCCAGATCGGTGCCAGCATCGCCAGGCCCGCCTGCACGTCGACCCGCACGTCGCCGGTGTGGATCGGCAGCGGGAACGGCTCGGCCGGCGGCAGGCCGTGACCGAACTTGCCGTCGACCAGCAGAGCCCACGCATCACCGAAGGTGACCTGTCGGCTCACCAGATCTTCGATGTCCACGCCGCGATAGCGCAGGGCGCCGCCGTCCTTGTCCGGCTCGGCAATCTCGGTAGTGAATGCCACCACACCATCGAGGCCGGCGACGAAATTCTCCGGGATCACAGTCATAGGTGAATTCTCGCACCCTGCTCCGGGCTCGTTGCTACCGGCCGGTAATCAAGCGGCGGTGAGCCGGGCGGTAGCGTTGACCGGTGGCAGGTCCAGACAACGAGCACCTGGCGGCAATGCGAGTGGAATACGGGTCAGAGAAAGACGGCAGCGGCGACCTCGACGAGAAGTGGCTCGACGAGGGATGGCTTGCGTTGTTCTGCAAGTGGATCGACGACGCCGAACGCGCGGGGATTCCCGAGCCCAACGCCATGGTGTTGGCCACCGTCGAGTCCGGCAGGCCGGCCAGCCGGTCGGTGCTGTGCAAGCACGTCGACGAGGACGGCATCACCTTCTACACCAACTACGACTCGGCCAAAGGTGCCGAACTTGCCGCAACGCCGTATGCGTCGGCGACGTTCCCGTGGTATCAGCTGGGCCGGCAATTCCACATCCGCGGCCCGGTCACCAAGGTGGATCCGCAGACGACGCAGGACTACTGGTCGAAACGACCCCGCGGTTCACAGCTGGGCGCATGGGCGTCGCAGCAGTCACAGCCGATCGCGTCGCGTGCCGCGCTGCTCGACCAGCTCGCCGAGGTGACCGTGCGCTTCGCCGACACCGAGGACATCCCGGTCCCGCCGGCCTGGGGTGGCTACCGCATCGCGCCCGATGTGGTCGAATTCTGGCAGGGTCGAGAAAACCGGGTACACAACCGAATTCGCGTCATCAGCGGGGTTGTCGAACGCCTGCAGCCGTAAATGCGCGGGCTTATCGCCGACACCACGCCGCTGCGGACCGCGGACTTCCGCCGGCTGTGGCTGTCTGGAATCGTCACCGTGATCGGCGCGAACCTGACGATCTTCGCGGTGCCGGTGCAAATCTATGCGCTCACCCGCAATTCGGCATATGTCGGGCTTTCCGGAATTTTCGCGCTGGTTCCGCTGATCGTCTTCGGTCTGCTGGGCGGCGCCTGGGCCGACGCCATGGACCGGCGCATCCTGCTGATCATCGCCTCGTGCGGACTGGCGGTGTCGTCGCTGCTGCTGTGGTTGCAGGCTGCGCTGTCGGTCGACGACGTGTGGGTGGTGCTGGGCCTGTTGGCGGTGCAACAGGCGTTCTATGCGGTCAATTCGCCAACCCGCTCGGCGGCCATCCCGCGAATGCTGCCCGGCCACCAACTGCCGGCCGCCAATTCGCTGAACATGACCGTGACGTCGTTCGGCGTGATCGTCGGCCCGCTGTTGGCCGGATTGATGCTGAACTGGGTTGACCTGTCGACGCTGTATCTGATTGACACGCTGACCTGTTTGGCGCCGATGTGGGCGACGTTTCGGCTGACACCGATGCCGGTCATCGAACCGCGGGCCGCCTCGTCGCGATGGGGGTCGGCGCGGTGGCGGGCGGCGTGTTCTCCGGCTGGTTGCCCCGCGTCGGGCGCCAAGGCTTGGTAACCGTCGCCGCGATCACGGTATGGGGGATGGCGATGGTCGGCTTCGGAGTGGTCAGCGGCGCGGCGCACGGTCGGGCCGGGTCGCTGCTGTGGGCGGCGTTGGCGTTTCTGGCTCTTGGCGGTGCCGCGGATATGGTGTCGGCCGCCTTCCGTTCGACGATCCTGCAAGAGGCCGCCTCCGACGACCTGCGCGGACGCCTGCAGGGAGTGTTCATCGTGGTGGTTGCCGGTGGGCCCAGATTGGCCGACGCGGTGCACGGCGCCGCGGCCGAAGTGATCGGAACATCGGCCACCGCCGCGGGCGGAGGTGCGCTGGTGGTCGCGGGTATCGTGGTCGCCGCGCTGGCCGCCCCGGCGTTCGTCCGTTACCGCGCACCGAGAGCGGCGGCGCGCCGGGGCTCTACCTGACCATCGCCCGTCGCGCACTCCGCCCCCGGGCGGGCGCGCCGTCGCAATAACGACTACCTTCAGCTATACGCAACCTAGGCAGCATCAGAAACGCGCAAAGGGGTTCTTGTGGCCGCAACCGACGACACCGCCACTCTTCGGTACCCGGGTGGTGAGTTGGACCTGGAGATCACACACGCCACCGAGGGGGCCGACGGTATTGCGCTCGGCTCGCTGCTGGCCAAGACGGGGTACACCACCTTCGACAGTGGCTTCATGAACACCGCTTCCACCAAGAGCGCGATCACCTATATCGACGGCGAGGCCGGGATCCTGCGCTACCGGGGCTATCCGATCGAGCAGCTCGCCGAGAAGTCGACGTTCATCGAGGTCAGTTATCTGCTGATCTACGGGGAATTGCCGACCAAGGACGAACTGGATCAGTTCACCCGTCGTATCCAGCGGCACACCATGTTGCACGAGGATCTGAAGCGGTTCTTCGACGGCTTCCCGCCCAACGCCCACCCGATGCCGGTGCTCTCCAGTGTGGTCAACGCGCTCTCGGCCTACTACCCGGATTCACTGGACCCGATGGACGGCGACCAGGTTGAGGTCTCCACGATCCGGTTGCTGGCCAAGCTGCCGACCATCGCGGCCTATGCGTTCAAGAAATCGGTCGGCCAGCCGTTCCTCTACCCGGACAACTCACAGACGCTGGTGGAGAACTTCCTGCGGATGACGTTCGGGTTGCCCGCTGAGCCCTACCACCCAGACCCCGAGATCGTTCGGGCGCTGGACATGCTGTTCATCCTGCACGCCGATCACGAACAGAACTGTTCGACGTCGACGGTGCGGTTGGTGGGCTCGTCGCGGGCCAACCTGTTCACCTCGATCTCGGGCGGCATCAACGCGCTGTGGGGGCCGCTGCACGGCGGCGCCAACCAGGCGGTGCTGGAGATGCTCGAGCAGATCCGCGAAAGCGACGACAACGTCGGCGAGTTCGTCCGCAAGGTCAAGAACCGTGAAGAAGGCGTCAAGCTGATGGGATTCGGCCACCGCGTCTACAAGAACTACGACCCACGGGCGCGCATCGTCAAGGAACAGGCCGACAAGATCCTCGCCAAGCTCGGCGGCGACGACGACCTGCTCAACATCGCCAAGGAACTCGAAGAGGCCGCACTGACCGACGACTACTTCGTCGAGCGCAAGCTGTACCCCAACGTCGACTTCTACACCGGGCTGATCTACCGGGCGTTGGGTTTCCCGACGCGGATGTTCACCGTGCTGTTCGCGCTTGGGCGGCTGCCGGGCTGGATCGCGCACTGGCGCGAGATGCACGACGAGGGCGACAGCAAGATCGGCCGTCCGCGCCAGATCTACACCGGCTACACCGAGCGGAATTACGCCACCATCGACGCGCGGTAGCCGACCGGCTGCCGCGGCTCCGGGGCTATGGTGGCCCGGTGACACAGAAACCAGAGATCGAATTCCCGGCCGGTCCCGCGCCCACTGAATTGGTCATCCAAGACCTGGTGGTCGGCGACGGGCCCGAAGCCGTCCCGGGCGGCACCGTCGAGGTCCACTACGTGGGGGTGGAGTACGACACCGGCGAGGAATTCGACAGTTCGTGGAGTCGCGGCGAGTCCATCGAATTTCCGCTGCGTGGCCTGATCCAGGGCTGGCAGGACGGCATCCCCGGAATGAAGGTGGGCGGCCGGCGCCAACTGGTTATCCCGCCCGCACAGGCCTATGGCCCGGCCGGCTCGGGGCACCAGCTGTCAGGTAAAACGCTGATCTTCGTCATCGACCTGCTCGCCACCCGATAGCCCGCAGGCTTAGGCTTCAAATCGCCCGAACAAGAACCCGACCGTGGAGGGCCGATGGCGGATTCCGGCGAAGCACCCAAAACCCCCGAGCGGCGGGCAGCTTCGAAGTTCTACCGACGATCTCCTGGTGTCCCGTGGCTGATCGGGCTGGTGGTGATTCCGCTGCTCTTGGGAGTGATCGGCTACGGCTTGCTGGATCGAACGCGCTCGGAGACCAACGAGTCGCCCGGCGCGCTGCCGACGCTGAACCCGCCGTCGCAGCCGGGCGCCTTGCCGAATACGCCGACCATTCCGCCGATAACGTTGGCGCCGGTGTCGATCATCCGGACGGGCAACGACATCACGCTGCGCGGCGAATTTCCCGATGCCAAAGCCAAGGCGGCGCTGCTGGACGCGGTGATCGCATCGGTCGGTTCGAACGCCAACGTCATCGACTATCTCGGCATCAACCCCGACGTCAACTCGCTCGATTTCTCAGATGCGGGGCCGGTTTTCAACGCGGCAGCGGCGATTCCCGATTTCAGCCTGGCCGTCGAGGGTGACACCATCGCGCTAACCGGGACCGCCGCATCGGCCGATCAGGAGGATGCGGTCGAGCAGGCAGCCGAAGACGCCTGGCCCAACCTGAATCTCGTCAATGAGATGGAGACCAGCGGTCCCGTCATGCCGACCGGACCGCGCTGAGATCGCGGCCACTGAGGAGAATCCGATATGGACTTCGTCATCCAATGGCTCTGGTACCTCTTGGCTTTCGTGGTGGGTTCGGGGGTCGCCTGGGCGATCACCGTGGTGTCTGTCAAGCGCACCAGCGCAGAGCAGGCCCTCGCGGAGACGCCCGGTTCGCGTGAGATTGGAGCGCCATGACTGACCCGAACTGGTGGTTGATGGTGCTGGCTTTCGTGCTCGGGTTGGCGCTGACCTTCGCGCTGATGATTCGGCGGGTCAAACCTGATGTGCCGGCTGGCTCCGATGCCGCTGAGGACGACGCCACAACGGGCGGCGCTGCCGGCTGATCCGTACGTCGATGACGGAGTCAGCGTGGCGGGGGGAGTCGCAGTAACAGCCGCGCTCCGCCTAGCGGGCTGTTCTCCAGAGACGCGGTGCCGCCATGTAATTGCGCTTGCTGAGCCACCAGCGCCAGACCCAGGCCCGAGCCCGAATGCGAGGCCGTCGAGCCACGCGAGAACCGCTCGAACACCACGTGACGTTCCTCCTCGGGCACTCCGCTGCCGTTGTCGTCGACGGCGATTTCAACCCCGGCTCGCGAGCTGACCGCTGACAGCTGAACCCGGCTGGCGCCGCCATGTTTGACCGCGTTCGCGATCGCGTTGTCGACAGCCAGCCGCAACCCGGCCGGCAGCCCGACGATGATGCACGTCGGCGACGGGACTAGGGAGACATCGAGATCGGGGTAGACCCGCATGGCGTCGTGGGCTGCGCGATCCAGCAACTCGGTGATGTCGACTGGCACATGATCATCCGACGTCGACAACTCACCTTGGGCCAACCGCTCCAGTGCGCTCAGGGTGGCCTCGATGCGCGACTGCGTGCGGATCACGTCGTTGAGCACTTCCTTGCGTTGGTCGTCGGGCAGATCCAGCGTGGAGAGCACCTCGAGGTTGGTGCGCATCGCGGTCAGCGGAGTGCGCAGTTCATGCGACGACACCGCCGCGAAGTCGCGGGCCGACGCCAGCGCGTCTTTGGTGCGGTCCTGCTCGTTCCAGATTCGCTGCAGCATGCCCCGCATCGCCTCGGCGATTTCCACTGCCTCGGTCGCGCCGCGGACTTTCACCTGCGGCGCTTCGTCGCCGGCGTCGATCGCCCGGGTCTGCTGGGCCAGCCGTTTGAACGGTCGTACCGCGAATGCGGCCAGCAGCCAAGCAAACACCGCTGCCGCGCCAATCGCTAAGCCACAGATCAGAATCACTCGCCGGTGCCGGTTGTTGGTGCGCAGGATGGTGTCGTCGTAAGTGGCTCCTACCTCCACCGAAATCGGTTGCGGCGCCGGGATTTCGACGGTGCGTACCCGGTAGCGCACGCCGTCGACGTAGGTGTCTGCGTACCCGACGGGCAACTCCGGCAGCGTGATGTTTGCGTTGGAGGTCACTTGAGCGCCTTTGCGCACGGTGATCACCGTGTTCTGGTCGTTCGGCGATCGGGGAATCTCGTCGAGGCCGCGGGGCAGGAAGGGGATTGCGAAACCAGCCGCCTCGTCGAGTCGGCGGTCTAGCCGCTCCTTGCTGTCGCCGGTGATGCCGACCCACACCACGGTGCCGACGATGAGCACTGGGATCGCCGCACCGATCGCGGTCGCGATCACCACCCGGGTACGTAGCGAGGGCGTACGGGTAAGGATCCGGGACAAGAAGTTCATGGCCGCCTGGTCACTGCATGCGCAGTACGAATCCCACTCCGCGTACGGTGTGCAGCAGCCGCGGGCCGCCGCCGGCCTCCAGCTTGCGCCGCAGGTAGCCGATGAACACGTCGACCACGTTGGTGTCCGCAGCGAAGTCGTAGCCCCACACCAGCTCCAGCAGTTGAGCGCGCGACAGCACCGCGGTCTTGTGCTCGGCCAGCACCGCGAGCAGGTCGAATTCCCGCTTGGTCAGGTCGACGTCGACACCGTTGACGCGTGCCCGCCGGCCGGGGATGTCGACCTCCAGCGGGCCGACCGTGATGGTTTCCGACGAGGACGTCGCGGTGGATCCGCGGCGCCGCAGTAGCGCTTTGACCCGCGCTACCAGTTCGGCCAACACGAATGGTTTGACCAGGTAATCGTCAGCGCCGGCCTCCAAACCCATCACCCGGTCGTCGACCGAACTGCGCGCCGACAGCACACAAACCGGCACGTCGTTGTCCATGGCGCGCAGCGCGGTGACCACGCTGACGCCGTCCAGCACCGGCATGTTGATGTCGAGCACGATCGCATCCGGCCGGGTCTCAGTGGCACTGCGCAGCGCCTCGGCGCCGTCGACCGCGGTCGACACCTCGAAACCGGACAGCCGAAGGCCCCGTTCCAGCGAGGCCAGCACGTCGGAGTCGTCGTCGACGACCAAGACCCGGGGTGAGGTCGCACCAGTGTCCATGCGCCCATCTTGCCTGATCGAGACGCCGGGCTGTGGGAGGATCCGCCCGCGTCCCAGCGCGTCGATTGACCTCATCCTTTGTTGAGGTTTTACCGTCAAGCTCATGAGCATGGAATCGGTAGCGAGCCGCACGCTGTATCGCCAGATGCACGCGAGGTCGGGCGAGCTTCGCACCCTGGTGGGCCGGGGGTTGGTCGGGCGGATCTGGCGCTTCGCCGGGCACCATCATCGCAGGTTGGGTTTCTTTGTGGCTGTCAGCGTGGTCAGCGCGCTGCTGACCGTGGCGACGCCGGTGCTGGCCGGCAAGGTGGTCGACGAGATCGTCACCGGGGTGCACGCCGCGGCGGTGGTGCTGCTGGCATCGGTGATCGCGGCGGTGGCTGTCGCCGAGGCGGTGGTATCACTGCTGACCCGCTGGCTGTCGGCGCTGATCGGCGAGGGCCTGATCCTGGACCTGCGCACGGCGGTGTTCGACCACGTGCAGCGCATGCCGGTGGCGTTTTTCACCCGCACTCGCACCGGTGCGCTGGTCAGCCGACTGAGCAGCGACGTGATGGGAGCCCAGCGCGCATTCTCCGACACGCTCTCCGGTGTGGTGTCCAACTTGGTGACGCTGACGCTGACGCTGGTGGTGATGGCCGGCATCTCCTGGCAGATCACCCTGTTGTCGCTGCTGCTGGTACCGCTGTTCGTCGTTCCGGCCCGGCGCATCGGCACCACGATGGCGCGGCTGAGCCGGGAACGCGCCGCCTACAACGCCACGATGAACAGCCAGATGACCGAGCGGTTCTCCGCGCCCGGCGCCACCTTGGTCAAGCTCTTCGGTCGCCCCGACCGCGAGTCGCACGAGTTCGCGCTGCGGGCCTCTCGGGTGCGCGACATCGGGGTGAAGTCCTCGATGCTGCAGTCGGTGTTCATGAACTCGCTGACGCTGATGTCGGCGTTGGCGCTGGCGCTGGTGTACGGGTTGGGCGGTGTGCTGGCCATCGGCGGCCACTTGCAGGCCGGCGCCATCGTGTCGCTGGCACTGCTGCTGACCCGGCTGTACGCTCCGCTGACCGCGTTGGTCAATGCCCGGGTGGAGATCGCGAGTGCGTTGGTCAGCTTCGAGCGGGTTTTCGAGGTGCTCGATTTGGAGCCGCTGATCACCGAGCAGCCCGACGCCGTGCCGGTACCCGACGGCGGCATCTCGGTGCAGTTCGACGACGTGCGGTTCGCCTACCCGCCGGCGGACAAGGTGTCGCTGGCCTCGCTGGAGGAAGTGGCGACTCTCGACGATCGCGGGGGAGCGGAAGTGCTGCATGGCATTTCGTTCACCGCCGCGCCCGGTCAGATGGTGGCGCTGGTGGGGTCGTCCGGCGCCGGCAAGTCGACGATCGCCGCCCTGCTGGCCCGGCTCTACGACGTCGACTCCGGAGCAGTGCGCCTGTCGGGGGCCGACGTTCGCGACCTGACCACCGCATCACTGCGCGAGTCGGTCGGGCTGGTCACCCAGGACGGTCATTTGTTTCACGAGTCCATCCGGTCCAATTTGCGGCTGGCCGCGCCGCACGCCACTGACGACCAGTTGTGGCAGGCACTGCGACGCGCGCGGGTGGCCGATGTCGTCGCCGAGATGCCCGACGCGCTGGACACTGTGGTCGGCGAACGTGGCTATCGGCTTTCCGGCGGTCAGCGGCAGCGGCTGACGATCGCCAGGCTGCTGCTGGGAAATCCGCGAGTGGTCATCCTCGACGAGGCGACGGCCTCGCTGGATTCGTCGTCGGAAGCGGCTGTGCAGCAAGCGCTTTCAGAAGCCCTGGCCGGCCGGACGTCCATCGTCATCGCGCACCGGCTGTCCACCGTGCGGGCCGCCGATCAAATCCTCGTCGTGGAAGAGGGCCGGATCGTCGAGCGTGGCACCCACGAGCAGCTGCTGCGCCATGCCGGGCGGTACGCGGAGCTGTACGAGACCCAGTTCGGCGCGGCGGATTCCGAGGCGGCGGCATGACCCGTGGCATACCTGCTGCCTGACGGTTGAGCTCCGGGTCAGCGCAGCCCGATACGCCGGTAGCGCCGCAACCGCGCCGCCGTACGCTCGGCGTCCGCCACCCCGCGCAGCGCATGAAGCTCGGTGGCGATCATGCGGGAGAGGCGCTGGGAGAACTCGACGGGCTCGTCGGCGGCATCAGGGTACTCGGGCATCACCGCGTCGACGATCCCCGACGCCAACAAATCGGCCGACCGGATTCCTTGTGCGGCAGCCAGTTCAGCGGCGTGCGCGGTGTCGCGGAAGACGATCGCGCTGGCGCCTTCCGGCGGCAGCGGCGCCAGCCAGCCGTGGCGTGCGGCCAGGACCCGGTCGGCGGGCACCATCGCCAGCGCCGGCCCGCCGCTGCCCTGCCCCAACAGCACCGACACCGTCGGGGTGTCCAGTGTGACCAGATCGGACAGGCATCGGGCGATCTCACCGGCCAGCCCATCCTCCTCAGCCTCGGCCGACAGGGCCGGTCCGGCGGTGTCGATGACCAGGACCAGCGGCAGGCGCAGTTCGGCGGCCAGAGCCATGCCCCGGCGAGCCTCGCGCAGCGCTGCCGGCCCCACGATCCCGCCTACGACGCGTTGCTGGCCGAGGACAACTGCGGGCTGGCCGGCGAAGCGGGCCAGCGCCAACAGTGTTGTCGCCGCCTCGCCCTGGCCCGTGCCGGACAGCAGGACCAGGTCGGTGGCGCCGTGCCGCAGTAGATGCTTGACCCCGGGCCGATCGGGGCGTCGTGATGCGACCACCGAATCCCACGCTTCGACGTCGGGCATTTCCTCGACCGGCGCCGGCGCCGGTGGCGGCTCGGGATCGTCGGCGACCACCGTCAATGTGCGGTCCAGCGTTTCTCGGAGCTCCGCGAGCGGTATGACGCCGTCGATCACCCCGTGGCGCGCCAGGTTCTCGGCGGTCTGGATACCGGCCGGGAACGGTTCGCCATAGAGCTGCTCGTAGACGCGTGGTCCCAAAAAGCCCACCAGCGCTCCGGGCTGGGCGAGGGTCAGATGCCCAAGCGAACCCCATGACGCGAACACCCCGCCGGTTGTCGGATGGCGCAGATACACCAGGTAGGGCAGGTTCGCTTGCTTGTGCAAGGTGACGGCCGCGGCGATCTTCACCATCTGCAGGAATGCGACGGTGCCCTCCTGCATCCGGGTGCCCCCGGAGCTCGGCGATGCGACCAGCGCCAGCCGCTCGGCGGTCGCACGCTCTACGGCAGTCGTGATTCGCTCGGCCGCGGCGACGCCAATGGAACCGCCCAGGAAGCCGAACTCGCCGACCACCACGGCCACCCGACGACCGAACACCCGGCCCTCGCCGGTCAGCACCGACTCGTCACGTCCGGTCGCGGCGCGGGCCTTCGCCAGCTCGCGTGCATACGACTCGTTGGTCGGCACGGTCAGCGGCGTGTCGTCCCAGCTGGTGAAGGATCCATCGTCGAGCACGGCGTCGCGCAGTTCGACGGTCCCGATCCGGCTCACGAGGAGAGGCTAATAGGCTGGCCCGCATGATCGGTGTCACCCAGGTCGAACTCGTCATGACCATCGAGTTGCAGCGACCCGAACGGCGCAACGCGCTGAACTCCCAGCTTGTCGAGGAGTTGCGCGAGGCGGTGGAGAAGGCATCGGGGGAGAACGTCCGCGCGATCGTGCTGACCGGGCAGGGCACCGTATTCTGCGCCGGCGCGGACTTGAGCGGCGACGCGTTCGCCGCCGACTACCCGGACCGGCTCGTCGAGCTGCACAAAGTGTTGGATGCGTCGCCGATGCCGATTATCGGGGCGATCAACGGCCCCGCGATCGGCGCCGGGCTGCAACTGGCGATGCAATGTGACCTGCGGGTGGTGGCACCCGAAGCATTCTTCCAATTCCCCACGTCGAAATACGGCCTGGCGCTGGATAACTGGAGCATCCGTCGACTGGCGTCGCTGGTCGGCCATGGCCGTGCACGGGCGATGCTGCTGTCGGCGGAAAAGCTGAGCGCCGACGTCGCGTTGCAGACCGGTATGGCCAACCGGATCGGAACGCTGACCGAGGCACAAGAGTGGGCTGCCGAGATCGCCGGGCTGGCGCCGCTGGCGCTGCAGCACGCCAAGCGGGTGCTCAATGACGACGCCATCGAGGAGGCGAGTTCGGTCCACAAAGAGCTCTTCGACAAGGCGTGGGGCAGTCAGGACGTGATCGAAGCGCAGGTCGCTCGGGTGCAGAAGCGGCCACCGAAGTTTCAGGGGGCCTGACCGCATGCTGCGCGGAGCGCTGCGACTGGCCGCCGGCACGGTGACGCTGGCCGGTGGCGGGTGGGTGCTGCGCGCGGTGCACGGCGCACCGGCCGCGCTCGGCGCCGGCCCCGCCAAAATTCGTGCGGTCGCCGATCGCTCACCCAATTTCCACGACGGTGTCTTCACCAACCTCGAACCGGCGTCCCTGTTCAGCATGGACCGCGAGCAGCAGCGGCTGGTCCTGCGCGAGGTTCTCGGCGGACGGGCCGCCTCCCGGCCCTCGGCGCCGATCCCGATGGAATCGCCGCCGGGCTGCGACAGCAACTCCAGTGCTCTGGAGGTTTGCTGGTACGGCCATGCCACGGCGGTGCTCGATATCGACGGCTACCGCGTGCTGACCGATCCGGTGTGGAGTGAGCGCTGCTCACCGTCCGATGTCGTCGGTCCGCAGCGGATGCATCCGCCGCCGGGGGAGTTGGACGGACTGCCGGCTCTCGACGCCATTGTGATCAGCCACGACCACTACGACCATCTGGACGTCGACACCATCGTGGCGTTGGCCCGTAGCCAACGGGCACCGTTCGTCGTCCCACTCGGCGTCGGCGCGCACCTGCGCGAATGGGGGATTCCCGACCAGCGCATCATCGAACTCGACTGGAACGAAAGCACCCAGATCGACGAGCTCACCCTGATTTGCACACCGGCGCGGCATTTCTCCGGGCGGTTCCTGAACCGCAACACCACACTGTGGTCATCCTGGGCGATCATCGGTCCGAGCCATCGCGCGTTTTTCGCCGGTGACTCCGGATACACCACGAGCTTCGGGGAAATCGGCGCCGACCACGGACCGTTCGACGTCACGCTGATGCCGGTAGGTGCCTACAACAAGGCCTGGCCAGACATCCACATGAACCCCGAGGAGGCGGTCCGGGCGCACCTGGACATCGGTGGCCGACTGTTGGTGCCGATCCACTGGTGCACCTTCCGGCTGGCGCCACACCCGTGGGCCGAGCCGGTCGAGCGGCTGCTGGCCGCCGCCGAGGCATCCGACGTCCGAGTGGTGGTGCCCAAGCCTGGCCAGCGCGTGGATCCGAAGCGTCCGGCGGAATTCGAACCATGGTGGCGGCTTTGAGCCGATGACCACCTCGCTGAGCGCTGGCCTGTCCGACGCCGAGGTGGCGCAGCGGGTAGCAGACGGCAAGAGCAACGACGTCCCCGCGCGTGCGACGCGCAGCGTGCCAGAGATCATCCGCGCCAACGTCTTCACCCGCATCAACGCCATTTTGAGCGTGCTGTTGGTCATCGTGTTGGCGACCGGTTCGGTGATCAACGGCATGTTCGGCTTGCTCATCGTCGCCAACAGCATCGTCGGCATGGTTCAGGAGATCCGGGCCAAGCAGACGCTGGACAAGCTCGCGATTGTCGGTCAATCAAAACCGGTGGTGCGGCGGCAATCTGGGATTCGCGAGGTACTCGCCAACGAGGTGGTGCTCGACGACATCATCGAACTGGGTCCCGGTGACCAGGTCGTCGTCGACGGTGAACTGGTGGAGGCGGCCAGCCTCGAGATCGACGAGTCACTGCTCACGGGGGAGGCTGATGCCATCGGCAAGAGTGCCGGCGATCCGGTCATGTCCGGGAGTTTCGTCGTCGCCGGCATCGGCGCATACCGCGCCACCAAGGTGGGCCGGGAAGCCTATGCGGCCAGATTGGCCGAGGAAGCCAGCAAGTTCACGCTGGTGAAATCCGAACTGCGCGTCGGCATCAACAAAATCCTGCAGTTCATCACCTACCTGCTGGTGCCCGCCGGTCTGCTGACGATCTACAGCCAACTGTTCACCACGCACGCGGGCTGGCGGGAGTCGGTGCTGCGGATGGTCGGCGCGCTGGTGCCGATGGTGCCCGAAGGGCTGGTGCTGATGACCTCGATTGCGTTCGCGGTCGGCGTCATTCGGCTCGGCCAGCGGCAGTGCCTGGTGCAGGAATTGCCTGCCATCGAAGGCCTGGCACGAGTTGACGTGGTCTGCGCGGACAAGACCGGCACGCTGACCGAAAACGGCATGCGGGTCTCGGAGGTCGTCGAGGTCGCCGATTCGGGCCGACACCGCGAAGACCTCACCGACGTGCTGGCTTCGCTGGCTGTCGCCGACGCCCGGCCGAATGCCAGCATGCAGGCCATCGGCAGCGCCTATAACCGGCCGCCCGGCTGGGTAGCGACCGCGATGGCGCCGTTCAAGTCGGCGACCAAGTGGAGCGGCGCCTCCTACCGCGAACACGGCAACTGGGTGATCGGTGCGCCCGATGTGCTGGCCGATCCGACGTCGGCGGCCGCCCAGCAGGCCGAACAGATCGGCGCGCGGGGCCTGCGCGTCCTGCTGCTGGGGTCCAGTGATTTATCCGTCGAGCACCCGGATGCACCGGGCCGGGTGACGCCGATTGCGCTGGTCGTTCTCGAGCAGAAGGTGCGTCCCGACGCCCGCAAGACCCTGGAATATTTTGCCGCACAGCAGGTCTCGATAAAAGTCATCTCCGGCGACAACGCGGTGTCGGTTGGTGCGGTCGCCGACAAGCTTGGCCTGCACGGAGCGACCATGGATGCGCGGCGATTGCCCACCGAGCCGGCCGAGTTGGCCGACACGCTGGAGCAGTACACCACCTTCGGCCGAGTGCGTCCCGACCAGAAACGGGAGATCGTGCATGCGCTGCAGGCGCACGGGCACGCGGTGGCGATGACGGGCGACGGAGTCAACGACGTGCTGGCGCTCAAAGACGCCGACATCGGCGTCGCGATGGGCTCGGGCAGTCCGGCGTCGCGGGCGGTGGCACAGATCGTGTTGCTGGACAACAAATTCGCCACGCTGCCCTACGTCGTCGGCGAAGGCCGCCGGGTGATCGGCAATATCGAGCGGGTCGCGAATCTGTTCTTGACCAAAACGGTGTACTCGGTATTGCTGGCGCTGTTGGTGGGTATTGCCGGGCTGAGTTCAAAGCTGTTCGGCGCCGATCCGTTGCTGTTTCCCTTTCAGCCCATCCACGTCACGATCGCGGCCTGGTTCACCATCGGCGTTCCGGCGTTCATCCTGTCGCTGGCGCCCAACAACGAGCGCGCTCACCCCGGCTTTGTCCGCAGAGTCATGACGTCTGCGCTGCCCTTCGGACTCGTCGTCGGCATCGCCACGTTCATCTCGTACCTGGCGGCCTATCAGGGCCGCGCGGCCGGACCGGAGCAGCAGACCCAGGCGTCGACGGGTGCGCTGATCACGTTGCTGATGACCGCGATCTGGGTGCTGGCCGTGGTGGCGCGCCCCTATCAGTGGTGGCGGTTAGCGCTGGTAGTCGCGTCGGGGCTGGCCTATGCGGTGATCCTCAGTCTGCCGCTGGCACAGGAGAAGTTCCTGCTGGATCCCTCGAACCTGGTTATCACGTCGACGGCCATGGGCATCGGTGTGCTCGGTGCGGCGGCGGTCGAGGCGGTGTGGTGGATTCAGGGCTTTGCCTTGGGCGAACGCCGGCAGTTGTGGCAGTAGCGGCCCACGATACGAATAGCCGGACGATAGGCTCTGCAACGGAAGGGAGGGACTCATGGGATTCCTGGACAAGGCCAAGGATCTGTTGTCGCAGAACGCCGACAAGGTTGATCAGGCGATCGACAAAGCAGGTGATTTCGTCGACAACAAGACGCAAGGCAAATACAAGGACACCGTCGACAAGGTGCAGGACGCTGCCAAAAAGGCCGTCGACAAAGGCGACCCGCAGAATTAGTCATGGCAAAACTTTCCGGCTCCATCGATGTACCCCTGCCGCCCGAACAGGCCTGGGGACATGCCTCCGACCTCTCCCGCTTCAAGGATTGGCTGACCATTCACCGGGTCTGGCGCAGCAAACTTCCCGAGACCCTGGAAAAAGGCACGGTCATCGAGTCGATCGTCGAAGTCAAGGGCATGCCCAACCGGATCAAATGGACGATCGTGCATTACAAGCCACCGGAGGCCATGACCCTCAACGGCCAGGGCGTCGGCGGCGTAAAGGTCAAGCTGCTCGCCAAGGTCAAACCCAAGGGTGACGGCTCGGTCGTGAGTTTCGATGTGCATCTGGGTGGTCCGGCACTGTTCGGTCCGATCGGGATGGTGGTCGCGGGTGCACTCAAGGGCGATATCCGCGAGTCATTGCAGAAGTTCGTCACGGTGTTCGCCCCGGCGTGAGCCGGTTTGATGCGCGCCGCGATGAGTTTCGGCGTCAGCGGTAGTCGGTATCGGTGAACCCCGTACGGGTCTAGACCGCACCGAAGGGACCATCGTGCCCATTCGTCACGGCGCGCCGCTGGGCGCGCCCACCTGGATCGACCTGATGTCGTCAGACCTGGATCGCGCCCAAGACTTCTATGGCGCGGTGTTCGGCTGGTCCTTCGAATCGGCGGGCCCCGAATACGGCGGCTACATCAACGTCACCACCGCCGGGCGGCCGGTTGCCGGGCTGATGGCCAACAATCCGGAATGGCAGGGCCCCGACGCCTGGACCACTTACTTTCACACGGCTGACGTCAACGCCACCGTAACTGCGCTGACTGCGGCAGGAGGCTCGTCCTGCCTTGGGCCGATGGAGATACCGGCCAAGGGAACCATGAGCATGGCCATCGATCCGTCCGGCGCAGCGTTTGGCTTGTGGCAGCCGGCGGAGCACGTCGGTTTCGAGGTGATCGGTGAAGCCGGCGCACCGGTCTGGCACCAGCTGACGACACGTAACTACGGCGCCGCAGTCGACTTCTACCGCGAGATACTCGAATGGCGGACCGAGCAGATCTCCGACACCGATGAATTCCGTTACACCACGGCATGGTTCGGCGATCAGCAGTTGCTCGGGCTGATGGACGGCAGCAGTTGTCTGCCCGACGGCGTCCCGTCCCACTGGACGACGTTCTTCGGCGCCGAGGATGTCGACAAGACGCTGCAGGTGATCGCCGACAACGGCGGCACGGTCCTGCAGGCCGCCGAGGACACCCCCTATGGGCGGCTGGCCGCGGCGACCGACCCCGCGGGTGCGGTCTTCAACCTGTCCTCGCTGCAGGATTAATCTGCGCCGAGGCCAAAATCGGCGTAGTCGAAACCGGGCACTACGACGCAGCTGACCAGGCTGGGCCCGTCGTCGCGCGGTCTGGCCCGCTGCCAGTACCGCGGCGGCACCAGCAGCTGGGGTCGCTCACCGGCCAGGATGTCGCTACCGAGCACATGTGTTGTGCTGCTGTGTCGTTCGACTCCGATGTCGAGCAGCAGCGGACTGCCGCGATGATGCAGCCACAATTCGGCGCTGCGCACGGTGTGCCATGCGGACTGCTGACCCGGCATCAGCAGCAGCAAGATCGCTGTTCCGGCGCTGCGTGGACCGGTGTAGTCCGGTGGCAGTGCAGATTGTCCGACCGTGACATCGCTGCGCCAGGTCTGCCGGAACCAGCCGCCCTCGGGGTTGGGCGTCAAGTCCAGCTGGCGTGCCCAATCGGGTAGCTCGGTCATGCATCTACCCTAAAGTGCGCGCTACTGTCGCAGTATGTCCCGCCGCCTGCATCCTGGTTGGCTGGTTGCGCTGTTCGCCGCCGTGGTGTCGATCAGCACGTGGCTGCCGTGGTTGGCGACTGGCGTCAACGGCGGCGGCCGGGCGAACGCCATCGGTGGCAGCATGGGAAGCCTGGACCTGCCGCGCGGATTCGGGACGGGACAGCTGATCGTCTTGCTCTCGTCGACGCTGCTGGTGGCCGGCGCGATGGTCGGCCGCGGCCTCTCAGTCAAGCTGGCATCGATTGCCGCGCTGATCCTTTCAGCGTTGATTGCGGCGTTGACGATCTGGTATTACGACGTGAATGTCAGTCCGCCGGTATCGGCGGCCTACGGCTTGTATGTCGGTTTCGTCGGCGCTGCGGGCGCGGTCATGTGTTCAGTGTGGGCGTTGGCGTCGTCGCTCTATCGCGCCCGGAGGCTTCGATCGCGCTGATCTGGGCACCTGCCAGCCGCTGAGCACACTGGTCGCAGCTCAACTCGCCGGTGAACGCCGCACCGCAACCGCGGTGGGTCAGCAGCACCGCCGGTCCCTCGGGTGCGTGAAACCACTGCTGCCCGTATTGCAGTGCGGTGATCAGCACCGGGAAGAATGCCCGTCCCTTTTCCGTCAGTTGGTAGCGAGCGTTGTGCGGGCCGTCCAGTCGCGACGTCGTCAGCACACCGGTCGCGCAGAATGTCTGCAGCCGGCCGGCCAGCAGTGTGGGCGGCGCCCCGAGCTGGCACTGAAAGTCGGTATAGCGGGTGGCTCCCAAGTAGGTGCACACCAATAACGCGGCCGACCAACGGTTTCCGAATACGCTCATGGTCTCGGGAAACAGTCCCGCCTGAGTCTGTCCGTCGCCGGCAGCCGTTCGGCGACGGGTCACCGCCTCGGGCACCGACCGTGGCCACGAGCCGCTGGGCCCCCATCGGACCGCCACCTGCTTCTCGGTCACTACCTCGGCGCATGACCGGCACGTCAACAACGGCGCGAAATCAGTGCCGCAGACGTGGTGGCGCATGTCGGGAAGCCAAGGGGTGTGCTCGGGCGCCCAGCGTCGCTCCCACTCCCAAATCGACAGCAGCACCGGCCACAACGACCGGCCGCGTTCGGTGAGCCGATATTCGGCGCGGACCGGACGCGTCTGGTAGGCCATCCGGTTCAACAACCCGTTCTGTGTCAGCGCCCGCAACCGGTTGGTGAGAACCGAATTGCAGATCGGCAATCGCGCCATGAACTCGCCGTAGCGAGTCGCTCCCAATAGTGCCTGCTGGGTGATCAGCAGCGTCCACTCGTCGCCGAGCAACCCCAGGATCCGGCCCACCGCGTTGGTGCCTCCGGGAGTTAGTGCGGTCGGCACCTACAGTCCGATCGCTTCGGCTGCCGAGTCGACGGAATCCCAGCACCGCAGCTGCGGCCCAGGCGCCCACGTGGAATGGGTGCCACTGGAAATACGCTCCGGCAGCAGGAGTTTGCATACCGGACCATCGCCGAGCTGTGCGGCATCGAACACCAAGCAGTAGGAGGCATCGGCGTTCATGTCGGTGATCAGCGTGACCAAATAGCCGTCGTCTTCACTGCCGCCACGTGGGCGCGGCGCCATCGCGGTTTCGCTTCCGAAGATGCCGTCACCAAACGCATAGCGCTGCTCGCGGCCGGTGAGCACGTCGTGTTTGACCAGCCCGTCGAACAGGAACCAGCCGGGCTTACCGGTGGCGGCGTAGGCATAGCGGTAGCCGCGGGTGGTGTAATCGGCATTGATCATGCCGAATTCGGTGATGGTCTCCGACAACGGTTCTTCTCGCACCGAGCCGGTCACCAGGTTGAGCCGCCACCGGTGCAGTCGTGCCTGCATGCGGTCGAGGGCCAGAAAGCGAAAGGCCCGTTGCCATTTGGTGCCGGTGCCGGTGTCGGCCGGCTCGGGGTCGGCCTGGAAGAAGCCGTCCAGCACAATGTCATCGCCGTCCTCGTAGGCGTTGACGAAATGCAGCACGAACGTGGGCTCGGCTTCGAACCATCGAATGTCAGCAGGGTGCCCGCGTCGCGGCAGCACCCCGAACCGCGACGGCATCTCGCGATGGAACCGCGCCACGTGTAGACCGCGGGTCAGCAGCTCGGGCTCCCAGAACAGCGGGAAATCGTTGAGAACGACATAGTTTTCGGTGAATGCCATGTCGTGTGGCAGCCGCGGCCCCGGTAACGGGACATCGACATAGTGCACCAGGTTGTTGTCCGCGTCGACGACCCCGTAGTGCATGTACGGAGCGCGCTTGCCGTAGTTGAAGAACAGTAGTTCGCCGGTCTTGGCGTCGACCTTGGGGTGTGCCGAGACTCCCCAGTCGAACGGAAACCGACCGTTCCACTGTGCTTTACCAAGGGTTTCGGCGGAGTATGGGTCGACCCGATACAGATCACCACACTGGTAAAAACTGGTCAGCGCGGTTCCCCGGTGCACGATGACGTCGGTGCTCGACGCGTCCTTCATCCTGCCCCGGGCGCCCCACCCGTCGTCGCGTCGGGCCAGCGTCGGCGGCTCGGCCAGGCCCGGCCACAACGGCCCGCCGGCGTCGTTTTCGGCCAGGAAGCCATCGGTGCGGATGAAGCGGTTGCGGTAGAAGGCCTTTCCGTCGCGGAAGCCGACGACGTGCAGCATCCCGTCGCCGTCGAACGGGTGATATGTCTTCAACGCCGGATGCAGCGGATTTTCCGTGTTGCGCAGATAAACACCGTCGAGATCGGCGGGGATTTCACCCTCGACAGCGGTGAGGTCGTCGCCATCCCATTCGGTGCTCTGGGGCCGCCACGGACCGGTCCGGTACGGGTGGTCGTCGTCCTCGGGCAGCGTGGAAAGGAATTTGCCGACGATCTCGACGTCCACGTGATCAGCCCGCTGCCGCACTGACGACGAAGCTGACCGTGGTCGCGGTGCTACCGCCAAAGTTCAAGGTGGCGAAGGTTTTCGCGTTCTCGACCTGATAGTCGCCGGCTGTTCCGCTGACCTGCTTGGCCGCGTCGACGAGCATCCGTATCCCGGATGCGCCGACGGGATGTCCGCCGCCGATCAGCCCGCCGCTGGGATTGACCGGCAGTCGGCCGCCGATTTCGAGTTCGCCGTTTTCGATGGCCTTCCACGACTCGCCGGGTCCGGTCAGGCCGACGTGGTCGATGGCCAGGTATTCGCTCGGTGTGAAGCAGTCGTGCACCTCGATGCCATCGAGGTCCTCGAGCGATACCGCAGCGCGGCCGAACGCATCCAGTGCGGCCGCCCGCACATGCGGTAGCACGTAGGGGTTTTCGGCTGCATGGACCAGCTTTTGCCGCAGGCCCAGCCCAACGGTGCGATGCCCCCATCCGACGATGCGGCCGAGGGGATGCGCGTTGGGATGCGCACGCAGGTAGCGATCGGTGACCAGGATCAGTCCTGCCCCGCCGTCGGTCATCTGACTGCAGTCGAACCGTCGCAGCCGGCCCTCGATGACGGGATTGCTCGCGTCGTCGTCGCTGATCGGGTCGGGGACCGTCCAGTCGCGGGTTTGCGCATTGGGGTTTCGGCGCGCGTTGGCGAAGTTGAGTTCTGCGATCGCGCGCAGATGGGCGTCGTCCAACCCGTAGCGGCGGTCATACTCGTCAGCGACCTGAGCGAACATCGACGGCCACAGAAACTTCGCCCCGGCCCCTTCGTGTCCGGTCCAGGCGGCGGCGCCCAGGTGCTGGGCGGCGATGTCGCCGGGAACGGTCTTCTCCAACTCGACGCCGATGACCAGCGCGGTGTCGTAGTTTCCCGCGCGCAGATCGGCGATCGCCGCCAGCGTCGCCACGCTGCCCGATGCGCAGGCGGCTTCGTGCCGGGAGGCCGGCACGTCCCACAGCGACTCGCACACGCTGGCCGGCATCGCGCCGAGGTGAGCCTGTGCGGCAAACATCTCCCCGAATGCGTTGCCGACGTGGACCACGCCGATTTCGGACCCATCCATTTTGGCCGCAGCGAGCGTGGCGTCGACAACTTCGCTGGTCAGGTCTGCAAAGTCGAGACTTTCCTTGGTGAGGTTACGTGCGAAGTCGCTTTGGTAGCCGCCGAGAATCCACAGGCCCGGGTCCATGCCCGCACGCTACTACAACTAAGAGAGTGACGTAAGCCCGTTCCCGGAACGCCGGGCGCGTGGGGGGTGACGGAGACGGCCTCGTCGGCTCTCGGCTGAACCGACGAGACCTGAGCGGATGCGCCGGTCGACCGACGTACCCGCCTGTTGCAAGAACATTGCCGCTGGCGGCGATTGACAAACATGGCCGCCGGTGGCCGGCTGAGACCACTCTGCAAGTCATCGACCCTCGTGATGACCCGGCGCTGGTCGGCTTTAGACCCGATGATGCTGTGGCAGAAAGCTTTTGGGCACAGGTCGGGTGCGGACCCGTTGCGGCCACCAGAACCAGCGGCCCAGTAGCGCGGCGATCGACGGCGTCATAAACGAGCGCACTACCAGGGTGTCGAACAACAGGCCCAGGCCGATGGTGGTGCCGACCTGGCCGAGGCCGCGCAGCTCGCTGACCACCATCGAGGACATCGTGAAGGCGAACACCAGGCCGGCCGAGGTCACGACCGAGCCACTGCCGCCCATCGCCCGGATAATGCCGGTGTTCAGTCCGGCGTGGATCTCCTCTTTGAACCGCGCCACCAGCAGCAGGTTGTAGTCCGACCCCACCGCCAGCAGGATGATGAGCGCCATGGGCAGCACCCACCAATCCAGTTCGAGGCCGATGAGGTGCTGCCAGATGAGTACCGAGAGCCCGAAGGCGCTGCCCAGCGACAGCGTCACGGTGCCCACGATGACCGCGGCGGCGATGACGCTTCGGGTGATGATCAACATGATGATGAAAATCAGGCACAGCGACGCGATTCCGACGATGAGCAGGTCATAGCTGGTGCCCGTGGCGAGGTCGTTATACATCGCCGCTGCACCGCCGAGGTAAATTTTGGAGCCTTCCAGCGGGGTGCCTTTGATGGCCTCGTGCACGGCGTGTTTGACCGGTTCGACGCGCGAGATGCCCTCCGCTGACATCGGTTCGCCTTCGTGGGAGATGATCATCCGCACCGCATGGCCATCCGGAGACAGGAACATCTTGAGGCCGCGCTTGAAATCGGGGTTGTCGAATGCTTCGGGGGGCAGATAGAAGGAGTCGTCGTTTTTGGCCTCGTCGAAGGCGTGGCCCATCGCCGACTGGTTCTTCATCATTTCTGCCATCTGATCCTGCAGCCCACCCATGGTCTGCTGCATGGTCAGCTGCATGACCCGCATGCTTTTCATCGTTTCGATCATCGGCGGCATCACCGTGAGCATCTGCGGGATCAGCGTGTCCAGCCGGTCCATGTCAGGCATCAGATTCTGAATGTCATCGGTCATGATGTCGACGCTGTCGAACGCTTCGAGCACCGAGCGCAGCGACCAGCAGATCGGGATGTCATAGCAGTGCTTTTCCCAATAGAAATAGCTGCGGAACGGGCGCCACATGTCTTCGAAATCGGCCATATGCACCCGCAAATCCTGGATATGGGCTTCCATGTCGTGCATCTTGGTGACCATGCTGTGGGTGGTCTCGGCCATGCCCCGGGTGATCTCGAGCATCTGTTCCATGCTGGTGATGGTGCGCGCCATGTCCTCACCCATCACCAACATGTCTTTCATGCGGTCTTGCATGTATTGCATGTTCAGTTGCTGGGTGGTGCCCTGCATGCTGATCGCAAACGGGATCGACGCGTGGTTGATCGGGGTGCCCAGGGGTCGGGTGATGGCCTGCACCCGCCCGATGCCTGAGGTGCGAAAGACCGCCTTGGCCACCTTGTCGATGACCAAAAAGTCCGCGGGGTTGCGCATGTCGTGGTCGGTCTCGACCAACAACAGATCCGGGTTCATCCGGGCCTGGGAGAAATGCCGATCCGCGGCCGCATACCCCTCATTGGCCGGGATATCGGCCGGCAGATATTTGCGATCGTTATAGCCGGCCTTATAGCCCGGCAGCGTGATCAGCCCGACCAGCGCGACGGCTATCGTCGCGATCAACACCGGACCCGGCCAGCGCACCACCGCTGCGCCGATCTTGCGCCAACCCCGAATCCGCATGGCCCGCTTGGGTTCCAGCAGACCGAACCGGCTGGCCACCGCCACCACTGCGGCGCCTAATGTCATCGCGGCGGCAACGGTCACGAGCATGCCGATGGCCAACGGGACACCCAAAGTCTGGAAGTAGGGCATCCGGGTGAAGCGCAGGCAGAACGTTGCGCCGGCGATCGTCAGCCCCGAGCCCAGGATCACATGGCTGGTGCCGCGATACATCGTGTAGAACGCATTCTCCCGATCCTCGCCGGCGCTACGCGCCTCTTGATAGCGGCCGATCAGGAAGATCGCGTAGTCGGTCGAGGCCGCGATCGCCAACATCACCAGCAGATTGGTCGCAAACGTCGAGAGCCCAATGAGGTTGTGGTAGGCCAGGAATGCCACGAAGCCGCGGGTCGCCGCGAGGTTCAGGAAGACCGTCGTCAGCATTAACAGCACCGTGGCGATGGACCGGTAGAAGTACAGCAGCATGCTGGTGATCACCAGGAAGGTGAGCCCGGTGATCAGCTGGAGGCTGCGGTCCCCGGCAATATTCTGGTCAGCCTGGAGCGGGGCGTCGCCGGTCACGTAGGCGTCGACGCCGGGCGGCGCGGGCGTCTTCTTGATGATGTCCTGGACGGCCTTGACCGACTCGTTGGCCAGGCTCTCCCCCTGGTTACCCGCGAGATAGACCTGGACGTAGGCGGCCAGGCCGTCCGGGCTTTGCGAACCGGCCGCGGTCAGCGGATCGCTCCAGAAGTCCTGGACGTTCTGGACGTGTTTGGTATCCGCCCGCAGTTGGGCGACCAATTGGTTGTAGTAGTCATGGGCCGCGTCACCCAGTGGCTGCTGACCCTCCAACACGATCATCGCCGAACTGTCGGAATCGAACTCTTTGAAAACCTTGCCGACGCGCTTGATCGCGATCATCGACGGGGCGTCCTGGGGATTCATCGACACCGTGCGCATCTGTCCCACCACTTCTAGCTGGGGGACGATGACATTCAGCAGCACCGTGACCGCCACCCATGCAAGGATGATCGGCACCGCCAACCGGTGGATCCACAGCGGCAAGCGCTCCCGCACCGCCTGGACCGGGGCAGGCAGGGCGTCAGTCGGCGCCTCGGTGACGTCGGCGCTCATGCGGGCTCCACCAAGCAGAAGGTCTGGGCGTTCACGCCGGTCGAGATCCTCTCTTCGTTGAAGCCACCGTAGCTGTGCCGCCGCGATCGATGGTGATCGACAACGTAAGCGCCAATCGTGGGTGCTCGCCGCTGTCAAGCTTCGGCCGAAGTAGTACAGCGGCGATAAGTGTCCCCGGCGCGGTGCCCCGGCAGGATTCGAAACTGATAGACATAGGCTTTAGGAGAGCCTGCGAGCCCGCCTGGTTGAGGTACCAAAATTCTTGTGAGCTGGCGATATAGCGCCGCCTGGCACCATTCGAAACCGCGGCGTGTCGCGAATTCATCGACCAAGCACCGACCACAGGTGGGCGTCCGATTCGGGGCTTGGAAAGAAGAAAGCCGTGGAGTAGCTGGCAGTTCTTCGTCGCGCCGTGCTGGCTCACAATCGAACGGTTGCAGGATTGCTTGGCCATTGCGGCGCACCTTGCTCCTTTACCGCAGCAGGCGGACCCGGATGGGTAGGTCGAGCTGGGACCACGCGCGATCGGCGGTCAGCACCTCCGCGGGCGTGCTGCGCACCGTCAAGGCGAGGCAGCAGCGATCGCCCAAAGACAACCCACGTCCGCCGGCCAAGGACCGCATTGCACCGGCCAGTTCGGCGTCGGCTTCGGTCAGCGGCTCGATGGTGACGCCAGCGGCAGCGAGCAATTCACGGACTCGGCTGACGTCGAGATCGGCGTCAACAAGCTTGCCAATGACTTCGGCGAGGTTCGCAGCGCCCAAGGAGGCAGAATTTAGTTCGGTTGCCACCAGGTCGGCGCCGGGCTCGTCATGAACAAGAGCCAGTACTGCAGACGCATCTAGGACTGTCACTCGGCCTCAGCGGCCAGACGCCGGTCAGCAAGCAACTCCTCGACAAGCGAGCGGTCCCTTGGAAGTTCGGCTCCAAGGGCCCGTAGCTCAGCCACGGCGTCCTGCTGTCGTTCGAGCACCAGCCGCTGACCAGTCACATGCAGGTGCAAGCGATCACCGGAAGTCAGGCCCAACGCGGTCCGGATGTCGGCTGGGATCACCAGCCGACCTTGCTGGCCCAAAACCAATGTGGCATCCACGACTTAATCATGCCACATACCGTATCGACGTGCCACAAAGTGCGCTGCAGGAAGATTCAGAAAGCTCTGTCATGGATTCGTCGCGACGACGACGCCGCGGCCCGCCAGACCATCGCGGATGAGTCGGCACCGCCTGATACCAAAAAGTACCGACCAAGCACCGGTCAGTGCAGAGCAAAGAGGACTAGGTAGTCGGCCTAGAAACCATCACTGAACT